>DATEEF010000101.1:0-20040 GCA_035281265.1 Steroidobacteraceae bacterium
GAAGGTCGTCTGGCCGGCATCCACGCCGGTGCCGAAGAGCTCGAACTCGAAGACCGTGTAGAGGTTGCCGAGCGAAGTCTCGGTGTTCGTCTTCACGCCGAGGCGGCTCTGGCGGACGCTGGCGAACCACTCGCCGTCCTCGCCGAACTCGTCCTCGAAAGCGGGCAGCTTGGTCGGGCGCAGCACGTCGAACCAGTCGGGGTCGTTCTGGCCGCTCTGGTAGCCGGTATCCAGCATCGCGAACCCGTACAGATCGAGGGAGGTGTCGCCGACCTCGGCTGCCGCCGCGGAACCCGCTGCGAGGGCCAAGGCGACCGCCCCGCAAACTCCCGCCGAGGCCTTTCCGGCCGCGGCAAGACGTCGATCGAAAGCCAGTTTGCGATTCATGTGCGCTCCTTGAATGCGATAGGACGCGGGACCCGCAGCTTGCGGGCCGAATGCCCCGTCATCCGGGCGCCACGCTATGCCCGGCCGCCGCCCGCGGGTACTGTCTCTAAGGGAAGGTGGCGGGCCGCGCAGCCTGCGGACTCCGTTCAGAAGGAATAGCCGAGCGAGGTGACGATGCCGTAGTCCGTCGTTGCCGCCTCCAGGTCCGGCGGGTCGGAGTCGTAGGTCTGGTAGAACGACAGGTCGATGTAGAAGTCGCTCACGATCTCACGGCGCAGGGAGACGCTGGCATCCGTTCGGTAGCGGCCCGACTCGGTGAGGCTCGGATACAGGATGCCCTTGGCGCTCAGGCTGGTCGTCGGCGAGGCGAAATCGAAGATGCGCCAGTCGACGCCCAGGATGCCCTCGAGGCTCGTCTGGTCGTCCGCCTGGCCGGTCGCCCATTCGCGCGACGCGCCGATACCGACAAGCGCGGCGACCTCGTTGCTGGAGGACTGCAGGAAGTAACGACCATAGCCGCCGCCAACCAGCACGCGCGCCTCGATGCCGGTTTCCTCGTTACGCTCGACCGAGGTCAGGCCCGACCAGAACCGGTTGCCCGGCTGCAGCCAGCGATAGCTGTACTTGATCGAATCGCGATCGATCGTGCCCTGGGCCGGGTCGCGCGTCGAATTGAGGTCGACCCCGAAGCTCCAGCTCGAGTTCGGGCCGCGATAGTTCGTGTTGAAGCTTCCGCTCAGCACCGCGATGTCGCTCGACTTCGTATAGTCGAAGCCGAGCGAGAAGGAACCGTGGACGCGGTCCAGCAGGCGATCCTCTGACTGCGAGACCCGCGCGACCTGCGGGAACGCGACGCGATGCGTGATCGCACCGCCCGCCATCACCGACAAATACCCCGGTTCCGGATCCGCGGGGAAGTTTCCATAAAGCAGGTGACCACCGGTGTCCTCCACCAGGAAGGACTGCGGGCTTTCGACGCGGGTGACGTCGGGCCACTCGATCTGCACGGTCCCCATGTAGTCCGTTTCCATCGTCAGGCGCCCGTAGGCAAGCGACTTGATTTCGCCTGTCAGGCGATCCCCGTTGAACAGAATGACGACATCCGCCTTCTGGCGTTCGGCCACGGCTGGCACCGCAGCCATCAGTAGCGCCACGAACAGGATGGCAGACGATGCGTTCGGCTTCATCGGCGTGCTCTCGCTCGGATGCGGGCGCGGCGAGCGCCCGCGGTTGGTGCAGGCTCGTGCCTGCGTCCAACAGTCTAGTGCCTGCGTCCGATGGGCCGGGAAGCGCCTGTCCCAAGGGGCAGTTGCCCGAGCAGGATGCCGGGCCCCGGTGTACGATTGCGCCACCGGATTGCCGAACCATCCGGACGGGGGTTGGTACGCACATGAATCGACACATCCTTGCGGTTTCCCTGGCGAGTGGCGCCCTCGCCTGCCTTGCGGGCGCGGCGGCGCAGGCGGACTCCCTGTCGCCCGGGGACGAGCGCTTCAAGTTCGTCGCGGGATGGTTCCTGCCGGCATTCAACACCGACGTGCGCTTCGACGACACCGACAGCGAAGGAGACAACGTCAGCCTGGGTGACGACCTCGGCATGGACGAGGACCAGTCGGGAGCGCTGATCGGCTTCGAGTGGCGAATCGCGGAGAAGCATCGTGTCGCCGCGAGCTGGAGCCAATTCACGCAGAACGCCACGCGCACGATTGACGAGCAGATCACGATCGGCGACGAGGTCTACCCGGTCGACGCCGAGATCCGCACGAAGTGGTCGATCGACCTGATCCCGATCACCTACTCGTACTCGTTCATCAAGAACGACAGCAACGAGCTCGCGGCCACGTTTGGCATCCATTGGGACAAGATCTCGCTGTCGCTGAATGGATCGAGCTCCCTGAGCGAGGACGATCTCGACGCATCCACATCGCATTCCGCGGACCTGCCGCTGCCGCTCATCGGCATCCGCTACGACCACCATTTCTCCGACAACTGGTCGGCGGGACTCGGCGCGTCCTATTTCTCGATCGAGTTCGGCGAAAACACGCTCGAGGCTTCCGGCTCGCTGTACAACGTCCGCGCGTACACCGAGTACCGGTTCCGCGGCCGCTACGGGGCCGGCCTCGCCGTCGACGCGTTCGGCCTCAAGATCGAAGCCGACAAGCCGCGGCTCACCGGCGAGTACAAGTACGACTACTGGGGCCCGCAGCTCTACCTGACCGCGCGCTTCTGACCCGCGCCGCCTGGCCTGCCTAGAGTTGCGCGTCCAGGTGCAGGACGCGGGTCGCCCAGGCCTGGAAACGCTGCCAGGCCGAGGCGTCCGGATCGGAGTCGAATGACTCTACGCCGTCGCTCCAGCGCAGTCCGCCCTCCCCGAGAGTCACGCGCCAGGCGTGCGACCCGCCGATCTGCCGCTCGAAGATCGTTTCCAGTTCCCGCGCGAGGACGGCATCCTCGACCAGCACGCCCTGTTCGCAGTTGAGCCAGGTCGACCGGGGGTCCAGGTTGTAGCTGCCGACGAACAGCTTCTCGCCGTCCACGACGAACGCTTTCGTGTGCAGGCTCGCGCCCGAGGAGCCGAAGACGCTCGCGCCACCCGCGCCACCGCCCGGCTTCATTTCCCAGAGCTGTACGCCACCCTTCAGCAGCGCCTTGCGATGGCGCGAATAGCCGCCGTGGACCGCGGCGACATCGTTCGCGACCAGGGAGTTCGTCAGGATGCGGACCGACTTGCCGCCGCCGGCCATCCGCGTGAAGGCGGCCGTGACCTCGTCGCCCGGCACGAAGTACGGCGAGATGATGGCGACGCGCTCGCGCGCCGCCTGCAGCATCGGCACCAGCGTGACGCCGACATGGGTGCGCTTGACGTCGCGCTTCTTCATCGAGACCTTTTCGGGGTCGTCCGACACGAAGCGGTAGCTCGACGACCACCGCACCGGCCACTCGCCCGCGGCCATCCGCTGCACCAGGTTCTCGCCACGCAATGCGTTCGCGTAGCGGCTCTCGCTCGCCTCTGCGGCGCGTTCGGCCAGCCTGTTGCGCAATCGCATGAGCGCCGCTTCGTCGACGCCCTCCGGGTCGAGTATTTCCATCGGGTAGGCCGAGGCCGAGTTCCAGAACCGGTCGAATGTCTCCGAGACGTCACGGACCACCGGGCCCAGCATGACGAAGTCGAGGTCGACGAAATTGACCTCCTCCCCCGCGCCGAAGTATTCATCGCCGACGTTGCGCCCGCCGGCCACGGCGATCCGGTTGTCCGCGATCCAGCTCTTGTTGTGCATGCGCCGATTGATGCGGTCGAAGTTGAGCGCGCCTTCGCCCGCCTGCGAAAGCTTGCCCTTCCGCGTGGCCCAGGGATTGAACAGGCGCACGTCGATGTTGGGATGTGCCGCGAGCGCCGCGAAGCCGTCGTTCTTCGCCCGCGCGTCGAGGTCGTCGACGAGAAGCCGGACGCGCACGCCGCGGTCGGCCGCGTCGAGCAGGACCTGGCCGAGATAGGCGCCCGTGAGGTCCGCATGCCAGATGTAAGTCTGTACGTCGAGGCTTTGGGTCGCGAGGCGCGCGCTCTGCATGCGGATCAGGAAGGCCTCGGAGCCGTCACTCAGGAGGCGGAATCCGGACTGGCCCGGATGCGCCGCTTCGGCGCGCCTGATGTTCTCGGCGAGGGCGCCCTTCTCCGCCGGGGCGGTTGCCACCGTTGCCCGTCCATCCGGCAACGGGGGCAGCTGGGCGCAGCCAGCGAGCAGGACGACGATTGCGAGTGCCGGTATTCGCAAGGCGCGATTATTCTAGGAGACCTCTGTACGCGGTTGTGTAACTTCGGCAGGCTTGGCGCCCATGAATCGAGGCACGCGCCGGTATTTGCTCGCGGCCATTACGGCGCTCGGCACCTGGAGCGCCCCGACGGGTGCGCAGGAGATGGAGCCGCGCGCCTACTCGCCGAACCCCGTCGGCACGACGTTCTTCCTCGCGACGTTCGCACGGTCGACCGGCGGCATTCTCATCGACCCCTCGCTGCCGGTGGACGACGTCGAGGCGGAAGTGAATTCGGTCGCGGTCGGAATCGGCCATACGTTCGGGTTCCTGGGCCGCTCGGCGAGCGTCGCAATCGTGCAGCCGCGCTCCTCCGGGCACTTCACCGGCACGCTGAACGGTGAGGATGCCGAGGCATCGCGCTCCGGGATCGGCGACACGAAGCTCAAGTTCTCGACCAACCTGATCGGCGCCCCTGCCCTGCCCCTGGCGGAATTCGTGAAGCGCAAGCCGAGCACCACGCTGGGCGCGGGCCTCACCGTTTCCGCGCCGACCGGGGAATACCACGCGGACAAGCTCGTCAACATCGGCACGAATCGCTGGGCGCTGAAGCCCGAGCTCGGCCTTTCGCATCCTGTCGGACCCTGGTCGTTCGAGGCGATAGCCGGCGTCTGGTTCTTCGAGGACAACGATGAGTTCTATGGCGGGCAGCGCCGCGAGCAGGAACCGCTCGCGAGCGTCCAGGGTCACGTCGGCTACACGTTTCGCCCGCGGTTATGGCTCGCGTTCAATGCGACCTACTACGAGGGCGGCCGGACCACGATCGGCGGCATCCGCCGGGACGACCGCCAGTCCAACACGCGCTTCGGCCTCACGTTCTCGATGCCCGTCGCGCGCAGCCAGTCCGTGAAGCTGCACTGGAACGACGGCGCGTCGACGCGCTTCGGCAGCGATTTCACGACCTGGGGAGTCACCTGGCAGTACTCGCACGTGCGATGACCGCGGCTTTCAGTCCGCCGCCTCGCCGCCCGACTTCTTGACGAGATAGTACCCGCCGGTCAGCGCCAGGATCAGCGCGCCGACACCCGCGATCTCCGCGCCGGAAAGGTCGTGGAAGTCCAGGTTGATGACGTGCCGCGCGACCGCGATGATCGCGACGACGAGGATGATCTCGAGCCGGACGCGATGGTGCGCGAAGTACATGCGCAAGGTCTCGAGCAGCTCGAGTCCGAGCACGATCAGCAGCACGCCGGCGAAGCCACGCTGCACGGCCTCGGTCAGCATCGGGATCGAGCTGATGTCGCCCAGGTGGTCGCCGATCGCGACGACGAAGAGGTACCAGAGCTGGTACAGCGCGACGATGATCACGAGCACGAGCAGGATCTGCGCCCCGTACAGGATGCCGCGCTCGACCAGTCGCATGACGCGTTCCATGGATCCCCTCCCTCCCCGGGCTCGGCGGAGCATAGCGCCCCGCGAGTGAACGCAGGAAGGCGGGCGGGTCCTGCCCCTTGGTGCAGCTTTCATGGACCGTACCGGGTGCCGCTCGTAGACTCGGCCGCAGCCTGACCGGTCCCCGATCGGCGCGTGAGCCCGGGAGGTCACGATGCGGCCGCTCCAGTTGTCGGTTCTCGCGTGCCTTGCGGCAACGCTGCTGCTGGGCGGCTGCGGCAAGAAGGACGAAGCTGCCCCGGCGGACGCCGCGAGCGCCGCCGCCCGGCCTGCCGGCGAGGCATCGTCGAAGCCCGGCAGCTGGACGCCGGAAGCTCTCGAAGAATTGCTGGCTCCCGTCGCGCTTTACCCGGATGTCGTCCTCGGCCATGTGCTGTCGGCCGCGACCAATCCGCAGGAAGTGCTCGATGCCGGCAACTGGCTGATCGAGCACCAGGACCTTCCCGGAAACCGGATTGATGTCGAGGCGCAGAAGCTCGGCCTCAGCGTGTCCACGCGCGCCCTGCTCCAGTTTCCTGAAGTCATGGACATGATGTGCATGCAGATGGACTGGACGACCGAGCTCGGCCAGGCCTTCACGGCCGACCAGGGTGCCGTGCTCGATGCCGTGCAGCGCCTGCGCGCGCAGGCGAAAGACGTCGGAAACCTCGCAAGTTCCCCGCAGCTGAAAGTCGGGACCGAATCGCAGGATGGCAAGGAAATCGTCACGATCGACCCGCCGAGCCCCGAGGTCGTCTATGTCCCGAAGTACGATCCTCAAGCCGTCTACGCGCCGCCGCCCGCATCGATCCCGCCGCCGTCGACGATCAACGTCTCGGCGGCACCCGGCACGACGACGACCGTCACGACGGCCGGGAACACGACGACAGTCGCGTCGGCGGGCACCGCGACGACGGAGGAAAAAGGGCACAGCACCAGCACGCTCGTGACCACGGGACTGCTCGCGTTCGGCGCGGGCATCCTGGTGAACGAGGTCTTCGACGACGACGACTGGGATCACTACGGGCCGAACTATTACCACGGCGGCATGTACTACGGCGGAGCACCCTACTACCCGCCACCGCCGTACATGTATCGCCCGCCGTATGGAGGCGGTTATTACCCGGCCCACGGATACAACCGGCCCGCGAATTACCAGCGCGGCTTCAACAACAACACGATCATCGTCAACGACGGCGGCAACGACTACTGGAAGCGCCAGTCGGAGCGGGGCAACGGCGTCAGCACGCGGCCTGCTCAGAGCCCGATCACGAAGGCCAACCCGAGGCGATCGGATCTCGGCGATCTCAACCGCGAATCCCGCGAACGCGGCACCCGACCGGCGACGCGGCCGGCGACGCGCGATGCCGCGCGCGGCGTGGCGCCGACCGGCGGCTACGCCGGTGCCCGGCCCGAGAACCGGGCGGCACGCGAGCGGATGGTGGCCAAGTCGCCCCCGGCCGGCGTGGCGCGGGACCTGCCGCAGAGGCCGCAGACGGAATACAAGGGCGCCACCGACCGCGCTGCGAGCTTGAAACGGACGGAAGTCGCTAGCCGCCAGGCCGCGGCGCGCGAACCGCCGCAGGCACGATCTGCGGGTGCGGCCGACCGCGGCCGCGGCCCCGCAGAATCACGCCAACCGATGGACCGGTCCCCGGCGGCTCCTGCCGCCCGGCCGGCGGCCGACAGGGCAGCGACCCAGGAGCGGCCGGCGGCACAACGGGAGCCGGATCGCACGGCCTTCGGCTCGGGCGGCGCCGCACAGTCGGGGCGCGCGGAGCGGCAGGCGAGCGCACGCGGACGCGGAAGCATGGGTGGCGGTGGCGGCAACAAGCCGCGCAAGCCGAGAAAGAAGTAGGAGTCATCCTTGAACGATCCACGCCGGTTCCCGTTTCTACTCCAGCTTGCCTGGATGATGGCCGCGGTCATCGGGGGTGCGGTCGGCGCGTGTGCGGGCAGGGCCGATCATGCATCGTTCAAGAGCGGCGACGACGCCGTTGCGGCCCTGGTCGAAGCCGTGCGCAAGGGCGACGTGGGGCGGCTTACCGAGATATTCGGTCCCGGCTCGGACGACATCGTGTCGTCGGGCGACGCGATCGCGGACAAGGCTGCACGCGGGAAATTCGTCGCTGCCTATGATGCAAAACACGTCATCGTGCCGGAAGGCGAGGACCGCGCCACGCTGCAGGTCGGGACGGACGACTGGCCGTTCCCGGTGCCGCTCGTTCGTCGCGACGGCGCGTGGTATTTCGACGGCGCCGAGGGCGCCGACGAAATCGTGTACCGCCGCATCGGGCGCAACGAGCTCGGCGCGATCGCCGTCTGCCGCGGGTTCGTCGAGGCCCAGCACGAGTACGCGGCTGCAGACCACGACGGGGAAGGCGCCGGCGTCTACGCGCACAAGCTCGTGAGCGACCCGGGCACGCAGAACGGCCTGTACTGGGAAGCGTCGGAAGGCGCGGCGCGAAGCCCGATCGGACCGTTCATCGCGAGTGCGGCCGCAGCGGGTTACCGTGCGGGCGGCGGTGCCTATCACGGCTACCGGTACCGGCCACTGTTCCGGCAGACGGAAAACGCGAACGGCGGCGCGCTCGACTACTTCGACAAGGGCGTGCTGAGGAACGGCTTCGCCCTGATCGCGTGGCCCGCGGAATATGGCGCGAGCGGCGTGATGACTTTCATCGTCAACCAGGACGGCGTGGTTTTCCAGAAGGACCTCGGCGACGACACCGAGTCCGCAGTCGAGGCCATCGACGCCTACGACCCGGATTCGACCTGGGTCGCCGTCGTGGACGCCGGCTAGCCGATCGTCTTGGAAACCGCCGCGGAAGGCGCGCTCTCGAGGCCGACTGCGTCGTAGGCGATCGCGACGAAGTAGTACGTTCCCGGCGGAAGGTTCTCGATCACGCAGGACGTGATGCCCGGATTCGGGATCTGCAGCTGGCTGGTATAGCTGCCCGGCGCCGTGCCGTAGCGGATGCGGTAGCCGGCGAGGTTCTCGAGCGGCGTGCCGTCGATGCGCTGTGTCGGCGGCGTCCAGCTCAGAGTCGCGCTGCCGAGCGAGGCCTGCTCGACCGAGATCGAATACGCAGGCAGCGCCGACACCAGCGTGCCGTCGCTGACGCGGATCGTGATGTCCCTGTAGACACCGACGGTACCGGCACCTGGCGTGCCGTACAGTCGGCCCGTCTGCGGGTCGAACGAGGCCCATGGCGGCCGGTTGGCAATCGTGAACGAGAGCAAATCGCCGTCCGGGTCTGCGGCTGCAGGCCTGAAGCTGTATGCCTGGCCTTCCTGGGCCGAAGTCGGTGGCGTCCCGGAGATTGTCGGCGCTGCATTGCCGGCGGTGACCTCGATATCGAACGCCGGTAGTTCCGCGCTCAGCTTGCCGTCGCTCACCCGGATGACGATATCGACGTGCACGCCCTCGGCCGCGGCCGTGGGCGTGCCGGAAAGGCGCCCCGTGGTCGTGCTGAACGATGCCCACGGCGGCTTGTTGCCGATGCTGAAGCTGAGCGTCGCGCCTTCGGGATCCGATGCCGTGGGCACGAAGGCGTAGGCCTCGCCCACCGTGACACTGCCGGAGGGTGTGCCCTGGATGACCGGGGCCTGGTTGCCGCCGGAGCTGCCACCGGTGCAGGTTGCACTGCGTTGCGAAGGCGCGCCGCGGCACTCCTTGGGTGCCGCCACCGCGTCAGGCGCCCACGCGAGCGCGCAGAGGATGATTGCAGTCGCGGGGGCCGCAATGATGCGCAGCCCGCGCAGGATCCGATTCGATGCCATCTCGTGGCAACCCCGCTATCGTGGGCCCTTGGGCCGACAGACCGGAAGCTTTGCGTCCCCGCCTTTCGACGGGTTTGCCCTGTTTCACTCGAACTCGATTGTGATCCCGATCGCGGCCGGGATCACGCGCGAAGTCGCCGTCAAAACGGCGACCGGTTCACAGTTTCGGAAAGTTCGCTACTTGCGGTGGGGGAACACGGCCATCGGCGTCGGGCGGCCGACCAGGAATCCCTGGGCGTAGCCGACGCCGATGCGGCGCAGCGTGTCGAGGACCGCGGGCGTCTCCACCCGCTCCGCCACCGTCTCGATGCCGATGGCCCGGCCGATCTGCACGATCGCCTCGACCATGCTGCGGTCGATGGGGTCGCTGGCGACGTTCTGTACGAAGTTGCCGTCGATCTTGAGGTAGTTGACGGGAAGCGTCCTCAGGTAGTTGAACGAGGACAGGCCGCTGCCGAAGTCGTCGAGCGCGATCAGGCAGCCGCGGCTCGCCATCTCGCGCATCAGGTAGCTCGCGTGGCCGAGGTTCGTGATCGCGGCGGTCTCGGTCACCTCGAAGCAGAGAACGCCGGGCGTCGGCTCGTGCGCCTCTAGCGCGTCCACCAGGAACTCCAGGAAGCCCGGGTCCGACAGCGTCGTCCCCGACAGGTTGACCGCCACCGTGAAAGCGGCCTCCTCCACCCCATCCCGCGTCGAGGGCACGTAGTCGCGCAGCACCTTCTCGATCACCCAGCGGTCGAGCGACGGCATCAGGTTGAAGCGCTCCGCGGCCGGGATGAACTCGTCCGGCAGCACGATCGCGCCGTTCTCGTCGTGCAGGCGCAGGAGCAGCTCGTAGTGCGGCCGGTCCTTCGAGGACGCGGCGACGCGCACGATCGGCTGGAACATGATGTCGAGCCGGCCCTCGTCGCGCGCGTTCGTGAGGCGCGCCATCCAGCGCATCTCGCGGTGCCGCGCGGAGGCGCTGGCCGGGTCGTAGACCTGCACGCGGTTGCGGCCGCCGTCCTTGGCCGAATAGCAGGCGATGTCCGCCGCGGACAGCAGCGTCGCCACGGTCTCGGTCTGCTGGTCGATCTGCACGATGCCGATGCTCGCGCCGATCTGCATGGTGTTCGTGCCCCACTGGAAGCGCAGGTCGCGGATCGCCTGGCGCAGCGAGTCCGCGATGCGCAGCGCCTGGTCCGGCGTGCAGTACTCGAGCAGCACGCCGAACTCGTCGCCGCCGAGCCGGGCGAGCACGTCGTTGGCGCGCACGCGCGTCTGCAGCAGGCCCGTGACCTGGCGCAGCAGCTGGTCGCCCGCCGGATGGCCGCAGGTGTCGTTGACGACCTTGAACTGGTCGAGGTCCACGTAGACCATCGCGTGGCGCACGTTCCTGTCGGCCCGGGCCGACTCGATCGCGCTGTTGAGCCGGCTCTCGAACTCGCGGCGGTTGATCAGGCCCGTCAGTGCGTCGTGTGCCGCCTGGTAGGACAGCAGGCGCTTCATGCGCCGCTCCCGGCTCACGTCGCTGAACACGATGACCGCGCCGGCGGTCTGCCCGGCGCGGTCGCGGATCGGCGCGACGGTCGCCTGGATCGGCACCTCGAGGCCGCGCCGGCTCACGAGGGCCGACTGGTCGGCGAGGTGTATCGGGTCGCCGCTGGCGAGCGCGGCGCTCACGGGGTCCTCGATCGCATCGTGCGTGCCGTCCTTCACGAGCTTGACGATCTCGGTGACGTTCCGGCCGCAGGCCTCGTCCGACGCCCAGCCGGTCATCTTCTCGGCGATGGGGTTGAGGTAGTCGACGGTACCGTCGCGGTCGGTGGTGATCACCGCGTCGGCGATCGACTGCAAGGTGACCTCGGCCCGCTCCTTTTCCTCGTAGAAGCGCTGCTCGCTGCTCTTGCGCTCGCTGATGTCGGTGACGGTGCCCTCGAAGCCGACCGGATTGCCGCGCTCGTCGCGGTTGAGCCGCGCGTTCTCGGTGATCGTGATGACCGTACCGTCGCGGCGCTTGAGCCCGTATTCCGCTTCCACGAGCTTGCCGTCGCGCTTCAGCTTCTCGATGAGCTCGCCGCGCAGCGCCGGGTTCACGAACAGCCTCTCGGTCGAGCCGATCGCGCGCAGCTCCTCCAGCGAGGCGTAGCCCAGCATGGCGACGAGCGCGGGATTCGCGGACAGCAGGTAGCCGTCGAGGGTCACCTGATAGACGCCCTCCACGACGTTGTCGAAGAGGCCCCTGAAGCGGCCCTCGCTCTCGCGCAGCGCGTCATCGGAACGGCGCCTCTCGATCGCGATGCGCGCGAGCTGCGCCATGCGCCCGACCAGGTCGAGGTCGCGACGGGACGGCATGCCGGTGCGGCGCAGGTAGGTGGCGAACGTGCCGAGCATGCGGCCGTCGGCGCAGGTGATCGGCGTGGACCAGCAGGCGTGCAGGCCCGCACGCGTCGCGGCGTCCTTGCGGTACTCCCAGAGGGCGTCCTTGGCGATGTCCGGCACGATGATCTGCCGCTGCAGCGCGATCGCCGCGGCGCAGGATCCGAAGCGGATCTCCGCGGGGTAGCCGTCCATGAGCGCCACGTACTCGCGCGGGAGGCTCGCGCCCGCGGCGTGGCGCAGCACGCGCTTGACCGGGTCGTAGATGCGGATGCAGCAGATCGCCGAGGGCAGCACGCGCTCGACCACCTCCGTGATCGACGCGAGCGCGACCTCGAGCGGCTCGCTGGAGGCGATCTTCTCGAGCGCCCTGCGCTCCCCGGCGGCGATCAGCTCCGCCTGCTTGCGCTCGGTGATGTCGATGATGCTGGCGCGGATCAGGTTGCCGCCGGAGCTCGGCAGGCGCACGAAGCGCACCTCGCACGGGATCAGCTTGCCGTCGGAGTGCTTGTGCAGCCACTCGAAGACCGGCGTCTCGCCTGCCAGCGCGCGCTCGACGTAGCCGCGGGTGACGCCGAACGAGGAGGTCCCGTCGGCCTGCTCGGGCGGGCTCACCTGCTCCGGGCCGGCGCGCAGGAGTTGCTCGCGCGACATCCCGAAGAACTCGGTGGCGTTGTCGTTGCAGTCGATGAAGCGCTTCGACTCGACGTCCAGCACGACCACCGCTTCCGGCGCGTTCTCGACGAGCACGCGGTAGCGCGCTTCGCTGTCCTTGAGCGCTTCCTCCGCGCGCGAGCGCTCGGCCGTGTCGCGGACGCAGACGATGTAGGTCGCCTGTCCCTTGCCCTGCATCATGCTGACCAGGACTTCGGCCGGCATCAGCTCGCCGCGGCGATGCCGCGCGACGACCTCGCGCGCGGCCAGGTCGTAGTGCGTGGTCTCCTGGGCCGTCGCGAGCTCCTCGAGCGCGCGGGGCAGGTCGCCCTTCGGCGCGATGTCGGGAATCAGCGAGTCGATGGGGGTCGACATCACCTCCGACTGGCGGACGCCGAAGAAGCGCTCGGCCGTCCGGTTCATGCTTTCGATGCGGCCGAGGTGGTCGACCGAGATGATGCCGTCCTTGACGTGGTCGAGGATCGCCTGCAGGCGGGCGACGCTTTCCCGCTCGAGCCGCTCGTTCATCGCCGTCGCCTCGTCGGAGGCAAGGCGCATCACGGTTTCGAGGCTGGTGCGGTCGCTCTCGTAGGTGTCGTACTGGCGGCTGATGATCTCGATGAGCCTGCGCAGCTGCATCTTGCCGGCGGTGTCGGAGGCTTCCAGCAGCTGCTCCTCGAGCAGCGGGTGGATGCCGCTCTGGCGCCGCGCCACGACCGGCCCTTGCGGCGGGGTGAGCGACGCCGAGTCCGCCTCCGCGGACGTCTTCAGCATCACCAATTTACCCGTGCTGTTTGCGGACACTCGGGACCCCACGCGCATGCCCGCCGCACCCTCTCCGGATGCGACGTAATGCAGCGATGCTAGGGGATGCCCCCGGGCCCGAATGTGACCCCGTTCGCGATTCGCCCGTGGCCAACCCGTGACCCACGACGCGTTCTCGAAGGGGACGCACCCCTTCATGAATTGGAGGGGTCAGACCCCTTCATATTCGCGAAGGGGTCTGACCCCTTCGTTCGGGCCATTTCTGGCGTATTACGCGGTCACGCTGCGGTCGGTGCCACAGGCGCAGCAGCTACCTTCTCACAATGCCCAGAACCCTCCGAGCAATCTTTCCGGGCGTGCCGCACCACGTTACGCAGCGTGGCAACCATCGCGAGCGGGTGTTTCACGCGGCCGGCGATTCCGAAGCCTATCTCGACCTGCTCCGTGCATACGGCCGCCGACTTAATCTTGCGATCTATGCGTATTGCCTGATGCCAAATCACGTGCATTTGGTCGTAATCCCGTCGACCCAGGAGAGCATGCATCGCACATTGCAAGCAGTTCACAGTCAGTTCGCACAACGCATCAACCGAATGAGGGCGATCGGTGGCCACCTGTGGCAGGGTCGTTACCATTCCTCGGCTCTCGACTCGGATCACTTTCTGAATGCAGTTCGTTACGTGGAGCGCAATCCGGTCGAAGCCAAGCTGGTTTTGCGTGCAGAGGATTACCGCTGGTCCAGCGCCGCAGCGCACTGTGGGATGCGGAACGACCCGCTGCTGGAGCCAACCGGTAAGTCGAGCGTGCTCCGCGGAATCGCAGACTGGTCCAGCTGGCTCTCGCAAAGGGTCCCGGACGAGCGTGAGATGCTGTTGAGACGTAATGTACGGCTCGGACTTCCTTGCGGCTCGGACAGCTTCGTTGAGGAACTCGGAAGGACGATCGGCCGCGACCTGCGCTATCACCCACGTGGAGGGCAGCGCAGAGTGAAGGGGTCTGACCCCTCCACGAATATGAAGGGGTCTGACCCCTTCGTCTAAGCGATGCGTTCGGCGCGCTTGCGATCACCTTCCCGGAGGTGGCGCTTGCGCAGGCGGATGTTCTTCGGCGTCACTTCGACGAGCTCGTCCTCGGCGATGAATTCCATCGCCTGCTCCAGCGACATGCGCACCGGCGGAGTCAGGAGCACGTTCTCGTCCTTGCTCTGCGTGCGGATGTTGGTGAGCTTCTTGCCCTTGAGCGGATTGACGACCATGTCGCCGTCGCGGCTCGACTCGCCGACTATCTGGCCCTCGTAGACGACGTCGCCCGGCGCGACGAAGAGGCGCCCGCGCTCCTGGAGGTTGAACAGCGCGTACGCGAGCACTTCGCCGCGCGCGTTCGAGATCATGACGCCCGCCGCGCGCTCCGCGAGAGTCTTTTCGACGACGGGAGCGAACGACTCGAACACGTGGTACATCAGCCCGGTGCCACTCGTCATCGTGCGGAACTCGGTTTGGAAGCCGATGAGTCCCCGCGACGGAATGCGGTAATCGAGCCGCACGCGACCCTTGCCGTCCGGCACCATGTCCGCGAGCTCGCCACCCCGCTCCCCGAGCGCCTGCATGACCGCGCCCTGGGCGTCGGTTTCGACGTCCACCGTGAGTTGCTCCCAGGGCTCGACCCGCTGGCCGTGCTCTTCCTTCACCACGACGTGCGGACGCGAAACCGCGAGCTCATAGCCCTCGCGCCGCATGTTCTCGATGAGGATGCCGAGGTGCAGCTCGCCGCGGCCGTAGACGACGAAGCGATCCGGGTTGTCCGTCTCCTCCACGCGCAGCGCGACGTTCGACAGCGTCTCGCGCAGCAGCCGCTCACGCACCTGCCGGCTGGTGACGAACTTGCCTTCCTGGCCGAAGAACGGCGAGGTATTCGTCTCAAAAGTCATGCTGATCGTCGGCTCGTCCACGATGAGCGGCGGCAGCGCCTCGATGGTCTCCGGGTCGCAGAGCGTGTCGGAGATCTTCGGCGCTTCGACGCCCGAGAACGCCACGATGTCCCCCGCCCTCGCCTCCTCGACCTCGACGCGCTCGAGGCCCATGAATCCGAAAACCTGGCCGACGCGCTCCTGGCGCACGTTGCCCTCGCGATCGATCACCGCGACGGGCATGGCGCGGCGGATCGTCCCGCGCCGGATGCGGCCGATGCCGATCGAGCCGACATAGCTGGAATAGTCGAGCTGGCTCACCTGCAGCTGGAGCGGGCCGTCGATGTCCACGTCGGGCGCCGGGCAGCGCGCGACGATCGTTTCGAACAGCGCGCTCATGTCCTCGCCGAGCGCGCCCGGCGACAGCCCGGCGACGCCGCGCAGCGCCGACGTATAGACGACCGGGAAATCCAGCTGGCGCTCGCTGGCGCCCAGCCGGTCGAACAGGTCGAAGGTGCGGTTCACGACCCAGTCCGGCCGTGCCTCGGGCCGGTCGATCTTGTTGACCACGACGATCGGCGCGAGGCCGTGCGCGAACGCCTTCTGCGTGACGAAGCGCGTCTGCGGCATCGGGCCGTCCACGGCGTCCACGAGCAGCAGCACGCAGTCGACCATCGAGAGCACGCGCTCGACTTCGCCGCCGAAGTCCGCGTGCCCCGGCGTGTCCACGATGTTGATGCGGTACTCGCGCCACTGGATCGCGGTGTTCTTCGCGAGGATCGTGATCCCGCGCTCGCGCTCGAGCGCGTTCGAGTCCATCACCCGCTCCGCGATCGGCTTGCGCAGGTCCAGCGTGCCGGACTGGCGCAGCAGCTTGTCCACGAGCGTGGTCTTGCCGTGGTCGACGTGCGCAATGATCGCGATGTTCCGCAGGTTTTGAATCATGACTTTATCGAAGGGGTCTGACCCCTACGCGAATATGAAGGGGTCTGACCCCTCCAAAAAGTCGGGCATTGTAATCCGCCGGCCGCGCGTTATCTACATTAGGAACCGTCCGTAAGCAGCTGATTTATAGGTCTTCTACGCCTATCGCCGTCAGCTGCTCCTCGAGCTCGGCAACGTGGCGCTCCCAATACCTCGCCTCGCCGAACCAGGGGAAGGCGCGGGGAAATGCCGGATCGTGCCAGCGCCGAGCGAGCCATGCGGCGTAGTGGACCATCCGAAGCGCGCGCAGGGCCTCGATCAGCGTTGCCTCGACGGGATCGAAGTCCGCGAACTGCGAGTAGCCCTCGAGGATGTCCGCGAGCTGCACGCGCATCTCCTCGGGACGACCCGCGATCAGCATCCACAGGTCCTGGATCGCCGGGCCCGTCATGCAGTCGTCCAGGTCCACGAAATGCGGGCCGGCGTCCGTCCACAGCACGTTGTTGCGATGGCAGTCGCCATGGATGCAGAGGTACCGCAGCGTGCCCGCCTGCGCGAACCGTGCCTCGACCAGATCGAGCAGCTCATCCGTCACGCGCTCATAGCGGTGCCGGATGTAGTCCGGGATCCTGTCGCCGTCGAGGAGCCACGCGACCGAGTCCCGGCCCATCGCCTCGGGCGACAGCCGCGGCCGATGCTCGAAGCGTCGCGCGCGACCGAGCGCGTGGATGCGGCCGAGGAAGCGGCCGATCCACTGGCGATCGTCTTCCGTGCCGAGCTCCGGCCATTGACCCCCGCGTCGCGGGTAGATCGCAAAGCGGTATCCGCCGAAGCAGGCGACA
Organism: Steroidobacteraceae bacterium; assembly: GCA_035281265.1. Classification (GTDB taxonomy): domain Bacteria; phylum Pseudomonadota; class Gammaproteobacteria; order Steroidobacterales; family Steroidobacteraceae; genus SCUD01. Next base: position 16,801 of record DATEEF010000101.1, read on the forward strand.
GGGCCTTCACCGAGAGCATCGAGACGCGGCAGCTCGAGCGGCGCGATCACCGGAATCTCCGCGGCCGCCAGCGCGCGTGCGAAGTCGTGCTCCTCCGCGATCGCGGCGTCGCTCCAGCGTCCGGGCCGGTAGAACTTGACGACGACCGGATCGGCGTCTTCGAGCCCGACCTGGAAGACGCGGTTCTCGTAGCTGCCGAGCGCGAGGATGCGCCCGTCGCCGCGGAACCCCGCGGCCTCGACCGCGTCCGCGATCAAATCTGGCGACAGGTTCGCAAACGGCGCCTGGTCGGCCGCTGGTATCATGCGGGCACCATATCGTGGAGCCCTGATGTCTACCATCCTGGTCACCGGCGGCGCCGGCTACATCGGCAGTCACGTCGCGCGCCAGCTCGGCGAGCGCGGCGAGCGGCTCGTCACGCTCGACAAGCTCTCGACCGGATTCCGCGGCGCGGTCCTGCACGGCGCCTTCGTCGAGGGTGACACCGGCGACGCGGCGCTCGTTGCCCGCGTGCTAGCCGAGCACGGCGTCGACACGGTCATGCACTTCGCCGCCCACATCCAGGTGCCCGAATCGGTCGCGAACCCGCTCAAGTACTACCGCAACAACACCGCGAACACCCGGACGCTGCTCGAGTGCTGCGTCGCGGCCGGGGTCCGCCACTTCGTCTTTTCCTCGACCGCCGCCGTTTACGGGATGCCGCCGGGAGGCGTCGCCGACGAGAACTCGCCGACCGTGCCGATCAATCCCTACGGCTGGTCGAAACTCATGAGCGAGCAGATGCTGCGCGACGTCGCCGCGGTGAACCCGCTCCGTTACGTCGCGCTGCGCTACTTCAACGTGGCGGGCGCCGACCCCGGCGGGCGCATCGGACAGTCGACGCCCGAGGCGACCCACCTCATCAAGGTCGCCTGCCAGCATGCCGTCGGCAAGCGCCCGGGTATCGAGATCTTCGGCACCGACTACGACACGCCCGACGGTACCTGCGTGCGCGACTACATCCACGTGGAAGATCTCGCCGCGGCCCACCTGCGCGCGCTCGACTACCTGCGCGGCGGCGGCGCCTCCGCGACACTCAACTGCGGCTACGGGCGCGGCTTCAGCGTGCGCGAAGTCCTCGGCGAGGTCGAGCGCGTCGCGGGCAAGCGGCTCCAGGTGACTGAATCCGGGCGACGCGCGGGCGACCCTCCGCAACTCGTCGCCGCGGCCCGCCGCATCCGCGACACCCTCGGCTGGAAGCCCGGGCACGAAGACCTGGCCGGCATCGTGGCCACTGCCCTGGCCTGGGAGCGCCGCCTCCTGCGCGAACCGATGGCCTGACGGTTACCATAGGGGGATGACCCGCATCCGCCCTCAGTCGCTGAGTGGCCTGCTGTCGGCGGCGCTCCTCCTGATCGTGCTGCCGCTGACGGCGGCGCTCGTCTACGGCGGCGTCCAGTTGCGGGAGCTTTCGCGGACCAGCGACGTGCTGGTGCGCGACAGCATCACGCTGACGCAGCACACGCAGCGCCAGTTCCAGGACATCGCGCTCATGGAGCGGCAGGCGAACCTGTACAGCGTGACCAACGATCCGCGCTTCGCGGCGGCTTTCGATACCCATTACGCCGCCTTCATCCGTACCCTGGAACAGATCGAGGACTACGTTCCCGCGCCGGACATCGAGCGCGTCCGCGCGGCCGGCAGCCATGCGGCATCGCTGGTCCACGGCACCGAGGAGCGGTTCCTGACGACCGCCACGGTCAACCAGCGCTTCAGCCGCCTGAGCCGCGAGGCCGACGGACTGGCCGAGAAGGCGCGCCTTGGCATCGATGCGCGGCTCAAGCAGGTCGAGAGCGCGGCGAGGACTACACAGGAGGGCCTCCTGTGGACGATCACGGGCCTCGTGCCTGCGGCGATCGCCGTCGCCGGCATCTTCTGGTTTTTCGTGCTGCGGCCCCTGCGCGCCATCGACCGCGCGATCAGCGACCTCGGCCGCGGGGCTTTTTCCCACGCGATCGCGATCAGCGGACCGGCGGACCTCGCGGCGCTCGGCCGCCAGCTCGAGTGGCTGCGCACGCGCCTGCTCGATATCGCACTGGAGCGGAACCGCTTCCTCCGCCACATGTCGCACGAACTCAAGACGCCGCTCGCGAACATCCGCGAGGGAACCGACCTGTTGCTGGACGGAGCCGTGGGACCGATCGACGACAACCAGCGTGAAGTGGCCTCCATCCTGCGCGAAAACGCGCTGCGCCTGCAGCAGCTGATCGAGAACCTGCTGTCCTACAGCGCGTGGAAATCGCGCGCGAGCAGCGTCGAGCTGACCACCTTCGGGCTGAGCTCGCTGGTCGGCACCGTGGTCGACAGCCAGCGGCTCGCCATGGCCGCGCGCAACATCTCGCTCGACATGCACGTGGCCGACCTGCACCTCGTCGCCGACCGCGCGAAGCTCAAGCTTGTGCTGGAGAACCTGCTGTCGAACGCGCTCAAGTTCACGCCGAGCGGCGGCACCATTCACCTGCACGCCTACCCGGACGGGCCGACCACGGTGATCGACTTCGCCGACACCGGCCCCGGCATCGCGCCCGAGGAGCGCGAGCGGGTGTTCGACGCCTTCTATTCCGGCAGCACGCCGCAAGGCGGGCCGCTCAAGGGCACGGGCATCGGACTCTCGGTCGTGCGCGAATTCGTCGAGGCGCACGGCGGGACCGTCGAGATCCTGACCGGAACCTACCCGGGCGCACACCTGCGCGTCCGCCTTCCCGCCGCCACGCGGCGGACGTCCGCCCATGCGGCCTGAACGGCCCATCGCGCTCCTTCTCGCCGCCGTCCTTGCCGCCGGCTGCACGAACATGGACGACTGGTCGAACGCGAAGCGGCGCAAGGACACGACGCCGGTGACCCGAACCGACGACGGTGAGCTGGTCGCCGATTACCTGGCGACCCTCAACCGCCTGGGCCAGGGCGGCGATGCCCAGCAGGCCGAGATCATCGAGTCGACGCGCAACGCGTACCTCGCCGACCCGACGACGCGCAAGCGCCTGCGTTACGCCTTCGTGCTTTCGGTTCCGGGACATGCCGCGAGCGATCCCGCGGGCGCGCGCGCCCTGCTCGGCGAAGCCCTCGCGACGCCGGAGACGCTCCTGCCCTCCGAGCGGGCTCTAGCCGACGTCATGGTTCGCGACCTCGACGCGCGGCTGGCGCTGACCCGCGAAAACGAGTCACTGCGCAACGGCAGCGCCAGCGAGGAAGCGGCACGCA
>DATEEF010000102.1:0-27577 GCA_035281265.1 Steroidobacteraceae bacterium
AAGCAGGAAGGCAACCGCGTCATCGTCGACTTCACGGGCGTGTCGCTGCCCGAGGACCTGATGAAGCGCTACGACGTCGTGGACTTCGCGACGCCGGTGACGACGTTCGACGCGAGCCGCTTCGGCAACAACGCGCGCATCGCGGTCAGCGCGACCGGCGACTTCGAGCAGCTCGCGTACCAGACCGACAACCAGTACGTGGTCGAGGTCCGCCAGCGCCCGCGCGCGACGGCCGCGGTCGCCGAGAAGGAGAGGGTGTTCACCGGCGAGCGACTGACGCTCAACTTCCAGGACATCGACGTGCGTCCGCTGCTCCAGCTCCTCGCGGACACCAGCGGGCAGAACATCGTGGTGTCCGACTCGGTCAAGGGCCGCGTGACGCTGCGCCTGCAGAACGTCCCCTGGGACCAGGCGCTGGACATCGTCCTGAAGACCAAGGGCCTCGACATGCGCCGCAAGGACAACGTGATCCTGGTGGCGCCGCAGGCCGAGCTCGCGGCCCAGGAGAAGGCCGAGCTCGAGGCGCAGAAGGACATGCAGGAGCTGGCGCCGCTGCGCACCGAGTTCCTGACCGTCAACTACGCGAAGGCGGCGGACATCGCGCGCCTCGTGAAGTCGGGCGGCGGCGGCTCGCTGCTCTCGCAGCGCGGCAACGTGACCGTGGACGAGCGCACCAACACGCTGCTCGTGCAGGACACGGCCGAGGCCCTCACGGCCATCCGCGCGATGGTCGCGACCCTCGACATCCCGGTCCGCCAGGTGCTGATCGAGTCGCGCATCGTGATCGTCGCCGACGACTTCAGCCGCGACCTCGGCGTCCGCGCCGGCTTCACACGCGTCTCGGACGACGTGAAGGACCTGATGGCGATCAGCGGCAGCGCGCAGGCCACCGACACGATCATGGGCTCGGCGCTCGACAACCTGGCGAACAGCAACTCGCCGTTCCCGGTGGAGGTGCCGTTCGGCCCGGCATTCGAGCGTTACAACGTGAACATGCCGGTCGCGAACCCGGCCGGCCGCATCGCGCTGTCGATCCTCGACTTCGACGACTTCCTGATCGACCTCGAGCTGTCGGCCGCCCAGAGCGAGGGCCGCGGCGAGATCAAGTCGACCCCGCGCGTCATCACGGCGAACCAGCGCGAGGCGATCATCGAGCAGGGCGTCGAGATCCCGTACCAGGAGTCGGCCTCCTCGGGCGCGACGACGACCCAGTTCAAGAAGGCGGTGCTGTCGCTCAAGGTGACGCCGCAGATCACGCCGGACGACCGCGTGATCCTCGACCTCGTCGTCACCAAGGACAGCGTCGGCCAGCTCGTGCCGAGCGCCACCGGCGGCTTCGTGCCCTCGATCGACACGCGCAACATCCAGACGCAGGTGCTCGTGAAGGACGGCCAGACGGTCGTGCTGGGCGGCATCATGGAGACGGAGCGCCGCGACTCGGTCAAGAAGGTCCCCGGACTCGGCGACGTGCCGGTGGTCGGCAACCTGTTCAAGACCAAGAGCCGGATCAACAACCGCGACGAGTTGCTGATCTTCGTGACGCCCAAGATCCTGCGCGAGGGCTCCACGATCGAGTGATCGCGGAGGAGGGTCAGTCCGCACCCAACGGCCGCCTCCGGGCGGCCGTTCTCTTTTGGTGCCGGGTCGAACATATCGAACTTATCGCCCGGGCGGCCATTGCGGGACAAAGCGGCTTAAGATCAATAAGTTCGATATGTTCGACCCGGCACCCACCCAGCGCAGCGTGTTCCTGATCGGCCCGATGGGCTCCGGCAAGACCGCGGTGGGCCGCGCCCTCGCGCGCCGGCTCGGTCTGCCGTTCGCGGACAGCGATGCCGAGGTCGAGTCGCGCACGGGCGTCGACATCGCCTACATTTTCGAGCGCGAGGGCGAGGAGGGCTTCAGGATCCGGGAGCGTGACGCCATCGATGCGCTGACGTCGACGCCCGGCATCGTCCTCGCGACGGGCGGCGGCGCGGTGCTGCTGGCGGAGAACCGCGAGCGGCTCGCGGGACGCGGCACGGTCGTCTTCCTCGACACGACCGTCGAGCAGCAGCTCGAGCGCACCCGGCGCAGCCGCCACCGGCCGCTGCTGGCGGGCGGCGACCGGCGCGCCAAGCTCGAGGAGCTCGCACTCGTGCGCGGGCCGCTGTACCGGTCGATCGCGGCCATCACGATCCGCACCGACGGGCGCGCGCCGGCGGCGGTCGCCGGCGAAATCGCGCGCGCTCTGGACAAGGCCTGAGGTTCCCGACGTGCAGCAACTGGAAGTGAAGCTCGGAAAACGGGCCTACCCGATCCTCATAGGTCCCGGCCTGCTGGACTCGAAGGAGCTCCTGGCGCGCCATGCGCGCGCGGCGAAGCTGCTCGTCGTCACCGACGAGGCCGTGGGCCCGCTGTGGCTGCCGAAGCTGGAGGCCGGCCTCGACGGGCGCGAGTACGCGACCTGCGTGTTGCCGGGCGGCGAGCAGCAGAAGACGCTCGGCAACGTCGCGGCGATCATCGACGCGCTCGTCGCCGCCCGCGTCAACCGTGACGGCGCCGTGCTCGCCCTGGGCGGCGGCGTGATCGGCGACACCGCGGGCTTTGCCGCCGCGTCCTACCAGCGCGGCATCGCGATCGTGCAGCTGCCGACCACGCTGCTCGCGCAGGTGGACTCCGCGGTCGGCGGCAAGACGGGCGTCAACCATCCCGGCGGCAAGAACCTGATCGGGGCCTTCCACCAGCCGTCGGCCGTGCTCTCCGACACCGACACGCTGTCGACGCTGCCGGAGCGCGAGCTGCGCGCCGGCTTCGCCGAGATCGTGAAGGCCGCGCTGGTCGCCGACGCCGCCTTCTTCGGCTGGCTGGAGGCGAACGTGGCGCGCGTGCTCGCGCGCGAGCCCGCCGTCCTCGGCGAGGCGATCCGCCGCGCCTGCGAGATCAAGGCCGCCATCGTCGCCGCGGACGAGCGCGAGGAGGGGCGGCGCGCGCTGCTCAACCTCGGCCACACCTTCGGCCATGCGATCGAGACCGGAGCGGGCTATGGGAACCTCCTGCACGGCGAGGCTGTGGCAACCGGGCTCGCGCTGGCGGCGGAGCTGTCCGCGCGCACCGGGCGCATCCCGGCGGCCGACGCCACGCGCGTGCGCGCGCTGCTGTCGGCCGCGGGACTCCCGGCCGACCCGCCGCGCATCGGGCGCGCGCGGATGCTCGAGCTGATGTCCATGGACAAGAAGGTGAAGGGCGGCCAGGTCCGGCTCGTGCTGCTCGACGCCATCGGCCTCGCAACGGTCACCGCCGATTACCCGCACCAGGCGCTGGAGGCGCTGCTGGAGGAGCGCGCCGGCCCATGAGGCGCGGACCCGACCCGGACGCGGGCCTCGCGCCCTGGGCCGCGCTCGAGCGCACGTCGCGCGGCCGCCGTCACCCCGAGCCTCCCGCCGACTGGCGCGGCGAGTTCCAGCGCGACCGCGACCGCATCATCCATTCCAATGCCTTCCGCCGCCTCGTCTACAAGACGCAGGTCTTCATCAACCACGAAGGCGACATGTACCGCACGCGGCTCACGCACTCGATCGAGGTCGCGCAGATCGGGCGCTCGGTCGCGCTCGCGCTCGCGCTGTCGGAACCGCTGACCGAGGCGATCTGCCTCGCACACGACCTCGGCCACACGCCCTTCGGCCACGCCGGCCAGGACGTCCTCAACGACTGCATGCGCGAGTACGGCGGCTTCGAGCACAACCTGCAGTCGCTGCGCGTCGTCGACGAGCTCGAGGAGCGCTACGCGGAGTTCGCCGGGCTCAACCTCACGTTCGAGACGCGCGAGGGCATCCTGAAGCACTGCTCGCTCGCGAACGCACGCGGGCTCGGCGACGTCGGACGCCGCTTCGTCGAGCGCAGGCAGCCCGGCCTCGAGGCGCAGATCGCCGACCTGGCCGACGCGATCGCCTACAACAACCACGACGTCGACGACGGGCTGCGCTCGGGCCTGGTGTCGGTCGAGGAGCTGCGCGGCGTCGCCCTGTTCGCGCGCCAGCACGACGCGGTACTCGCGCGCTACGGCGAGCTGCCGGGACGCCGCCTCGTCCACGAGGTGATCCGGCGCATGATCCACGAGGTCGCGAGCGACCTCATCGAGGAATCGGGCCGGCGGCTCGCAGCGGCGCGGCCGGCGGACATCGAGGCGGTGCGCTCGCATCCAGGGCCGCTCATCGGCTTTTCCGAGGCGCGCGAGCGCGAGCATCGCGAGATGAAGAAGTTCCTGCGCAACCGGCTCTACCGCCACGAGAAGATGCAGGCCTCGCGGATCGGCGCGGGCAAGGTCCTCGAGGAGCTCTTCGAGGGCTTCATGGCCGATGTCGGCCGCATGCCGGATGAGCATCGCGAGGCGGCGCTTGCGCTCGAGGCGCGGGCCGGCAAGGCGGGCCGCGCGCGCGCGGTCGCCGACTACATCGCCGGCATGACGGACCGCTACGCCTTCCAGGAGCATGCCAGGCTGCTGGCATAATCGCGTCCCGGAGGAGCGCATGACCCGAGCCGTGATTCCCGCGCGCGAGCGCCTGATCTTCGCCATGGACGTGCCGACCCCGGACGCCGCGAGGAAGCTCGCGGATCGGCTCGGCGACTCGGTGTCGTTCTACAAGCTCGGCCTCGAGCTCTTCATGTCGGGCGAGGCCTTCCCGCTCCTCGATGCGCTCGCCGCCCGCGGCAAGAAGATCTTCCTCGACCTCAAGCTGTTCGACGTGCCGGCGACGGTCGCCGGTGCGGTGCGCAACCTCAAGGACCGTGGCGTCACTTTCGCGACGGTGCACGGCAACCAGGCGATCATGGAGGCGGCCGCCGCTGCGGCGCAGGGCTTCGGCATCCTCGCGGTGACCGTGCTCACGAGCCTCGACCGCGGCGACCTCGACGACCTCGGCTTCGACTGCGACGTGGAGGAGCTGGTGCTGTCGCGCGCGCGGCGCGCGCTGGCCGCGGGCTGCGCGGGCGTCGTGTCCTCCGGCCTCGAGGCGAAGATGCTGCGCGCGGGCGTGGACGACCGGCTGATCGTCGTGACACCGGGCATCCGGCCGGTCGAGAACCGCCCGGCGGACGACCAGAAGCGCGTCGTCAGCGTGCAGGACGCCTTCGCGAACGGCGCCGACTACATCGTCGTCGGCCGGCCCATCCGCGATGCCGCAGACCCGCGCGCGGCGGCGGAATCGGTCCAGGCGACGATCGCGGGGCTGTTCCCTGGCTGAGCAAGCGAAGGGGACGCTCACCTTCAACGGAGTTGATATGCCAGCGAGTGATGCGCAGGACGTTGAAGGTGAGCGTCCCCTTTGCTTACTGCGGAACGACCGCCTGCTGCGCGCGCTTGCGCGCGAGCCGGTGGACCGCACGCCGGTGTGGATCATGCGCCAGGCCGGTCGCTACCTCCCCGAATACCGCGCGACGCGCGCAAGGGCGGGCAGCTTCCTCGGGCTCGCCACGAACCCGGAGCTCGCCTGCGAGGTCACGCTGCAGCCGCTCGCGCGCTTCCCGCTCGATGCCGCCATCCTCTTCTCCGACATCCTGATGATCCCCAAGGCGATGGGCGTCGGCCTCACGTTCGCGGAAGGCGAGGGCCCGCGGATCGAGCGTCCCGTGCGCAGCGCCCGCGAGGTCGACGCGCTGCCGGTGCCCGACGTCGGCAGCACGCTGCGCTTCGTCTTCGATGCGGTCGCGCTGATCCGCCGCGAGCTCGCCGGGCGCGTGCCGCTGATCGGCTTCGCCGGATCGCCGTGGACCGTCGCGACCTACATGGTGGAGGGCGGCGGCAGCCGCGAATTCACCCGCGCGAGGGCACTCCTCGCCGAGGACCCGAAGGCATTGCACCGCCTGCTCGGCAAGCTCGCGCGCACGACGACCGACTACCTGAACGCGCAGGTCGGGGCGGGCGCCCAGGCGCTCATGATCTTCGACACCTGGGGCGGCGCGCTGTCGACGCCCGAGTACCTCGAGTTCTCGCTCGCCTATATGCAGGCGATCGTCGCCGGCCTCGTGCGCGAGCGCGAGGGCCGACGCGTGCCCGTGATCCTGTTCACCAAGGGCGGCGGCGCCTGGCTCGATCGCATGGCCGCCGCCGGCGCGGATGCGCTCGGCATCGACTGGACGACGGAGCTGTCGGCGGCGCGGCTTGCGACGGCGGACCGCGTCGCCCTGCAGGGCAACCTCGACCCGACGCTGCTGCTGGACTCACCCGCGAATATCCGCGCGGGCGTCGCACGCGTGCTCGAAAGCTACGGGCGCGGGCACGGGCACGTTTTCAACCTCGGCCACGGCGTCACGCCGGACGTCGATCCGGAGCACATCGCGGCGATGGTCGCGGCGGTCGCCGAGCTCTCTCCCGCCTACCATCGGTGACGCCCGGATGACGACACGCGAGGCGACGGCGGGATCGAGCGTCATGCGCGCGATGTCCGTCCTGCTGTTCGCAGTGGCCGCCTGCGGCCCCGCGGGGCAGGCCCCCGTCGCGCCACCCGCCACGCCAGACCTCGGCGAATACGACATCGCGCGGCTGCAACAGGCGATGCAGGACGGCACGCTCGATTCGCGGCGCATCACGCAGTGGTCGCTCAACCGGATCGCGGCGCTCGACGACGCCGGCCCGAGGCTGAATGCCGTGGTCGCGACCAATCCCGATGCGCTCGCCATCGCCGACGAGCGCGATGCCGAGCGTCGGGCCGGGAAGGTGCGCGGGCCGCTGCACGGCATCCCGGTCCTTCTCAAGGACAATATCGACACGGGCGACAGGCAGCTGACGACCGCCGGTTCCCTGGCGCTGGCGGGCGTTCCCGCGCCGCGCGACTCGGAAGTGGCGCGGCGCCTGCGCGAGGCGGGCGCGGTCATCGTCGGCAAGGCGAACCTGTCGGAATGGGCGAACATCCGCAGCACGCGCTCGACCAGCGGCTGGAGCGCGGTCGGCGGCCTGACGCGCAATCCCCACGTGCTCGACCGCAATCCCTGCGGCTCGAGCTCCGGGTCCGGCGTTGCCGTGGCGGCCGGCATGGTCGTCGCGGCCGTGGGCACCGAGACCGACGGTTCGATCGTCTGTCCGGCCTCGGTCAACGGCGTGGTCGGCTTCAAGCCGACGGTCGGCCTGGTGAGCCGGCGGGGCATCGTGCCGATTGCGCACAGCCAGGATACGGCGGGTCCGATGACCCGAAGCGTCGCGGACGCCGCGATCCTGCTCGATGCAATCGCGGGAACCGACGCCGCGGACGCCGCGACGCGCGAGGCCGACGCGCGGCGCACCGGATTTCGGGCGGCGCTGGACGGGACCGGCCTGCGCGGCCGCCGCATCGGCGTCGTGCGTGAGCACGGCGGCGGCGGGGGCGCGGAATCGAAGGCGATTCTCGACGCCGCCGTCGCTACCCTGCGCGCCCAGGGCGCGATACTCGTGGACCCGGTGCAGCTGCCGCGCCCTTCGGACTATTCCGACGACGAGCTGGCCGTGCTGCTGTTCGAGCTCAAGCGAGACCTCGGCACGTATCTGCGCGAGCGCGGCGCCGCGACGGTGACATCGCTCGCCGACGTCATCGCGTTCAACGAGCGCGAGGCGGCCGTCGAGATGCCGTGGTTCGGCCAGGAGCTCTTCCTCCGGGCCGAGCGCGACGGCGGCCTCGATCATGCCGCGTACCTCGCCAAGCGTGCGCGAATCCGCCGCCTCGTCGGCGCGCAAGGCATCGACGCTGTCCTCGCGGAAGAGCGGCTCGACGTGCTGGTCGCGATCACCTGCGGACCCGCGTGGGTCAGCGATCTCGTCTACGGCGACAACTGGAGCGTGTCCTGCAGCTCGAGCCCGGCGGCGATTGCCGGGTATCCGAGCGCGAGCGTCCCCGGGGGTTTTGTCGACGGCCTGCCGGTCGGAGTCTCGTTCTTCGCGGCCGCCTGGCAGGACGCGGGCGTGCTCGCGATCGCCCACGCCTTCGAACGGGCGCATGCCGCCCGTCGGGCGCCGGCCTACCGGATTTCGGTCGAGGCGAATTAGGCGCCGGGGAGGCGCCGCGGCCGGTTCGTTTTACGCCAGCGCCGGGGATTGGCCGCAACGCGACATCAGGGCCGCGAACCGCGGATTCTCGCGCAGCGGGTCGAACGTCGGATCGTGGCGGATCCACTTGCAGTTGCCGACCGGCGAGAGCGGCACCCGCTCGAGCAGGTCGAGGGCGTGCGCGTAGTCGCCGACCGCGGTGTAGGTGCACGCGGCATTGAGGTTCACGTAGGGCTCGCCCGGCTCGAGCGCGAGCGCCCGCTCCGCCCAGCGCCGCGCCTCGTCGCCGCGGCCCAGGCCCGGAAGCAGGCAGCCGCCGAGCGAGAGCGAGCGCACGTCGTCGGGCCGGCGCCGGATCGCGCGCTCGGCGGCCTCGACGCTCGCGAGCGCCGTGCGCCTCGCCTCCCGGCGCAGGCCCAGGCGCTTGAGCGACAGCTCGCAGAGCGCGGTCGCCTGGCAGTCGTTCAGGTCCGCTGCCGTCGCGCGCTCGTAGAGCGCGACGGCGCGATCGTGGTCCCGGCTCTCCGAGCAGATGCGCGCGTGGTAATACCAGGCCTGGAACTGGCTCCGGTCCAGGTCCTCGGCGAAGGCGAATGCGGCGTCCGCCTCGGCGTAATCGCCGCGCATCACCGCGACGTGCGCACGCGCGAGCTGCGCCTCCGCCGACACCGGCCGGCGCTCGAGCGCTTCGCGCGCCGCATGGATGGCGCCATGCCAGTGCTCCTGCAGGCGCTCGGCGTGCAGGTACTGCAGCGAATGGCTCGCGGCGACGCCGGCCCAAGCGCGGTAGTCCTCCGGATCCATCGCGAGCGCGGCGCGGAACATCTCGAGCGCGTAGCGCTGGTTGCGCAGGCCGAAGCGGCCCAGGTAGCCGTTCCCGCGCTTCACCAGCCGGTCCGCCGACGCCGCATCGCTGCCTGACACGTGGCGCTCGTACAGGCAGAATTCGCCGGAATCGGCGTCGTCGGCCTCGCCGGACTCGCAGGGGCCGATGTACCGGTACCCCTCGGCCCAGCGCGTCTCGATGTAGCGCGCCGGATTCCCGTGATCCGCCAGCGCCTTCCTGACCGTGCTCATGCAGCGGGTCAGCGCGTCCTCGTAGACGTCGCGGCCGTCCCAGAACTGCTCGAGGAGCTCCGCGCGCGGCACCAGGCGGTCACGATGCGCGACGAGGTAGTGCAGCACCTGGAACGGGCGGTTGGCGAGGTGCACGAGCTCGCCGTCGCGGCGGCGCAGCCGCCGCGGCCCCGGCTCGATCCGGAACTCGCCGATGATCACCGGGCCCTGCATCGCGTCACCGATCCGTTACGCGGCTGCGCGCGACAGGATCGACGCGAAGCGCGGGTGCGAGCGCACGGGATCGACACAGGGATCATGCGCGATCCAGTTGCAGTTGCCGGTCGCCATCGTCACGCGCTTCAGGAAATGCAGCGCGCGGTCGAGATCGCCGAGCGCGATGTAGACACAGGACGCATTGAAGTTGACGAAGGGCTCGAGCGGCTCGAGCGCGACGGCACGCTCGGTCCAGCCGCGGGCCTCGTCCCTGCGCCCGAGCGGATGCAGCACGCAGGCGCCGAGCGAGAGCGCGCGCACGTCGTCCGGGCGTCGCCGCAGGGTTTCCTCGGCGGCTCGCGCGCAGGCGATGGCCGCCCTGCGCGCATCGCCATGCAGGCCGACGCGATGGAACGACTGCTCGGCCAGGGCGAGCGCCTGGTAGTCGCCCGGGTCCGCTTCCGACGCGCGCAGGTAATGGGACAGCGCTCCCTCGTGGTCGCCCTGTTCGGCGTGCCCGCGTGCGTGGTAGTACCAGATGCCGAACTGCGCCGGCGCCAGCGATTCGGCGGCGCGGAAGGCGGCATTCGCCTCGGCGTAATCGTCGCGCATGACCGAGACGTGCGCCCGCGCATGCTGGACGTCGGCGCAGGCGGCGTCGATCTCGAGCGCCGTCGCCAGCGACGCAGCGGCCGCCGCACGGTGCGTGTCCGACGGCTCCGCGTGCAGGCAAAGCAGGGCGTGCGCGGCCGCGACGCCGCCATGGGCGCGCGCGTCCTCCGGATCGGCTTCGACCGCGAGGCGGAACATCGCGAGTGCGTAGCGGTAGCTGCGATGCCCCGAGCGCCCGAGGTAGTCGTTTCCGCGATCCACCAGCCTGCGGGCGGCGGCGGCATCCCGGCGGTCCGCGAAGGCCGGCCGGTGGCCCGTACCGTACTCGGGCAATTCGACGCAGGGGCCGACGTACCGGTAGCCCTCGGCCCAGCGCGTCTCGATCAAGCGCGCGGGGCTGTCGTGATCGTCGAGCGCCTTGCGCACGGTGCTGAGGCAGCGCGTCAGCGCGCCGTCGTAGACGTCGCGTCCGTCCCAGAACTGCTCGAGGAGCTCCGCGCGCGGCACGAGCCGCGCGCGGTTGGCGACGAGGTGCAGCAGGACCTGGAAGGGCCGGTTGGGCAGGTGGACCTGCGAGCCGTCGCTGCGGTGCAGCCGCCGGGTCGCCGGCTGGAGCTCGAACTCGCCGATCTGGAGCCTCGGGAGCATGGGGCGGGAAGTCTGCCACAGGCCCGGACCGTGAAGGGCGGGGAGGGCTTTTTTTCCGCTTTATTTCAGCTTTTCGTCCGGATCCCCCCGGCTGTGGGGGGTGAGGATGCCCGCCAGGCCAACTGGAGCGCGACATGCCGAACTATCTCCTGATCGAGTCCCGGGACCCGTATTCGGACCAGGCCGTCGCCGGCCATGCCGAGCTCGCGGTCGGGTTGCGCCGGGCAGGCTCCGCCGTCGCGCTCTACCTCGTGCAGAACGGCGTGCTGCCCTGTCGGGCGGGGGCGGACGGCGAGGCGCTGCACGAAGCCCTCACGTCCGGCGTCGAAGTGCTGGCCGACGACTTCTCGCTGCGCGAGCGCGGCATCGCCGAGCACGACGTCGCGCGCGGCGTGAAGCCCGCCTCGATCGGGCTCGTCGTCGAGCGCCTCGCCGCGTCCTGGAAAGTGATGTTCCTCTGAGGGGATGCCCATGAAAGCCGCACTGACATTCGCCATCATGGATGCGCCGTTCGAGAACTCGCGGACGGTGACCATGTTCCGTCTCATGGCCGCCGCGCTCGAGGCCGGCCACGATGTCAACGTCTTCGCCTACGAGGGTGCGGTCGCGCTCTCTTTCGCGAGGCAGGCGCCGCACGCGAACGCCGTGCACGGACGCGACGCCGCCCAGGAGAACCACCCGCTGCCGCGCGTATGGATCGAGGCCCTGCTCGCGCTCGCAGCGAAGCACGGCCGCACGCTCGACTGGGTCAACTGCGGGCTCTGCGTCGACGAGCGCGGCGTCGCCGAGGCGATCGGCGGCGTGCGCCGCGGCACGCCCGCGGATTTCTGGAAGATGTCGGTCGAGTCCGGCAATACGCTGACGACCGGAACGCGTTGAAGGAGCTGAAACGTGAAGACGCTGCAAGTGCTCGAGACGGCCTACCGCGCGACGGTGGAGGAGCAGGACGACACGATCGTGTGGCTGACGCACGCGATGAAGGGCGCGGGCGGCGAGTTCGGCCTGCTGCTGGCGGGCAACGCCGTCTGCTACGCGGTGCAGGGCCAGCGCGCGCCCGCGCTCGAGATCGGCGCCTGGACGCAGAGCCATTCCGCGGACCTCGCCGCGGATGTAGCCGGGCTCGCGGCCAAGGGCGTGCCGGTCTACGCCGTCGAGGAGGACCTCGAGGAGCGCGGCCTGCTGGACGCGCGGCTCCTGGACCCGCTCACCGTGCTGCCGCGCGCGAAGCTTCCGGCGCTTCTCGACGAGTACCCGCGGGTGTGGAAGTGGTGAGCGAGCCGGAGGGGTCTGACCCCTCCGTGCCGCTAGACGGCGCTCAGCTCGTCCCGCAGCGTGCGCCGCAGGATCTTGCCCACGTTGGTCTTGGGGAGCTCGCTGCGGAAGTAGACGTGCTTCGGCACCTTGTAGGCCGTCAGCTCGCGCTTGCAGTACGCCACGACCTCGTCGGCCGTCAGTGACGGGTCCTTCTTCACAATGAAGAGCGCGACGACTTCGCCGGACCTCTCGTCGGGCTGCGCGACGGCCGCGACTTCGAGGACGGCGGGCATCTGCGCGACGACGCCCTCGACCTCGTTCGGGTACACGTTGAAGCCGGACACCAGGATCATGTCCTTCTTGCGGTCCTCGATGAAGGTACGGCCGCGCTCGTCCATCCGGCCGACGTCGCCGGTGCGCAGCCAGCCGCCGGGAAGCATCACCTTCGCGGTCTCCTCCGGCCGGTTCCAGTAGCCGCGCATCACCTGCGGGCCGCGGATGCAGATCTCGCCGACCGAGCCGACCGGCAGCGCGTGACCGTCGTCGTCGCGGATGGAGATCTCGGTCGAGGGAATCGGGTAGCCGATCGAGCCGGTGAAATCGGAGGTGCGCGGCAGGTTCGCGGTGCCGACCGGCGAGGACTCCGTGAGACCCCAGCCCTGGCAGATGTGCCGGCCGGTGACTTCTCGCCATCGCTCCGAGACCGCGGCCTGCACGGCCATGCCGCCGCCGAGCGCGACCTTGAGCGAGCTGAAGTCGAGCTCGCGGAAGCCCGGCGTGTTCAGGAGCGCGTTGAAGAGCGTGTTCACGCCGGTGATGAAGGTGAACCTGACCTTCGCGAGCTCCTTGACGAAGCCCGGCATGTCGCGCGGGTTCGTGATCAGCACGTTGTTGCCGCCGACGTGCGTGAACACCAGCATGTTCGTGGTCAGCGCAAAGATGTGGTAGAGCGGCAGCGCGGTGATGACGGCCGGATTCGTGAACTCGCCGAGCTCCGGCATGTAGGCGACGACCTGCAGCGTGTTCGCGACCATGTTCCGGTGGGTCAGCACGGCGCCCTTCGAGACGCCGGTCGTGCCGCCCGTGTACTGCAGGAAGGCGACGTCCTCCCCGGACACGTCCACGGGATCGAGCTCGAGCCCCGCGCCCTTCGCGAGCGCGTCGCGGAAGCGCACGCTGCCCGGCAGCGACCAGGCGGGCACCATCTTGCGCACGTGGCGGATCACGAAGTTCGTGATCGCGGACTTCGGGAAACCGAGCATGTCGCCGATGCCGGTGACGATCACCTTGCGCACGGGCGTGCGCCCGATCACCTGCTCGAGCGTCGCCGCCGCGTTCTCGAAGATCACGATGACGGTCGCGCCCGAGTCCTTGAGCTGGTGCTCGAGCTCGCGCGCGGTGTAGAGCGGGTTCACGTTGACGACGACGCAGCCGGCGCGATGCGCGCCCATGATCGCGATCGGATACTGCAGGAGGTTCGGCATCATGATCGCGACGCGATCGCCCTTGGCGAGTCCCGCAGCCTTCTGCAGCCAGGCGCCGAACCGCCGCGACTGCTCGTCCATGTCGGCGTAGCTGAGCTTGCGACCCATGTTGGCGTAGGCCGTCGCGCCACGGAAACGGCGGAAGGCTTCCTCGTAGAGGTGCTTCAGCGAGGGGACCGCGTCGGGGTCGATCTCCGCGGGCACGTCCGGCGGATAGTCGCGCAGCCAGATGCGCGCTTCGGCAGGGTTCGAGTCATTCATTGCTGCATCGCAAAAACCATGCCGCTGGTTCGTCCGCACACGGCCCGGATTTGACGCGCGTTCTACTCGGCGCGCAAGAGCGGCGTGAGCCCTGCCCACACGTTGTCGAGGAGGATCGGCTGCGCCTTCGCGTTCGGGTGAATGCCGTCCGGCTGGAAGTAATCGAGCTGCACGGCGAATTCCGGGCTCATCAGCGGGACGACGCCGATGTCGTATCGGTTCCCCAGGTCGGCATAGACCTTCCCGAACTCGCTCGTGTACTTCGGTCCGTAATTGGTCGGCATGCTCACGGTGAGCAGCAGGACCTCCGCGCCCGCCGCGCGGCTCTTCGTGATGAGGCGCCCGAGGTTTTCCTCGACGCGCGCGACCGGCAGGCCGCGCAGGCCGTCGTTGCCGCCGAGCTCGAGGATCACGATGCCGGGGCCGTGCGTCGCGAGCGCGCGGTCGATCCGCGCGAGGCCCCCGTCGGTCGTCTCGCCGGTCACGCTGGCGTTGACGACGCGGTGTCCGTACCCTTCCTTCTTCAACCGCTGCTGGAGCAGTGACACCCAGCCCTGGCCGGGCGCGAGCCCGTAGCCGGCGGACAGCGAGTCGCCGAGCACCAGGATCACCGGGGGCTCCGCCGACCGCGCGGGCAGGGCGGCGGCCAGGACGAGCAACAGGAACAACAGGCGACGCATGAATCGAAAGACCGTTCTCGAGGCCAGGAGTTTGCGCAAGGAGGTTACCAGCCCCGAAGGAATGCTGACCATCCTCGACGACGTGAGCTTCGCCGTCGGCGCGGGCGAGACGGTCGCCGTCGTCGGCGCCTCCGGCGCCGGCAAGTCGACGCTGCTCGCAATGCTCGCGGGACTCGACGAGCCGAGCGCGGGCTCGGTCTGGCTCGAGGGCACGGAGCTTTCCGCGCTCGACGAGGACGGCCGCGCGGCGGCGCGCGCGCGGCACGTCGGCTTCGTGTTCCAGTCCTTCCACCTCGTGCCGTCGCTGACGGCGCACGAGAACGTGATGCTGCCGCTCGAGCTCGCCGGCCGCCCGGACGCGCGTGGGACGGCGCAGGGCGTGCTGACGCAGGTCGGGCTGGGCCCGCGGCTCGGCCATTACCCGCGCCAGCTCTCGGGCGGCGAGCAGCAGCGCGTCGCGATCGCGCGCGCCTTCGTCACGCGCCCGTCGGTGCTGTTCGCGGACGAGCCGACCGGCAACCTCGACACGGCGACCGGCCACCGCGTGATCGAGCTCCTCTTCGACCTCAATGCGGCGAACGGAACGACGCTCGTGCTCGTCACGCACGACCGCGAGATCGCCGCGCGCTGCGGGCGCGTGATCGAGCTGGATGCCGGGCGCATGGTCAGGGCTTCCTGATGCGCGCGCTGCGGTTCGCTCTGCTCGCGCTCTCCCGCGACTGGCGCTCGGGCGAGCTCGCGGTGCTCGCCGTGGCGCTCCTCGTCGCGGTCACGGCGCTGACCGGCGTCGGCTTCTTCACCGACCGCATCGGCCAGGCCGTGGACCAGCGCGCCGCGGAGGTGCTCGCCGCGGACCTGCGCATGCGCTCGCCGGAGCCGATCTCCGCGTCGTACGAGGCGATGGCGGGGGAACGCGGCATCGCGACCGCGCGCATCGTCCATTTCCCCAGTGTCGTGTTCTTCGGCGCGGAGTCCGCGCTCGCCGCCGTGCGCGCGGTGAGCCCGGGCTACCCGCTGCGGGGCAGGCTCAAGGTCGCCGATGCGCCGTTCGCGCCGCCGCGCGAGACGGACGAGCTGCCCGGTCGGGGCGAAACCTGGCTCGATTCGCGCCTGCTCGCGCGCATCGGCGCGAAGGTCGGTGACCGGGTGAGCATCGGCGCCGTCTCGTTCACGGTGACCCGCGTGCTCGACTACCGGCCCGACCAGGGCTCGGCTTTCGTCGACCTCGCGCCCTCGCTCCTCATCCCGCTCGCCGACCTGCCCGCCACGGAGCTGCTCGGGCCGGGCAGCCGCGCGACGTATTCGCTGCTCTTCGCCGGCCAGCCGGCCGGGATCCGCGAGTTCCGCGCCGTGCTGCGGGCGGAAAAGCAGCCGGGTGAACGGCTCGTCGGCGTGTCCGAGGAGAGCCCGCAGGTCCAGGCCTCGACGCGGCGTGCCGGCCGGTTCCTGAACCTGTCCGCGCTGATCACCGTGCTGCTCGCCGCCGTCGCGGTCGCGATGGCCGCGCGGCGGTACACGCAGCGCCACCTCGACAGCGTGGCGCTGATGAAGTGCATGGGGGCGCCGCAGCGCCTCGTGCTCGCGGTCACGGTCATCGAGCTCGCGCTGATCGCGCTCGCCGCCTCCGCGGTCGGGGCGGCACTCGGGTATCTCGCCCAGGCGCTGCTCACCGGCCTGCTCGGCGACCTCATCCGCGCGGACCTGCCGCCGCCGACACTGGCGCCCGTGCTGATGGGCGCGGTAACGGCGCTCGCGATCCTGGTCGGGTTCGCGCTGCCGCCGATGCTGCAGCTGAAGCGCGTGCCCCCGGCGCGCGTGCTGCGCCGCAACCTCGAGCCGCCGCCGCTGCGCTACGCCGTGTCCTACGGGCTCGCCATCGCGGCGCTCGCCGGCGTGCTGTACTGGCTCGTGCGCGACGCGTTGCTCGTCGGCGTCCTCGGCGCGGGCATCGCCGTCACCCTCGGCGTGCTCTACGGCGCGGGCTTCGTGCTGGTGCGCCTCGCGGGGCGGCTGCGCGGCGCGGTCGGCGTCGCCTGGCGCTACGGCGTCGCGAATCTCGCCCGCCGCGGGCGCGAGAGCGTCGTGCAGGTGGTGGCATTCGGGCTCGGCCTGATGGTGCTGCTGCTGCTCGCCGTGGTGCGCGGCGACCTGCTGAAGGACTGGCGCGCGAGCCTGCCGGCCGACACGCCGAACTTCTTCATGATCAACATCCCGGCGGCGGAGGCGGGCGAGTTCTCCCGCTTCATGACCGGGCTGGGACTGCCGGAACCGCGGCTGTTCCCGATGATCCGCGCGCGCATGACGGCCATCAATGGCGTGCCGATCGAGGACGTCGAGCCGGCCTCGGACCGCGGCGAAGGCTTCGCGGAACGCGAGCAGAACCTGTCCTGGGCCGATCGGCCGCAGGTGGACAACAAGATCGTCGACGGCCGCTGGTGGACCGAGGCCGACCGCGGCGAGCACTACGTCTCGGTCGCGACGGAGTACCAGGAAGAGCTGGGGCTCGAGCTCGGCGACCGGCTCGCCTTCGATGTCGCGGGAGAAACGGTGGAGGCGCGCATCCTGAGCTTCCGCGAAGTGCAGTGGGACAGCTTCCGGCCGAACTTCTTCCTCGTGTTCACGCCGTGGACGCTCGAGGGACTCGCCGGAACCTGGCTCACGAGCGTGAAGCTCGATGCCGGCCAGCGCGATTCGCTGGCCGGGCTGGTCCGGCGCTTCCCGTCGGTCTCGGTCTTCGACATCGACGCGATCCTCGCCCAGGTGCGCGAGGTCATCGACCGCGCCTCGCTCGCGGTGCAGTACGTCTTCCTGTTCACGCTGGCCGCGGGCATCACGGTGCTGCTCGCGGCGATCCAGGCGACCCGCGACGAGCGCCGCTACGAGAGCGCGATGCTGCGCACGCTCGGGGCGCGCCGCCGGGTCGTGCTCGCCGGCGTGGCGTCGGAGTTCACGGCGCTCGGCATGCTCGCGGGCGTGCTGGCCGCGATCGGCGCGACCATCGCCGGCTGGCTGCTGGCGCGGGAGGTCTTCGACCTCACGTACGCCATCGACCCCTGGGTGTGGGTGATCGGGCTTGCGGCCGGTGCGGTCATCGTCGGCGGGGCGGGCACGCTTGCGGCGCGCGGCGTTGTCAACCATCCGCCGATCGCGACGCTGCGCGAGGGATAGCCGTCACGTACGCCCTCCAAGCGACCGATTACTGTCGCGTGCGCACTTCGCCGGCGGGACCCCTCCGCTCGCGCGGCCGGAAACAACGCGCTCGCCTCGGGGTCCCGCAACGGCTCGCGCGCACGCGACGGTTACCGCGCGCAGCGCGGCGCGCGCGGGAGGTGGCGGGGCGTCCCGGAGCGGAGCATAAAGTTCCGGCGAAGCGAAGGGACGCCCCGCCGGATCCCCTGCGCGCGCCGGAATGCATGCGGTAAGACGTTGCGCGAGCGCTAGCCGGCGACGACGCGTGCTTCGCCGAGGTGCTCGAGGCGGCCGCCGCGCGAGTAGCCTTCGACGCGCAGGACGTAGCGCCCCGCCGGCAGCAGGGACGTGTTGAACGAAAGGCGCAGGTCCATGTTGGAATCGCGCACGACCTGGTCCGCGTGGACGAGCAATGTGCCGTCGTCGCGCAGGAGGCTGACGCGGAATCGCGCGTAGCGGTCCGTGCGCGCGTTCACGCGCAGGTCGACGCGCTCCGGGAAATCGCGGCCGCCCACCGCGATCGTGCCGGGTGCGCGCAGGTCGATGCGCACCGCGCGGGTCGTCGACGGCGCCTGCAGGAAGCCGGCCTCGGCCTGTTTCTGCAGGAACTCCATGCGGTCCTCGGCCACGCCCCAGCGCCAGGCGACCCAGGCGAGCGCGATAGCAAGGGCGAGGAGCAGCCCGCCGGCGGCGACCGCGAAGCGGTGGGCGGACAGCCGCTGGATCCAGGGCGAAATTTCGGTGGGCATTGACCCGACTCCCGGCGCGCCTGCGTTTATTCTATGCATTCGCCGCCCAAGGAGGGCCCTGCATGTCGTCGCCCGCCGCACGTTTCAGCCTGATTTCCACGGGTGTCCTGCTTGCGCTCGGCGCCGCCGCTGCCGAACCTGGGACTTCGCTCACGGTTTACAGCTCCGCGCAGCCGGGCGGCATTCCTGCCGAGTGGTATCGGCCGCTGCCCGGGATGGGTGCGCCGATGGCGAACGAGCTGCCGGGCTTCGCGCTCGTCCGGCTCGATCGCGAGCTCGCAATCCCGCGCGGTCGCGGCACGATCCAGTTCCAGGACGTCGCGGCGCTCATCGACCCGACGACCGTGAAGTTCCTCTCGCTCACCGACCCGGAAGGGACGAAGGTGCTCGAGCAGAATTTCCAGTTCGACCTCGTGAGCCAGGACAAGCTGCTCTCGCGCTACATCGATCGCAACCTGAGCGTCGAGCAGCAGAGCGGCGACGGCGTGAAGCTCGTCGAGGGCACGCTCGTTTCGTCGAACGACGGTCTCGTCATCCGCGGCACGGACGGGCAGATCCACGCGCTGCGCCAGTGGAACAGCATCCGCTTCGGCGAGCTGCCGGGCGGGCTGATCACGCGGCCGACGCTCGAATGGGACGTCGTCTCCGGCAAGGGCGGGACGCAGGCAACGCGCGTCTCCTACCAGACGGGCGGCATCACCTGGTGGGCGGACTACAACCTGATCTTCACGCCTGGCGCGGACGCGAACTCGGGCGTCGTGGACGTGGGGGCGTGGGTGAGCCTCCTCAACCAGTCAGGTGTGCGCTACCAGGACGCGAAGCTCAAGCTGATCGCCGGCGACGTGAACCGGGTCCAGCCGGCACAACCGCAGACGATGATCCTTTCGTCGCGCGCGAAGCAGGCGATGGAGGCCGCGGACGCCGGCTTCGAGGAGAAGGCCTTCTTCGAGTATCACCTCTACACCCTCGGCCGGCCCGCGACGCTGCCCAACAACTCGACCAAACAGATCGAGCTGTTCGACGCAGCGACCCGCGTGCCGGCGAAGAAGCAGCTCGTGTATTACGGCGCCGACATCGGCGGCTACTTCGGCGCGCCGATCGTGGACCGCGACTACGCGCCGGCCTCCAACCAGAAAGTCGACGTCTGGCTCACGTTCCGGAACGACAAGGCCTCGGGCATGGGGATGCCGTTGCCGGCGGGGCGCATCCGCGTCTCGCAGCAGGACAGGGCCGACGGCAGCCTCGAGTTCGTCGGCGAGGACGCCATCGACCATACGCCCAAGGACGAGGAGGTCCGCGTGAATCTCGGCACGGCCTTCGACGTCGTCGGCGAGCGCCGGCAGACGGACTTCAAGGCGAACACGGCCGCGAAGGTCGTCGAGGAGGCCTTCGAGATCAAGGTCCGCAACCACAAGGACGAGCCGGTCGAGGTCATCGTGCGCGAGAGCATGTATCGCTGGAGCCAGTGGGACCTGGTCGACCAGTCGGTGCCGTCGCAGAAGAAGGACGCGCGGACCGTCGAGTTCCCGGTGCGCATCGCCGCCGACGGCGAGGCGACCGTCACCTACCGCGTCCGCTACACCTGGTAATCGAACGATCGAAGGGGACGCACCCCTTCATATTCGCGAAGGGGTGCGTCCCCTTCATTCGGCGTCCCCTTCATTCGATCTCGAGCGGTGCCCCGACGGCGAGGCGCTCGCCGACGCCGACCTCGATCACGCAGTTCTGGCCGAAGACCACGCCCTTGAGCACGTGATCGTGCCGGTAGGTACCGAGCGTGCGCAGCGGCTCCTGGCGCGGGTGGCGGGCGCCGGTCTGCTGGTCCGTGGTCGTGATCGGGCAGCGCGTGCAGTGCTTGACGCCGCGCAGCACAACCGACCCGAAGCGGAAGCGCGTCATCGCGTCCTCCGCGTGGGCGGCGACGCCGTCGATCACCACATTGGGGCGGAAGCGAGCCATCGGGATCGCATCGGGCAGCCGCCGGTTCAGCTCCGCGAGCGATGCGCGCGAGATCATGAGGAAGGGGTAAGCATCCGCAAAGGACACGGGATGCGGGTCCGGCCCGACGAACTCCGGGTTCGCGAGCCGCGGCACGGACGGCTCGATGCGCACGAGTCGCAGCGGCTCCCCGAGCGTTGCGGCCAGCCAGTCGGCGGCGTCCACGCCCGCGTCGACGCCGAGGCATTCGTCCTTCCAGACCGAGACGCGCCGCGCGTCGCCGCCGTGGTCGAGCGGCAGGACGAGCGGCTCGATGCCGTCGGCCGAGAGCCGCAGGTTGCCGCCCCCGATCGCGACGGATATCCGTGCCATGGCGGGATGGGAGCGCTGCGAGATGAAGCGGCCCGCGTCCGCGGTGACGATCATCCAGCGCCGGTCCCACTCGGGCCCCGTTTCCGTGACCCGGAACGCGTCGACGTCGATCCCGCGGCAGGATTTCACCGGGTAGATGTGCAGGCTCGCGACGTGCGCCATGCTGCGCTCAGTCCCTCGGGGATTTCAGCGTGAAGTCATAGCTGCCGTAGTGCAGGTAGTTCGCCCAGTCGGCTGAGGGCAGCTCGCGCACCGCGCCGCGCGCGGCATTGAGGGCGGCGCCGATGGACTCTCCGCGCGCGAGGTCGCGGTAAAGCGCAGCGGCGAAGGCCGTGGCGGCGCTGTCCGATACCGGCCACCAGGTCCCGATGAAGTTGGCGACGCCGCCGCGCAGGAAGGCCTCGGCGAACCCCACGCTGCGGTCGAGCTGGCGGAGCGGGTTGACCGTGGCCCGCAGGCGGCCCGATTCGCAGGCATTGAAGAAAACGAGCGCCGGCACGGAATCCATGGCGGCGAGGTCCGCGCCCGACAGCACGCGCCCGCCCGCGCAGAGGATGCCGCTCGAAGCCGGCGCCGCGGGATCGAACCACGCGTGCCCGGCGAAGTGGATCGCGTCGTAGTCGCCCGAGCGGAACTCCGCGAGCAGGCGCGCGCGTGTCGCCTCGGCGCCGCGGATCGCGGTGATGCCGGCGCCCTCGAGCTGCGTCAGCATGGCGGCGACGCGCTCGCCTTCCTCCACGGCGCCCGGCAGGTCTCCGGTCGGGTTGACGACCAGCAGCACGTTGAACTCGCGCGCGCGGCGGCGCTGCTCGCGCCACTTCGCGACCGACATCCCTTCCGCGGCATAGCGGCGCGAAAGTCCCCTGGCGCCGGCCGGCGCCCACCCGCCGAGCGAGAGCGCCTCCCAGGGCCAGTGGCCGCTCGCGCTGTCGTGGACGACGACGAGCGGCGAGGATTTCACCGCGGGCAGCGCCTCGGCGATCTCGATTGGCAGCAGCAGGGCCGACAGCTTCTCGCCGAACTCGGCGAGGTCGGCGACCGCCATGCCCGGCACGAGCCGAGAATGCTCGCGCTCGAGCAGCCGGTGGTCCAGGCGGCGGCTGGCGACGAGCGCCGTCGCTTTCGGCGCGGGGCCGAGCAGGGCGGCGCGCAGGTTCGCAGCCGACTCCTGCACGAACAGGAACGCCTGCGGCGTCGCCGAGGGTTTGACCGGCCGCGCGGGCTTGCGCTTGGACTTGCGCTCGCGCGCCAGCTTGAGCAACGGCGCCGCCGGATGCAGCCGCAGCAGGTCCTCGGCGACGCGCCGGGCCTCGGCGATGCGTTCCGCCTCGCGCGAGACGATGGTGATGCGCTTGATGCGCTGCTCCGTCTCGAGGTCCGCGAGCGCCGTGAGCACGCCCTCCAGCTGGGCGCGGGTCGCGTCGGCGGGACTCGTGCCCGAGGTCGTGCCCCAGAGCACCATCGCGAAGTTCTCGATGCCCGCGAGCGCGAGCGTGCGCGTCACGTTCGCGGCGGCGAGGCGCTGTACGTCGGGGCCGTAACGGGCGAAATGGCCGAGTCCCGCGAACACGACGAGGCGAGGGACGAGGCCGCTGCGCGCAACGGGCAGCACGAACACCTCGCCGGCGGCGGCATTGATGGCGCGACGGCGCGCGAGGTCGCTGATGGCGCCGTGCAGCAGGCGGTCGATCGCCTGCGCCGCACCGGCGGGCTCCACGTTCGCGAATGCGCCGAGCACGATCGCGGCGGCCGTGCTGTGGGTGATGCTGCCTTCCATGAAGACGAGCTCGACGGGTTTCGCGGTCCCCGCGCGCTGCGGCGCGGCCGCGGCGGTCGAGGGCTGCGTGACCCCCACGAACTCGTGCAGGAACTCGCGCTGCTCGCGCTCGGAGAGGTCACCCCAGGCGACCTTCGGCTCGGGCGCCGCGCGCAGGTCCTCCTGCCACAGCGTCGGCACGCCGCGCCGGCGCGGCAGCACCTGCGGCAGCGCATCGGTGCTGCCGTGCTGCGCGAGGTCGGCGACCGCGCGGCCGACGTCCGCATTGCCGGGCAGCGAACCGTGGCTCTCCTCGGCGTACCAGGCCTTGAGGCCCGGCCATTGCGCGAGCGCCAGCGGCACGGTGCCGTCACCGGCCGGCCCGCGGCCGAATTCGAGCTTGCGGGCGGAGCGGCGCAGGCCCAGCACCGTATCCTGGCCGAAGCCTGCGATGAGGCGGAAACGCTCGTCCGGTGGCGGCAGCTTCTCGACCGCGGCGCGCGCATTCTCGAGCAGCGATGCGTCGGGCTTCGGCCCGTCGGGCCACTGGCCCGGGTCGAAGGGATCGAAATCCTTGCACAGGCTCGCCGCCGGCAGGATGTCGCAGAGTCCCGGGAAGGTCACCAGCATCTCGCGCGCGAGGTCTTCGGCGCTGTGCTTGAGGTCGAGCATGGCCACGCGGCGGATGAGCGGATAGGTGCCGCGCAGCGCCTGGACGGCGACGAAGGTGCCCTTGTTCGGCGCGCCGAGCTGGATGACGCGGCTGATGCGCTCGCCGCCCTTGTGGGCCAGCGCCGCGCGCGCGACGAGCCCGCCCATGCTGTGGCCGACGACGATGACGTCCTGGCGCTTCTCGCGCAGGAGCCGGTCGGCGAGCTCGCGGCCGTTCCAGAGCACGTCGCGGCGCCAGTCGTAAGGATGGAAGACGGCGTCGAAGCCGGCGATGCGCAGCACGAGGCGCAGGCGCTCGTACGCGAACTTCAGCACGCCGATGGCCCAGTAGCGGTTGCCGGCGGGGAGGGCGAGCTTCAGGAGCTGGCCCTGCGCGATCTCGACCGGGTCGAACCAGGTGACGTCGGCGCCGCCGTTCTTGCGCAGGCGCCCGATGCTCGAGCCCATGATGCCGGGCAGGATCAGCAGGCGCGGCCCGCCCCGCATGCCGGCGGCGCGGCGCGCCAGGCGGGACAATTCCTGTTCGGTCTCCAGGTACGCGGGCATCGCGAGATTTTAATGGGTGCCGGGTCGCACTTATCGAACTTATTGGGATCCGGTGCTCATTCCCAACAAGTTCGATAAGTGCGACCCGGCACCCTAGAATCGCAGTGTGGACACGTTCGCGCGAGACCGGCTGCCGCCGAAGGACCAGTGGCCGCGGCTGCACTTCGATCTTCCGGAATTGCGCTATCCCGAGCGGCTGAACTGCGCGACGGTGCTGCTCGACGACGCCGTCGCCGAAGGCCATGGCGACCGCCCCGCGATCCTCACGGACGCGGCGACCATAACGTACCGGGAGCTGCTCGCCCGCGCGAACCGGATCGCCAACGTGCTCGTCTTGGCCGGCGTCGAGCCGGGCAACCGCGTGCTGCTGCGCGGCTACAACGGGCCCGAGCTGTACGCCGCCTGGCTCGCGGTCATGAAGGCCGGCGCGATCGCCGTCACCACGATGCCGCTGCTGCGCGCGCCGGAGCTGACTGCGATCATCGGCAAGGCGAAGCCCTCCTTCGCACTCGCGGACCAGCGCTTGTCGTCCGAGCTCGACGCGGTCGCGGCGGCGGGCGGTGTCTCGACGGTCATCACCTGGGGCAGCGGCGACCTCGAGGCGCGGATGGCCGCCGCCCCCGATCGCTTCGCGAATGCGGACACCGCCGCCGACGACATCTGCCTGCTCGCATTCACCTCGGGCACTACCGGTCAGCCAAAGGCCTGCGTGCACTTCCACCGCGACGTGCTCGCCATGGCCGACGTGGTCGCGCGCCACCTGCTCCACACGTCGGCGGCCGACGTCTACGCCGGCAGCCCGCCGCTCGGTTTCACCTTCGGCCTCGGCGCGCTGCTCGTGTTTCCACTGCGCTTCCGTGCCGCGACCGTGCCGATCGAGGCGCCTGCGCCCGCGACCGTGCTCTCCGCGATCGAGAGGCACGGCGTGACCTGCCTCTTCACCGCGCCCTTCGCCTACCGCGCGCTCGCCACGGAATGCGCCGGGCGCGACCTGTCCTCGCTCAAGCGCTGCGTCTCCGCCGGCGAGTTCCTGCCGAAGGCCGTTTCCGACCTGTGGTTCGAGAAAACCGGCATCCGCATCATCGACGGCATCGGTGCCACCGAGATGATCCATATCTTCATCGCGGCCGCCGGCGAGGACATCCGCCCCGGATCGACCGGCAAGCCCCTGCCGGGCTACCGCGCCTGCGTCCTGGACGAGGAGGGCCGCGAGCTTCCGCGCGGCAGCACGGGCCGGCTCGCCGTGACCGGGCCGACCGGCTGCCGCTACCTGGACGACGCGCGCCAGGCCGACTACGTGAAGAACGGCTGGAACCTCACGGGCGACCTCTATCGCGTGGACGAGGACGGCTACTTCTGGTTCGTCTCGCGCGCCGACGACATGATCGTGGCGGCCGGCTACAACATCGCGGGCCCGGAGGTCGAGTGGGCGCTGCTCGCGCATCCGGCGGTGCGCGAATGCGCCGTCATCGGCGCCGAGGACGCGGAGCGCGGCACGGTGGTGAAGGCCTGCATCGTGCTCGCCGCCGGCCGGGCAGGGGACGCGGCGCTCGTGAAGGAGTTGCAGGACTTCGTGAAGCTGCGCATCGCGCCCTACAAGTACCCGCGCGTCATCGAGTTCCTCGAGGCGCTGCCCAAGACCGCGACCGGCAAGCTCTCGCGCAAGTCACTGCGCCGGCCTTGAATGGTGCCGGGTCGAACATATCGATCTTATTGGGACGTACTCCTCATTCCAACAAGTTCGATATGTTCGACCCGGCACCAGTTAGTTGACATTTAAACTATTGAGGCCTGTAATAGGCGCGTGAAGCGCATCGTCTGCCTGGGCGGCGGGCCCGCCGGCTTGTACGCCGCGATCCTGTTCCGCAAGGCCTTGCCCCGGGCGCGGGTCGAGGTCTTCGAGCGCAACCGGCCGGATGACACCTTCGGCTGGGGCGTGGTGTTCTCGGACCGCACCATGGAGAACTTCGCCGCGGCGGATGCGCCCTCGCAGGCGGCCATCACCGGCAGCTTCCATCACTGGGACGACATCGACGTCCACTACCGCGGCACGGTCACGACGACCGGCGGCCACGGGTTCTGCGGCATCGAGCGCAAGCGGCTGCTCCGCATCCTGCAGGAGCGGGGCGCGGAGCTCGGCGTCGTCCACCATTTCCAGCGCGAGGTCGAGGACGACGCGGAGTTCGCCGACGCCGACCTCGTCGTCGCGGCCGATGGCGTCAACAGCCGCACGCGCAGGCGCCACGAGGCCGTGTTCGTGCCGGACATCGACACCCGCGAGTGCCGCTACATCTGGCTCGGCACGACGAAGCCGTTTCCCGCGTTCACCTTCGCCTTCGAGGAGACGGAGCACGGCTGGTTCCAGATCCACGCCTACCAGTTCAGCAAGACCCTCTCGACGGCGATCGTCGAGACGCGCGAGGAGACCTGGCGCGCGCACGGCCTCGATGCGGCGAACCACGAGCAGTCGATCGCCTTCTCCGAGAAGCTGTTCGCAAAGTACCTCGACGGCCACCGGCTCATGAGCAATGCCGCGCACCTGCGCGGTTCCGCCTGGCTCAACTTCCAGCGCGTGCTGTGCAAGCGCTGGCACCACGGCAACCGCGTGCTCATCGGCGACGCCGCCCACACGGCGCATTTCTCGATCGGTTCCGGCACCAAGCTCGCGATGGAGGACGCCATCGCCCTGGTCGCGCGCACGGCGGGCACGGCGGACGTGCCCGCGGCGCTCGCCGCCTACCAGGAGGAGCGCGAGACCGAGGCGCTGCGCCTGCAGAGCGCCGCGCGCAACCGCATGCGCTGGTTCGAGGACGTCGCGCGCTACACGCGCCTTCCGCCCTGGCAGTTCACCTACAGCCTGCTGACCGGCAGCCAGCGTATCGGCCATGCGAACCTGAAGCTGCGCGATCCCGGCTTCGTGGCGGATGTCGAGAAGCGCCTCGCGGATCGCGCCGGCGCCGGGAGGCCGCGCCCCCCGATGTTCCTACCGCTCCAGCTCCGCGGCATGCGCCTGGAGAACCGCATCGTCGTCTCGCCGATGGCGCAGTACTCGGCGCAGGACGGCATGCCGGACGACTGGCACCTGGTGCACCTCGGCGCGCGCGCGACCGGCGGCGCCGGGCTCGTGTTCACGGAGATGACCTGCGTGTCGCCGGAAGGGCGCATCTCGCCCGGGTGCACGGGGCTCTGGAACGAGACGCAGCGCGACGCCTGGCGGCGCATCGCCGGCTTCGTCCACGCCCGCAGCCGCGCGAAGGTCTGCATGCAGCTCGGCCACTCCGGACGCAAGGGCTCGACGCAGCTGGGCTGGGAGCAGGACGACCACCCGCTGCCGTCCGGCAACTGGCCGACGCTCGCGCCGTCCCCGCTGCCGTACCTCGAAGGCATCAGCGCGCCGCCGCGGGAGATGACGCGCGAAGACATGGACCGGGTGCTCGCGGAGTTCGTGATGAGCGCGCGCTTCGCGCGCGAGGCCGGGTTCGACATGCTGGAGCTCCACATGGCGCACGGCTACCTGCTCGCGAGCTTCCTGTCGCCGCTCACGAACCGCCGCGACGACGCGTATGGCGGCGCCATCGCCAACCGCATGCGGTATCCGCTCGAGGTGCTGGCCGCGGTGCGCGCCGCCTGGCGCGACAAGCCGCTCTCCGTACGCCTGTCCTCGAGCGATTGGGCGCCCGGAGGCCTCACCGAGGAGGAGCTGCTCGTGGTCGCACGCGCCATGAAGGCCGAAGGCGCCGACTTGCTGGACCTCTCCAGCGGCCAGACCGTCCCCTGGCAGAAGCCGGTGTACGGGCGCATGTGGCAGACGCCATTCTCGGACCTCGTGCGCAACGTCGTCGGGATGCCGACCATCGCGGTCGGCAACATCTTCGAGGCCGATCACGCGAACACGATCATCGCCGCGGGCCGCGCGGACCTCTGCGCGCTCGCGCGCCCGCACCTCGCGGACCCGGCGTGGACGCTGCGCGCGGCGGCGGAACAGCACTACGACGGCCAGTGGTGGCCGCCGCAATACCGCTCGGCGAAGCGCCAGCTCGAGCGCAACCTCGAGCGGGCCGCCGGCCCGGTTTAGGGAAGCTCTGCGCAGGTAGCGTGGGCGCGGCCGGGCGGATTTGCGATCAGGCAAGGAACGAGGAGCGATGTGTATC
>DATEEF010000103.1:0-17354 GCA_035281265.1 Steroidobacteraceae bacterium
GCCGGAAGACCCGGACAACCCGGAGGCCGGCGACGAGCTCGGCGTGCTGGTGCAGACCTGCGTGGACCACCTGGGCTGCCTGCTCGGCGCGCTCGTGGTGCCGGAGCGGAACATCGCGGTGTGCAAGGCGCCGCGCGGCGATAGGCCGCAGGTCGAGATCCTGACCAAGATTCACCGGCACCTGCTCAACTGGACGCAGCTGCAGCGCCGCAACCTCGTGATCAACAAGATCAAGGTGCGCTCGGTCGAGCTGCCTCCGTTCAAGATCCTCTGCACGCCGGTGCGCCACGGTTCCGGGCGCGTCGCCGGGTTCCTCGTCATGTTCCGCGACGAGAATGCGCCGGACTTCGACGCGCGGACCGAGAGGCTGGTGGAACTCCTGGCGCGCAAGACGACGACGGCGCTCGCGAACAACTTCGACGCGATGACCGCGCTGCTGACACGCGCCGCCTTCGAGACCCAGGTGCGCGCCCAGCTCGCGGCGCGCAAGCGCGCCGTGCCCGAGTGCGTGCTCTACATGGACGTCGACCGCATGCACGTCGTCAACGACAACTTCGGCATGCATGTCGGCGACGAGCTGCTCGGCAAGGTGGCCGAGGTGCTGCGCAAGAAGCCGCGGCCGGGCGCGCTGGCCGCGCGCATTGCGGGCGACCGCTTCGCCGTGTTCCTGCCCGACTGCACGCTTGAATTCGCCCACCAGATCGGCGACATGCTGCGCCGCCAGTGCCACGAGCTGACCTACGTGCGCGGCGACGGCACCGTGCAGGTCTCGGTGAGCATGGGCGTGGCCGAGCTGCCGGAGGATTCGCGGAACCGCCTGGCGCACGGCCTCGCAAACGCGGAGATCGCCTGCAAGGCCGCGAAGGACCGCGGCCGCGACCGTGTCGAGGTGTTCCAGGACGCGGACCTGAGCATCATCCGGCGCAGCACGGACATCATCGTCGTGCAGACGCTGCACGAGGCCCTGGCCGCCGACCGGTTCGCGCTGTTCGCGCAGCCGATCCTGCCTCTAGCCGCCGAGCACACCGAGCCGCGCTTCGAGATCCTGCTGCGCATGGTGAGCGACAACAGCGAACTCCTCCCGCCGGAGAAGTTCCTGTCGGCCGCCGAGCGCTACCAGCTCCTGCCTGCGATCGACCGCTGGGTGATCAGGAACTCGCTGGCCGTGCTCTCCGCGCACGCCGCTTCGCTGCGCGGCCGCGCGATGCGCTTCTCGATCAACATCTCCGGCGCCTCGATCGCCTCCGACGACTTCCTCGAGTTCCTGCAGGACAGCATCGCCAACTCCGGGCTGCCTCCGGAGATCCTCTGCTTCGAGCTGACCGAGACCTCGGCCGTGTCGAACCTCGCGCGCGCCGACAGGCTGATGCAGCGGGTGCGGGGATTCGGATGCAGCTTCGCGCTCGACGACTTCGGCACGGGACTGTCGTCCCTCGTGTACCTGAAGTCGCTGCCGGTGTCGGTGCTGAAGATCGACGGCGCGTTCGTGCGCGACGCGGGCACAAACCAGCGCACCGAGTCCATGGTGCGCGCTATCGCGCAGCTCGCCCGCACGATGGGCATGGAGACGGTCGCGGAGTACGTCGAGACGGACGACCTGCGCACGCGCATGGCGGCGCTCGGCGTGGACTACGGCCAGGGCTTCGCGATGGGGCGCCCGGTGCCGATCGACCAGGTCCTCGGGGACCTCGCCCTCTACGAAGCGATGGCGCAGCAGGAACCCGCGGCCGGCTGAGACCGCCGAGGTCCCCGTCCGGACCCCGCGCGAGTACCATAATGGAATGAGCCAACACCGGCGCCTGCTGCTCGCGGCACTGCTCGGCTGCCTCGCCGGCGTCGTGCTGGCGGCGGGCAGCTTCTGGATGACCCGGGATTCCGGCGAGAAGCAGGGCATTCCGGCCCGCGATGCCCGCCTCCTGACCGAGGTCATGGGCCTCATCCACGACGATTATGTCGACAAGACCGACGACCACACGCTCATGTCCAACGCCATCCGCGGCATGGTCGGCGAGCTCGACCCGCATTCGGCATTCATGAACAAGGAAGAGTTCGAGGACCTCAAGATCGCGACCGAGGGGAACTACTCGGGGATAGGCGTCGAGGTGACGGCCGAGGACGGCGTGCTCACGGTCATCGCCCCGCTCGATGGCTCGCCGGCGGCGCGCGCCGGCATCCGCCCGGGCGACGCGATCCTTTCCATCGACGGCCGGCTCCTGCGCGGCGAGCCGCTCGACCAGGCGATCGGCCGCATCCGCGGCGAGCCGGGCACGGTGGTGAAGCTCGGTATCGGGCGCGAGCCGCTGCCGCAGCCGCTCGAGCTGTCCATCGAGCGCGCGATGGTCTCCGTGCACTCGGTGCGCTACGACATGCTCGAGCCCGGCTACGGGTACCTGCGCATCTCGCAGTTCAGCGAGACCACGGGAGCGGACACGCAGGACGCGATCCGCGCGCTCGAGCGCGAGGCGGGCGGATCCCTGCGCGGGCTCGTGCTGGACCTGCGCAACAACCCGGGCGGCGTGCTCGACGCCGCGGTCGAGGTGTCCGACGCCTTCCTCGACGAAGGCACCATCGTGTCGGCCGAGGGTCGCTCGCCCGAGTCCCGCTTCCGCATGGACGCGGCGGATGGCGACCTGTCGCAGGGAGCGTCCATCGCGGTGCTGGTGAACGAAGGCTCCGCCTCGGCGGCCGAGATCGTCGCGGGGGCGCTGCGCGACAACGGCCGCGCGAAGCTGCTGGGCCAGAAGACCTTCGGCAAGGGCTCGGTGCAGACCGTGCTGCCGCTCGAGGACGGCCAGGCCCTGAAGCTCACGACGTCGCGCTATTTCACGCCGTCCGGCGTCTCGATCCACGAGCGCGGCATCGAGCCCGACGTGCCGCTGCCGGAACCGGAGACGACCGCCCTCGGCGCGCCGGATGCCGGCGAGCGTGATCCCGAGATCCTGGCCGCGGTCGAGTTCCTGAAGACCGGCACGGCGCGGCAGCGGGTGGCTTCGGAATGAAGCGCGTGCTGGTGCCGCTCGCCGAGGGCTTCGAGGAGCTCGAGGCCGTCACCATCATCGACATCCTGCGCCGCGCCGGCGTCGAGGTCGTCGTCGCCTCGCTCGCGGGCAGCCCGGTCACGGGCTCGCACGGCATCAGGCTCGCTGCCGACACGCCGCTCGCGGCGCTCGCCGAGCAGGACTTCGACATGATCGCGCTGCCTGGCGGCATGCCGGGGGCCGATCACCTGAGGAAGGATGCCCGCATCGCGGAACTGGTCCGCCGCCTGCACGACGCGGGCCGGCCGGTCGCCGCGATCTGCGCGGCGCCGATGGTGCTCGCCGCGGCGGGCGTGCTGGACGGGCGCCGCGCGACGAGCTTCCCGGGTTTCCTCGCGGACGCCGCCAAGGCGACGGTCGTGGGCGATGCCGTCGTCGTCGACGGCGGCGTCATCACCTCGCGCGGCCCGGGCACCGCGCTCGACTTCGCGCTGGCCCTGGTCGAGGCGCTCGCGGGACCCGCGGCGCGGCGCGAGACGGAGTCGCGTCTGCAGCGCGACGAGCCGGCCGCGGCGTGACGGACACGACCGACAAGTCGGGCATCGCGCAGGCGCCGCCGCACATGCGGCGCGGGATGGTCGAGCGCGACGAGCACGCGAGCATCCTGAAGGGCCTCGCGCGGGCGGACTGGCTGGTGCTGCTGGTGGTCGCGCTCTATGCGCTCGCGCTCGGCGCCACCGGCACCTCGCGTGCGCTCTACGCCGCGATCGGCTGCTACGCGCTCTTCGTCGTGGCCCTGCGCTGGCGCGGCTTCCCGGTGCGGGCGACCGGTGCGCGGATCGCGCTCGGCGCGGCGGTGATGGTCGCGTTCATCACGGTTGTCGCGGCGCGCACCGGCGGCGCGGCGAGCCCGATGGCGAACCTGTACCTGCTGCCGATCGTGGTCGTCGCCATGACGCTCGGCCGGCAGGGGACGCTCGTCGTTTTCGCGGCCGTCGCGCTCGCGTTCCTCTCGTTGCTCGCGGGCGAGGGGCCGCTGCCGCCGGCGGGCGAGCTCGCGACGCGGCTGTTCGGGCAGCTCGGCCCCTGGGCGCTGGTCGCCTACCTGACGCAGGCGCTCGCGGGCACGATCCTGTCGGCGCGCCGCCGCATCGAGGAGATGTCCGAGCGCGACGGGCTCACGGGCATGCTGAACCTGCGCACCTTCAAGGGCCTGCTCACGCGCGAGCACGGGCTGCGCGCTCGCGACTCGCGCGGCGGGTATGCGATCCTCATGGTGGACATGGACGACCTCAAGGCGCTCAACGACGGGCACGGGCACCAGGCGGGCAACCGCGCGATCACCACGGTCGCGAGCGCCATCCAGCGCGCGATCCGCAATACCGACCTCGCCGCACGCTCGGGCGGCGACGAGTTCATCGTGTTCCTTCCGGACGCGACCGCGGAGGTCGCCGAAGTCGTCGCGCAGCGCATCCGCAACCACGTCTATCGCAGCCTGTTTCCCGTCGGGGAACGCCTGCAGCGCATGACGGCCAGCGTCGGCACGGCGACCTGGCCGCGGGACGGGACCCAGGCCGACGACATCGTCGCCGCCGCCGCCGAGCGCGCGAAGCTCGATCGCAAGCTCCGCCAGCAGGCCGGTGAGCCGGCGGAATGAGGCGGCAGGCGCGCGGATATCACCAGGGGTTCGAGACGGCTGCCGATGCGGCGACGCTGTGGCGCGCGCTGACGGATCCCGCGGCCCTCCGGACGTGGCTCGCGACGGAGGCGGTCGTCGAGCCACGGCGCGGCGGGCGTTACGAGACGGTCTCGAAGCTCTTCGGCCGGCGCGAGGCGCAGATCGAGCGCTTCGAGGTCGCCTCGAGGTTGCAGCTGCTGTACCAGCCGAATGGCGACTGGCCCCAATTGCTGGACAGCGCGCTGATCGAGGACTTCATCATCGATGAACGCAAGGGACAGAGGATGCTGCGCGTGATGGGCTCGGGAATCCCGCCGGACGAGGAATACGCGAAGACGCTGGTCAGGCTGCGCACGGGCTGGGCGCTCGCGTTCGCGCAGCTGCAGCTGCGCCTGAAGGACGGCACGTTGACGAAGGGCGGGCCATGACGCTCGCGACGGTCCTTGCCGGCGCCGCGCTCGTGCTGTCCGGCGGCACGGTCATCGACGGCTATGGCAATGCGCCGATCCCCGACGGCATCATCGTGATCGAGGGCGACCGCATCCTCGCGGTCGGCGGGGCGGGCCAGGTCGCGATCCCGGAAGGCGCGGAGGTCGTGTCCACCGAGGGCATGACGGTGCTGCCGGGCCTCTGGGACATGCAGGTCGACCTGATGCGCCTCGGCCATGGTGACGCCCGGCGCTGGAACGAGACCTACGGCCCGCTCGCGGAGCGCGTCGTCATGCCGATCGCGGCGAGGCAGCTGCTGCAGGCTGGCGTGACGAGCGCGCGCGCCGCCGCCGCCCCGCTCGAGGCCGCGACGCGCGTCCGCACGCGCGTGCGCGAGGGCATCATCGACGGGCCGAGCCTGTACGTCGCGGGGCCGGCGCTGCGCAAACTCGCGGTCGCGAACACCGCGGCCTGGAACTGGGAAGTCGAGGGCGCGCCGGACGTGCGCGCGAAAGTGCAGCGACTCGCGAATGCGGGCGTCGACTACGTGCTCATCGCCGACCTCGAGCTGTGGACGGCCGGGGAGCTCGAGGCCGTCGTCTCCGAGTCGCGAATCCGCGGGCTCCCGGTGCATGCCTACGCGGAGAAGCCGGCCGACGTCGTGCGCGGAGCGGCGGCGCAGCTCGACGGGTTCCTCGGCACGATCGCGGGCGCGGGGCCGTATCCCGCGGAGATGATGCAGGCGATCACCGGCCGGCTCACGCAGGCGGGCGCACGCCCGCTCGCCTGGACGCCCGCCATCTCGGCGCCGCTCAACCTCGAGTCGTTGCGCCTGAACGACGAGCCGCTGGACGACCCCCGCGCGACGCAGCAGCTGCCGGAGCTCGTCGCGGCCGACGTCAAGGGCTCGCTGGCGGGCCTCTCGAGCGCGTTGCCCGAGCCGCCGGCGGCGCCGGCGCTCTGCGGAAAGCTGCGCCAGCTCGACGAGGCGAAGGTGCTCCTGCTGCTCGGCTCCGGCGCAGGCGAGCCGGGTCACCTGCATTCGCGCGCGACCTGGCAGGAAATCGACTTCTGGGTGCGCGACTGCGGCCTGCCCGCGGTGCGGGCGATCCGCGCGGCGACCCACGACGCCGCGACCGCGATGGGCGTCGGCCACGAGTCGGGCGCCATATCGCCCGGGAAGATCGCGGACATCATCGCCGTGCGCGGCGACGTGCTGCGCGACACCGGCCTGCTCCAGTCGGTGGATGTTGTCATCAAGCGCGGCCGTCGCGTACGCTGAGCCGATGGCTTACTTCATCCTGCGCGTGCTGATCGCCGCGCTCGGCCTCTGGCTCGCGACCGAATGGGTGTCCGGGATCAGCGTCTCGACCGCGACGACGCTGATCCTCGCGGCGCTCCTGCTCGGCCTCGTCAACGCCGTCGTGCGGCCGATCGTCGTGATCCTCACCCTGCCGTTCACGCTCGTGACGCTGGGCCTCTTCCTGCTCGTCGTGAACGCCGCGATGCTGGGCCTCGTCGCCGCCTTCCTGCCGGGATTCTCGATCTCCGGCTTCTGGCCCGCGCTCTGGGCCGCGATCGTCGTCAGCATCGTCAGCTGGATCGGCTCCGTGCTGTTCAAGAAAGACTAGGCGCCGCATCCGCATCGTCCGGCCGGAAACCGAGGCGGACTGGCGCGAGGCGTGGCGCCTCGTCGAGGCGCTGCGCGCCTGGGACATGGCGCAGTCGCGCGCCATCGGGCTCGACACCGAGGGCGTCGCGAGTACCTTCTACCCCGGCGACATGGCGGAGATCCGCCGCAGGACGGCGCCGCCGGCGGGGTGCTTCCTGGTGGCGCAAGAGGACGATGCGTTCGTCGGCAGCGCGTCGTTCCGGCCGCTCGCACCCGGAACTTGCGAAATGCACGATGTCTGGGTGCCGCCGGCGGAGCGCGGGCGCGGCATCGGCGCGCGCCTCGTCGCGCGCCTCGTCGAGGAGGCGGGGCGCTCGGGCTACGGCGTCATGCGGCTCGAGACGGCGACCTTCATGCCGCATGCGCACGCGGTGTACGCCGCGCAGGGCTTCCGCGCCTGCGAACCCTACCGGTCCGTGCGGCCCGAGTTCGCCGCGATCACGATCTGGATGGAGCGCCCGCTTGTGGTAGCGTTGCCCCGATGAGCGTGCCGCTGCGCCTGACCGTGATGAACTTCATGCAGTATTTCGTCTGGGGCGCCTGGCTCATCTCCTTCAGCGCCTATACGAGCGAGACGCTCGGCTTCACGGGACTGCAGATCGGCAGCATCTACGGGACGATGGGCGTCGCCTCGCTCTTCATGCCCGGACTCATGGGCATCGTCGCCGACCGCTGGGTGAACGCGGAGAAGCTCTACGGCGCCCTGCACCTCACGGGCGCGGCACTCCTGGTCTGGGCCTCGACGGTCCGCGACTACGAGACGCTCTACGTGATCATGCTCCTGAACGCCTGCGTCTACATGCCGACCATCGCGCTCGGCAACACCATTTCCTACCGCGTGCTCGAGCAGCAGGGCATGAACTTCATCCGCAAGTTCCCGCCGATCCGCGTCTGGGGAACGGTCGGCTTCATCCTCGCGATGTGGCTCACCGACCTCTCGGGTGCGGTGCAGACCACGGGCCAGCTGTACATCAGCGCGGCGGCTGCGGTGTTCCTGGGCTTCTACGGCTTCACGATGCCTGCCTGCCCGCCGTCGCGTGGCGAGGGGCAGCGCTCGCTCGCCGAGGCGCTCGGGCTCGATGCGTTCGTCCTGTTCCGGCGCGCGCAGATGGTGGTGTTCTTCCTCTGCGCGATGCTGCTGGGCGGCGCGCTGCAGATCACGAATGCCTTCGGTTCCGCGTTCCTCGCGGACTTCTCGGGGGCGTACGCCGGCAGTTTCGCCGTGCGTTACTCCAACATCCTGATCTCCATCTCGCAGGTCTCGGAGACCCTTTTTATCCTGACGATCCCGTTCTTCCTGCAGCGGTTCGGCATCAAGGTCGTGATGCTGCTGGCGATCTTCGCCTGGGTCCTGCGCTTCGGCCTCTTCGCCTACGGCGACCCGGGACCCGGGCTGTGGATGCTCGTGCTGTCGATGATCGTCTACGGGATGGCCTTCGACTTCTTCAACATCTCGGGGTCGATGTACGTGAACATCGAGGCGAACGCGCGCATCCGTGCGAGCGCGCAGGGCCTGTTCATGGTGATGACGAACGGGCTCGGCGCCTTCTTCGGCACGATGGTCGCCGGCGCGGTCGTGGACCTGCACACCGTGGACGGCGTGCGCGACTGGCAGAGCATCTGGCTGACGTTCGCGGGCTACGCCCTCGCGGTCGGCATCGTGTTCCCGTTCGTGTTCCGCTACCGGCACGACCCCGCGCGCATGGCAGCGGCCGCCGCCGCACACTGATCGGAGGGGTCTGACCCCTTCATATTCCGAATATGAAGGGGTCAGACCCCTCCGATCAGTGGCGTTTTTCGGCGACGATCTCCAGCACCATCGGCGTCGTCAGCAGCGTCGCCGCCTGCATCCCGGCGGCGGCGAACTCGGCTCGCACGGCCTCCGCCCAGGCGGGCTCGATGCGACCGAGCTCGAGCTGGTGGCGCAGGTGGATGTCGACGAAGGTCGCGGGCCACTGCCAGAGCTCGTCGCCCGGCCGGGCGCAGAACACGCGCGGGATCGCGTCGCGGATCGCGAAGCCGCGCTCCTGGAGCATGCTGACGACGGCCGGGGCGATGTTCGGCTCGCCGCCGGCCTCGCGCCAGCCCTGCTCCACCTGCACGACGAACTC
Source organism: Steroidobacteraceae bacterium (assembly GCA_035281265.1). Classification (GTDB taxonomy): domain Bacteria; phylum Pseudomonadota; class Gammaproteobacteria; order Steroidobacterales; family Steroidobacteraceae; genus SCUD01. Next base: position 8,869 of record DATEEF010000103.1, read on the forward strand.
GCGCAGGCGCGCGCCGCCCGGCCGGATGCGCAGCGTGTCGTAGTGGATGTACTCGTGAAAGATCGCGACGCCGCCGGGCCGGATGACGGCCGCGAGCTTGTCGAGCAGGAGCGCGGGCGAGGACACGAAGCAGGCGACCCAGCGGCACCATGTGGCATCCATGCCGCCGGCGGGCAGGGCGTCGGTCATGAGGTCGAGCTCGTGGTACTCGAAGTTCTCGTGGCCTCGGCCCGCAAGCATCCTGCGGCCCGCCTCTACGAAGCGCGCGGAACGCTCGACGGCGACGACCCGGCCCACGGGGCCGACGATTTCCGCGAGGTCCGCGGCGGCGAAGCCGGGCCCCGCGCCGATGTCGAGCACTTTCGATCCGGGACCGATGCCGGCACGCCGCCAGCATTCGAGCACCGTCGGGCGCCACACGCCGTGCTGGATGCCGAGCCGCTCGAGCTCCTCGTCGTGCGTGCCGAGGAAGTAGCTGCGCTCGGACGTCACAGCCACTTCGCCTTGCGCAGCCGGTAGAAGAGGTAGCCGTCGATGGCCGCCATCAGCGCGACGGCGACGAAGTACCCATATTCCAGGCCGAGTTCCGGCATGTGCTTGAAGTTCATGCCGTAGATGCCGGCGATCATCGTCGGCACGGCGACGAGCGCGCCGTAAGCGGCGAGTCGCTTCATCGTCTCGTTCTCCTGCAGGCTGATCATCGAGAGGTTGACGGCGATCGCCGTCGCGATCGTGTCGCGAATCGACTCGATGGTCTGGTTGAGGCGCTGCAGGTGATCGGAGATGTCGCGGAAATACTCCTTCATGTCGGCGCTGACGCGCGGCGCACGCGCGCCGAACAGGTTATTGACGGCCTCGAGGAGCGGGGCGACCGCGTGGCGGAACACGCCAAGCTTCTGCTTGAGGCTGTAGAGCGCCTCGACGTTCTCGCGCGGCGAGGAACCCGCGAAGATCCGGTTCTCGATGCCCTCGAGCTCGGTCTCGACCTCATCGAGCAGCGGGAAATAGCGGTCGACGACCGCGTCGATCAGCGCGTAGAGCACGTAGCCCGAGCCGAGCTTCAGGAATTCCGGCTCGCTCTCGCAGCGGTCGCGGACGGACTGGAAGCCCTTCCCGGCCTGGCTGCGGATGGTCAGGATATAGTTGGGCCCGGCGAAGACGTCCACCTCGCCGACGCGCAGGCCGTCGGCGTCTGCCTCGAGCATGTGCAGCACGACGAAAAGCGAATCGCCGTAGTCCTCGATCTTGGGGCGCTGGTGGCCGCGACGCGCGTCCTCGACCGCCAGCGGATGCAGGCCGAACTGTTCGCGCATCTTCTCCAGCAGCGCCGGGTCGCGCTCTAGCAGCGCCACCCAGACGAAGCATCCCGGGATGGCGAGGTACCGGCGGATCTCGTCGGGCTGTATCTCGGCGAGCCGCTTGCCGTCCTGGTAGGCGACGCAGTTGATCAGCATCGCGCGGGAATCGAGCCCTCAGCTGCCGTTGCGAAGCGCGGTGCCGTGCTTCAGGTAGTGGTTCAGCCGCGATTCCCATTCGCGCATGAACTGGACGTAGTACTCCGCCGTGAAGGAGGCGATGTAGACGTCGCCCTCGGGCCCGAGGCTGGTGTGGCTGTAGGTGACCTCGGCCTCGCAGCCCGGCTTGAACGGCCGCACGCGGATGGTCAGCTTGCAGGCCGTGACGCCGGGGGTGATCTTGATCATCTCGACGAAGAAGCGCGCCGGGTCGTGGCGCGTGATGTACCAGATCGAGTCGTGCACCTTGGCATCGGTGACGAAAACGCAGTCCTGCTCGGCATAGCCGGACTGGCTGAGGACGAGGATCGGGTTCCAGCCGTCGATCCAGTCGGCCTCGCGCACGGGGCAGAGGAGCGGAAACACCCTGGACGGCGAGGCGCCCAGGCGCTGCCTATAGGTATGCGCGACCCGGTTCGGGGCACGCACGTTGAGGGCCTTCACGGCCGGCTTGGGATTGCGGAGCGCCATAAGCGGTGCACCGCAGCATACTCCCTCACTCGACGGTCATCACCTCGACCCGGCCCTCGCGGCGGGGCACGTCGACCACCACGTCGCCGTGATGGCGCGTCAGCGTGAGGTCCACGCGGGCGTCCGCGAGGCGCAGGTTCTCGATGCGCACCTGCTCGAGGTACTCGGGAAGCTGCGGCCGCGTGAACATAATCTTTTTCTCGGCGGCCCGGAGCGTCAGCCCGAGGCAGGCCTGGAGCAGCAGCAGCACCGAGCCCGAAGCCCAGGCCTGCGGGGAACAGGACACCGGGTAGAGGGTCGGGCTCTCGCCCGGGCGCCGCGGGAATCCGCAGAAAAGCTCCGGCAGGCGGTGCAGGTCCACGGCGATGCTGGCGTCGAACAGGCCCGTCATGACCTTGCGCGCGAGGTCGCCGTGGCCATAGCGCGCGACGCCGGCCGCGATCAGCGCGTTGTCGTGCGGCCAGACCGAGCCGTTGTGGTAGGACATCGGATTGAAGCGCCGCTCGGTCGATGCGACCGTGCGGATGCCCCAGCCCGTGAAGAAAGACTCCCCGGCGAGCGCCTGGGCGATGCGGCGAGCGCGCCCCGGGTCCGCGATGCCGCTCAGGAGGCACTGGCCCGCGTTCGAGGTGCGCACCCGGCAGGGGCGCTTGCGCCCGTCGAGCGCGAGCGCGTACATGCCGAGCTCCTCGCACCAGAACGCCTCGTCGAAGCGCCGCCTCAGGGTCTCCGCCTGCTCGACGAGGCGGGCGGCCGTCGCGTCCTCGCCCAGCGCGCGAGCAAGGCGCGCGCCGGCGTGGCGCGCGGCGTACACGCCCGCCTGGACCTCGCAGAGCGCGATGGGTCCCTCGGCGAGCTCGCCGTCGGCATGGAAGACCGAGTCCTGTGAATCCTTCCAGCCCTGCTGGACGAGCCCGCGGGCCGAGCGGCGGAAATACTCGACGAAGCCGTCGCCGTCGCTGTCGCCGTCGCGGTCGATCCAGTCGAGCGCTCGCCGCAGCTGCGGCCAGATCCCGCGGATGGTCGCGAGGTCCCCGGTGCGGTCGAAATAGGCGCCGGCCAGCGCGACGAAGAGCGGCGTCGCATCGATGCTGCCGTAGTAGCGGCCGAACGGGATCTCGCCGGCGCCGGCCATCTCGCCGCCGCGCGTCTCGTGCAGCACCTTGCCGGGCTGGGCGTCCTGCTCCTCGGAATCCGCGTCGGCCTGCGTGGCGGCGAGGTACTGGAGCACGCCGCGGGCGACGACGGGATCGAACCAGAGGCATTCGAAGGCCGTGACGATGCCGTCGCGGCCGAACACCGTGCTGAACCAGGGCACGCCGGCGTACGGATATACGCCGTGCGGCGTGGACGTGCGCATCATGTGCAGGTCCGCGAGCGAGCGGTTGAGCCAGTCGTTGAACTGCTCGTTGGAGGTCATCACGTGCGGCTCGTCGGCGCGCGCCGCGGACAGCGCCGCGCCGGCGTCCTGCGCCGCTTCCTCGTACCAGAAGCGCCGTCCGCGCGGGCGGGCGGCGGGTACGGCCGGCCCCACCGCGGACTCGCAGGCGATGCTGAAGCGGATGACGGCCTCGGCGTGCGCGCCGAGCTCGAGTTCGAAGCGCGCGCCGTTCTCGTCGAGCTTCGAGGGCGGCGTATCGAAGGAGAAGCGCGTCCGCCGCAGGCGGCTGTCGAGGCCCTCGTAGGAGAAGGCGACTTCGGACGCGGCGACTTCCGCGGGCAGCCGGCGCCCGCGCCGTTCGCGCAGCAGGCCGCGGACCTCGAAGATGTCCGCGAAGTCGGCGCCGAAATCGAGCGTGAGCGCGATCGCGACCGGATCCGGGTCGTAGTTGTGGACGATGAGGCGCTCGTGGCAGGCGGCGTCCCAGAGGCACATGCTGCGGAAGACGTGGATCGTCCCGCGTTGTATCAGGCGGCCGTCCGCGAGCGAGATGTCCGGGTTCATGAGGTCGACGGCGAGTGCCGCATTGTCGTCGCGGATCGTCGAGCTGAGCAGCAGCGGGCGCCCGTCGGCAAGGCGCAGCCGGAAGCGCGACAGGTGGCGGGTGTCGCGGTGGTAGATGCCGTAGATCCCCGGCACGCCCGCGCCCGAGCCTTCGACGTCGCCGAAGCGGTCGAAGATCGCGAACGTGTCGCCATGCTTCAGCACGCGAGTGCGGTCGTCGATGCGCGCCGACGTCGCGAGGATGTAGTAGCGGTCGGAGATCCTGAGGACTTCGTCCGTGTCCGTCATGCCGGTTCCTTCGTCTGGCGTGCGCGGGCCAGCCTCTCGTAGAGGCGCACATAGTCGTTGGCCATGCGCGATGCCGTGAAGTTCCGCTCGAATGCGTCGCGGCAGCGGCGCCGGTCGAGCTCCGGCAGGCGCCGCGCGGCCGCGATGGCGCCCTCGAGGTCGTCGACGATGAAGCCGGTCTCTCCGTCGGACAGCACTTCGGGCACCGAGCCACGCCGGTAAGCGACGACCGGCGTGCCGCAGGCGAGCGCCTCGATCATCACGAGGCCGAAGGGCTCCTCCCAGTCGATGGGGAACAGGAGGCCGATCGCGCAGCCCAGGAATTCCTGCTTCTCCCCGTCCCCGATCTCGCCCACGTACTCGACCAGCGGTTGCTGCAGGAGCGGCTTCACGTGGTAATCGAAGTAGTCCTGGTCGACGTCGTCGACCTTGGCGGCGATCTTCAGCGGCAGTCCGACTTCGCGCGCAATCGCGATCGCCCGATCCACGCGCTTCTCCGGCGAGATGCGCCCGAGGAAGGCGAGATACTCGCCCGGGGAGGCATTGAACTCGTACAGGTCCTCGGGCAGCCCGTGGTGGATCGTCGCCTGCCAGTTCGCGCCGGGGAGCGGCTCGCGCTGCGAATCCGAAATCGACACGAGCGGCATGTCGCGGAACTCGGCATACAGCGGTGGCAAATCCGGGACGTCGAGCCGCCCATGGAGCGTCGTCACGTGTGGCGTGGACGAGCGCCGCGAGAGCGGGTAATGCAGGTAGTCGATGTGGTAGTGGGCGCAGTCGAACTGCCGCAGCCGTTGCGAGACCTTCTCCAGCATCAGCACGTGATGCGCCATCTGGTCGACGCAGTGCTTGTCGAGCCGCAGCGACCGCCGGCAGCCGGCGACGAGGTGCGCCCGCGTGACCGAGTCGCCGCTCGCGAACAGGGTCACGTCGTGTCCCTGGCGGACGAGCTCCTCCGTCAGGTAGGACACGATCCGCTCGGTGCCGCCGTAATACTTCGGCGGCACGCTCTCGAACAGCGGGGCGACCTGTGCGATGCGCATGCCGCCCGGGAGTGTGGCAGTGCCGGGCCGCCCGGCTTGTCAGCGTTTGATGACGCAATCGGGCAAGCCGACAGCGCAATTCAGTCAACCGGCCACGATTCCGGCGACCATACTGCTCCGATGGAGGAACAGCAGGCGCAGGCACAGCCCGCACGCGGGCGGCGCGTCAGCGCGCGCGACGCGAAGCGCAGCGCCCGCGCGGCGGTCGCCGGCCAGTCCGTCCCCTATATCACGCGCAGGATCCCGATTTACGAGGTGCTGGGCGAGGAGGGTCTCTCGCTCATCGAGCGCAACGCCGACACCATCCTCGAGGAGATCGGCATCGAGTTCCGCGAGGACCCCGAGGCGCTCGAGGTCTGGCGCAAGGCCGGCGCCGACGTGCAGGGCGAGCGCGTGCGCATGCCGCGCGGCTTCTGCCGGCAGCTGATCCAGGCGAGCGCGCCGCGGGAATTCACCCAGCACGCGCGCAATCCGGCGCGCGATGTGCGCATCGGCGGGCCCCACACCGTGTTCGCGCCGGCCTACGGCTCGCCCTTCGTCCACAACCTGGACGAGGGGCGCCGCTACGCGCGCATCGACGACTTCCGGAACTTCGTGAAGCTCGCCTACGTCTCGAAGTCGCTGCACCACTCCGGCGGCACGATCTGCGAGCCGGTTGACCTGCCGGTCAACAAGCGCCATTTCGACATGGTCTACAGCCACATGAAGTACAGCGACAAGTGCTTCATGGGCTCGGTGACCCATCCCGAGCGGGCGAAGGACACGGTCGAGATGGCGAAGATCCTCTTCGGCGACGGCTGGATCGATCCCGCGACCGGCAAGCCGAAGACGTTCATCGTGAGCCTGATCAACGTCAACTCGCCGATGACCTACGACTCGACGATGCTCGGCGCGCTCAAGGTCTACGCGCGCGCGAACCAGGCGTGCATCGTCACGCCCTTCATCCTCGCGGGGGCGATGTCGCCGGTCACCGTCGCGGGCACCGCCACACAGACACTCGCCGAAGCATTGGCGGGCATGGCGTTCATGCAGCTGCTGAACCCCGGCTGCCCGATGGTGCTCGGCAGCTTCGCGTCATCGCTGTCGATGCAGTCCGGCGCGCCGACTTTCGGGACGCCCGAGCCCGCGCTCGTGCTCTACATCATGTCGAGCCTCGCGCGCCGGCTCGGCGTGCCCTTCCGCTCGGGCGGGAGCCTCTGCGCCTCGAAGATCCCGGACGCGCAGGCGGCCTTCGAGTCGGCACAGACGCTGCTGCCGACCTGCCTCGGCGGCGTGAACTTCGTGCTGCACACGGCGGGCTGGCTCGAGGGCGGCCTCGCCATGGGCTACGAGAAGTTCGTCATGGACGTGGACCAGGCGGGGATGATGCACACGCTGCTCGCGGGCGTGGACCTGTCCGAGAACGGCCAGGCGCTGGAGGCGATCCGCGAGGTCGGGCCCGGCAAGCACTTCCTCGGCTGCGGTCACACGCTCGCGAACTTCGAGACCGCGTTCTACCGATCGCCGCTCGCCGACAACAACAGCTACGAGCAGTGGGAGGCGGAAGGGCGCAAGGACATGATGGTGCGGGCGAACGAGCGCTGGAAGAAGCAGCTGGCGGAGTACGAAGCCCCGCCGCTCGATGCGGCCGTCGACGAGGCGCTCCTCGACTACGTGAACCGCCGCAAGGCCTCGTTCCCCGACTCGAACGTCTGAAAGAAGAAGGGGCGCCGAGGCGCCCCTTCGAACTCCCCAAGCCGACTTTTTTCTCAGAACTCCTGCGAGAACCGGATGCCGACCGTCCGCGGGCGGCGCATCACGCCCCAGGCCTGGCGGCCGCAGACGCCGGTGGCGCAGTCGCTCGCCACGGTGAGCGGCGCGTCCTCGTCCGTCGCGTTCGAGAGGAAGATCTCGAAGTTGTACTTGTCGTTGCCGAGCCCGTACGCGAGGTCGAGGAAGGTGCTCGACGGGATGTCGCCCAGGATGTCGTTTTCCGCGATCGTGAGCGTGGCTGCGGCACTCGTCTGGTACGACAGCGAGCCCTGCACGTACGAATCCCAGCCGCCCGTCGGGAACGAGTAGCGCCCGACGAGCGTGCCCTTGAACTCGGGCGTCAGCGGCAACGCGGTACCCTTCGGCGCATCTATGATCGGCTCGAGCGTGTCGGGATCGATGAGGCATTCGTCGAAGTCGCCGTCGCCGTCGCCGTCGCTCGAGTCCGTGCCGCAGTAGTCCTGCTTCAGCTCGGTGTCGTAATAGGCGAGCGACGCGCCAAGGCGGAAGCTGTCGGTCGGCAGCCAGTCGAACGTGACCTCGGCGCCGGCAATCTCGGCGTCCGGGCCGTTGTCGACCTGGGTGATGCCGTTCTCGCCCTGGAACGCGATCTGGATGTCATCCCACTCGTCGAGGAAGATCGCGCCATTGAACTGGAAGCGGTCGTCGGCCCAGCGCGTTTTCCAGCCGATCTCGTAGTTGGTCAGGAAATCCGAGACGAAATCGCCGGCGCGCGGGTCGCGCTGCACGCCGCCCGGCCGGTAACCCTCCGACCACGTCGTATACAGCATCGCGGACTCTGTCGCGTTCCAGCTGAGGTTCACGCGATAGACGCTGTCGCTTTCCTTGATGCCCTTGTCCACGTTCTGGCAGGGGGCTCTGCCGCCCCGCGCATCGGCCTGCGACGGGCAGCGCCACTCGCCGGTCGAGCTCCACCACGGGCTCAGGGGATCGAAAGCGCCTTCGCCGCCATTCTCCACGGCGCCCGGCTCGGACGGTCCGCTGGGCGGAATGTACGGATTCAGCCCGAGGCCGAAGCCGAAGAATCCCTTGACCGTCACTTCCGGCTCGAAATAGCGCGCGCCCAGGGAAAGTTCCAGCGTATCGGTGACGTCGAAGGACAGCGTGCCGAACACCGCCTTGTCGGTGTCCTCGCGGTCCATGCTGTTCAGGTACACGACGCCCGGGAACGTGTTCGGGTTGCCCGGCTCGTTGCCGTTCGGCACGCGACGGGCGGCGAGCCCCTTGACCCGGCCGAACTCCTGGTAAAAGTCGTGCTCCTGCTTCTGGTAGAAGAAGCCGAGCAGGCCGCGCACGCGGTAGTCCTGCGGAGAGCTGATGCGGATCTCGTGGCTCGTCTTCTCGTACTTGTCGTCGTTGGAGAACGCGTGCGACGGATCGATGATCTCGCCGGCGTTGTTGGGATACAGGGCCGTGAAATAGGTGTACGCGACGTTGTACCAGTACGAGTAT
>DATEEF010000104.1:0-3273 GCA_035281265.1 Steroidobacteraceae bacterium
AACGTGGATCCAGGCCCACGTGGGGTCAAAGGCGACGAAGAGTCCGCCGACCACAGCGAAAGCTGCGAAGAGAAAGTGGGCGACCAGGACAGAGTCGGCAGCGATGCGATAGCCCATGAGGCCCACTCATCTGCCATCTAATATCCGCGTTGAGCGGGCAGCGCGAGGCACTTGCCAGGCGCCGCGGGCGCTATGATTTCCCAGGCGCCCGCGGCGCGCACCGCCAAACCTCTCACGGACCGCTCGAACGCATCGTTAGATGGCGCCATAGATTACTGAACCTGGACGGGCTCTTCGCAGAGTACATCCGCGCGTCGACGGAAGAATCGAACTTCTTTGTCGGATCGGGGCACCAGTATCGAGATTGCCGGCTGCGGGACCGTAAGGATTACTCCGCACAACAGGTGCCCTGTGGACTTTCCATAACGAAGCTCAAGAAAAGTCACATCGATAGTTTCACTGCTTTCGGCAACGGCGGTCGCCGCCACATCATAGGTTTGCTGCCCACGACCCCGCGGCGCGATTACGACGAGCATGTATTGCGTGAAGTCGATCGGGGCAACAATCGCGTGAGCGCAAGCGGCGTCGCAAGAGCTCTCGCGGGGCCAGTTCGCGGCGAAGTCCTCTGGACTGCGATACACGTGATACAGCGATTCCTGGGTGGAGAAATGGGCCCGCACGGCTGCAGGAAAAATGGTGACTAAAGTGGGAGACTCGACCGAATCGGCAGTGGGTTCGGAGGCTCCGAGCACGGTCAAAGCTAAAGCAGCAATTGAAAGCGCCATCTATCTACAATTAGTAGTCATTAATGACGTGATGTTTTACGTCATTGATGCCAGACAATCACCTGGCAGTGCAGTAAGTGTCTGTATGACCTCGTAATGCACATCATCTAATCACCCCCCACTCTCACAGGCTGCTCGCGACCCGCACACGGTGCGGGTGATAGGGCAGTACTTCGACCAGGTCGCCCGCCGCGAGGCGCTCCTGAAGCGCGCGCCACCAGCCGGCCTCGAGGATCTCGCCGTGCTTCTCGAGGAACACCTCGCGGAGCCGGCCCTCGAATCCGAGGAACTTGAGGAAGGTCTCCGGGAAGACGTCGTTGTCGGCGACGTAGAACCAGCTCTCCGCGCGCATCTCGTCTTCGTCGGACCTCGACTGCGGGACGTCGCGGAAGCGGCAGTCGGTCACGCGGCAGAGCTCGTCGTAGTCGTAGAAGATCACGCGGTTGTGGCGCGTGACGCCGAAGTTCTTGGGCAGCAGGTCGCCGGCGAAGATGTTGGTGTAGGCGAGGTCGCGGATGCACTGGCCGTAGTCCACGACCGCGAGCTCGGCTTGCTCGCGGGTGGCGCTGCGCACGTACAGGTTCAGCGGCGTCATCTGCCGCTCGATGTACACGTGGCCGACGATCAGGTCCTCGCCGTCGAGCTGCACGTTCTCGGAGCACTCCATGAGCAGCTCGTCCAGCATGTCCGGGGCGAAGCGAGCCTTGGGCAGGCGGATGCGGCGGAATTCCTGGGCGTCCACCAGGCGACCCGCGCGGTCGTGCCGGAAGACCATGTCGTACTTCGCCATGACCTCCTCGCGGCGCACGTTCTTGACCGCCGGGAACTTGTCACGGATCACCTTGAAGATGACGTCGGCGTTCTCGAGCGTGAAGCAGGCCATGACGAGCCCGCGCTCGCCCGGTGCGCGCACGAAGCGGTCGCTCGTGGTCCCGAGGTGGCGGAAAATCGCGCGGAACCGCTCGGTCTTGCCCTGCTTGGCACGGCCGAGGACCGTGAACAGTTCCGAGACGGGCTTCAGCGGCATGATGCCGTGCAGGAACAGCACGCCATCGCTCACGCGCTCGAGGTCCACGTGGAAGTAGGAGCGCGTGAAGCTGAACAGGATCGAGACGTCGGCGACCGCCAGCATGACGGCGTCCACCAGCACCCCGAGCGGGGAGTTGCGGAAGGCGATCGCGAGCGGCAGCTTCCAGCCGTCGCCGTGCAGGGCGCCGACCACGTAGGCGCGGCTCATCTGGTAGAAGACCGGGCGCACCAGCTCGACCGAGCGCAGCGGCCGCGTCTCGCCGAGGCTCTTGAGCTTCAGCTCGACGTCCGCGACCACGTGGCCGACGCTGCCCTCGAAATCCCGCCACGGCGTGCGGAAGCGGTAGTCGGAGAGTATTTCCTCGAAAAGCAGGTCGAGCGAGCCGCGGTTGACGTAGCGCTCGGCGACGGCGGCCGCGTCGGCGCCGCGGAGCGGATCCAGCTCGAGCGCGAAGAATTCGACCTCCGTGTTGACGCCGACGGTGTCGAACAGCCGGCGCGTGATCGAGCTGAAGAAGGTCTTGAGGAACTCCGGGTCGGCCAGCGCCTCGATGCGCTGCGCGTAGTCGGCCTTGATCTCGGCCCAGAGCGCGGTGTCGTGCGCCGCGTCGCCGAGCTTCACACGCAGCTCCGCGACCGAGCGGTTGACCGAGGTGGCATAGAGCTCGAGCCGGGCGACGACGTCGGCCTGGCTGCCGGACCAGTCCCGGCTCTCGAAGCGTTCCGGCGCGCGCCGCGTGATCGCCCGGAACTCGGCGTTGTACCGTGCGAAGGCCGCGACGATCGCGGCCGCGCATTCCGGGGCGCGCGGGTCGCTCAACGCATGTTGCGGATCAAGGCGTCGCCGAACTCGCTGGTCTTCACTTCCTTCGCGCCTTCCATCAGTCGCGCGAAGTCGTAGGTGACGACCTTTTCGGCGATGGTGCGGTCCATCGCCGCGAGCACGAGTTCCGCGGCCTCCGTCCAGCCCATGTAGCGCAGCATCATCTCGCCCGACAGGATCACCGAGCTCGGGTTGACCTTGTCGAGGTTGGCGTACTTCGGCGCGGTTCCGTGGGTGGCCTCGAACACCGCGTGCCCGGTCTCGTAGTTCACGTTGCCGCCCGGCGCGATGCCGATGCCGCCGACCTGGGCGGCGAGCGCATCGGAGAGGTAATCGCCGTTGAGGTTCATGGTGGCGATGACGTCGAAGTCCTCGGGGCGCGTCAGCACCTGCTGCAGAGTGATGTCGGCGATCGCGTCCTTGACCAGGACCTTGCCGCCGGCGATTGCCTTCTTCTGCTCATCGTTGGCGGCTGCGTCGCCCTTGGCGGCGCGCGTGCGCTCCCACTGGTCCCAGGTGTAGGTCTGCGCGGCGAACTCCTTCTCGGCGAGCGCGTAGCCCCAGTTCCGGAAGGCGCCTTCCGTGAACTTCATGATGTTGCCCTTGTGCACGAAGGTGAGGCTCTTGCGCTTGTTG
>DATEEF010000105.1:0-9578 GCA_035281265.1 Steroidobacteraceae bacterium
ATTCCTCGAGCAGTTCGGCATCGTCCCTCCGGATCCTGCGATATCGCCCTCCCAGCTCGGGCTTTACCTCGGCCTCGAATTCGAGCCCGGCGTTACGGCCTTGAGCGTCGAGATTCCACTGCGCAGAGACGGTGCGCACGAGCCCGCGGAAGGCGTCGTGCTTCTCGTCGACGGCTTCGGTGATCCCGTGGTGCCGACGCCGATCGAAGCTTCGGGCGTCGTTCCCGCGCACTGAACAGCCCGGCCGGCGTCAGGCGGCGGAAGCGTTCAAGCCATTTTCGGCGCCGGATTCCCGTCGGGCTCGCGGCGCGGCGATGGCCGATCGTTGGTCCGGTCGTCTTCCTCGCGAACCCGGCGCTTGTCCGGGTGTTCCTCGCCTTCGTCGCCGGGCATCGGCTGGCTGGGCGGCTGGTCGGGCACCCCCTGGTCGCGCACACGGTCTCGGTTTTCCATCGGAACCTCCTGAATCGATCCGCAAGAGTTACTCGGAACCTGTATGGGAGTGAGGCGCGTCCACGGGCTTGGACTCGGGCGAGCCGCGCTGGCGCAGCCAGATGCTGAGCACGACCATGGAAACCAGCGCGAGGAACTCGCTCTGCCAGTTCTGAAATGACTCGAACCAGAACTGCGAGGTCGCGATGTACTCGCGCACGGTCACCGCGGTCCCGCCATGCAGCAGCTCCTCGGCATTGTGGTGACGCGCACCTCCCACGGCGTGCAGCCAGAACGACACCAGGAACAGCGCGAGGAACGCGATCGAAAGCGAATGCTCGTAAATCCTGAGGATCCAGCCGCCCTTGCGCACTGGAGCCGGGGCTTCCTCACGGGCCTTCCCCCGGACGTTGCGGGGATCGCGATCGACGGCCTCGCGCTTGTCCGGGTCCTTGGATTCCGATGAGCCCTTCTGGTACAGCCCGACGGTCAGCAGCACGTACGCCGCCATCTGCAGGAATTCGCTCTCCCAGTTTTCGGCGGTCGCCTCCCAGAAATGCCCGGATGCCAGGTACTCCGGCAATGCCAGGGAACGCTCCCCGTGCTCGCGCAGCTCCTCGTTGTGCTGGAGCCGGCCGGTCCAGATCTGGGCGGCCATGAAGACCAGGAACACGACCGAGATCACGACCGAGAGGCCGTTCTGCCGCAGCCAACGCACGCTCGATCCTCCTCAGGCGTTCAGCCGGGGCACGTTGCCTCCGCCCAGGCCGAGGATTCCGCCGTTCGCCTGGAGCTGCTCCTTGCGTGACTTCATGCGACGACCCAGCTCTTCGAGGTCCATGTCGGCCTTGCGCGCCTCGGAGAACATGCCGCCAGGCTTTTCCTCCTCCTTGACGTGATGCTTGATCATCTCGGAGAGCACCTTGATGCGGGCTTCGAAATAGTCGTCGTCCGCGTCCATCTCCTCGATGGTCTTGATGAGCTTCTTGGCGCCCTCGTGCTCGACCTCGGCCTCGTGGTGCTTGTCCTCGTCCTGCGTGGCCGAGAGGAAGGCGGGATAGAAGATCTCCTCCTCGATGGCCGTATGCAGCTTGAGCGCATCGCAGATCTGCTCCGCAAGCTTCGCCTTGCGGCTGGTCGATCGGGCCTTCTTGAACGCGGCAAACCACTTCTCGACCTGCCGATGGTCGGCTTTCAGCAGCGCAATCGCGTCTTTCGAGGCCGCGGAACGGCGCGCGCGCGTCTCGGTACGTGTCGATTTTTCCATGTCCGGTCCTCCACTCGATTCACCGGGAGTCTGGTCCCGCGCCTTGCGCGCACGTGTCGCCGGCCACCGGATTCCGCTGTAGGAAGTTCATGCGGGAGCGTCGGCAGACCCGTAGTGCGACTAAGATCGGAACATGGCCGCGGCTGGCAGAAACCACGGAACCCTGCACGGCTCGGCGCCGGACCGGTCGCCGTTCGCCCTGTTGGTCCTCGACATGATCTCGGACTTCAGCTTCGAGGGCGGCGACGCCGTTGCCCGGGCGACGCTGCCGGTCGCCCGGCGGATCGCCCGCCTGGCGGTGCGCGCGAGGCGGGCGAGGGTGCCGGTCGTCTTCGTCAACGACAACCTGGGCCGCTGGCGCTCCGATCTGCCGGCCATCGTCCGCCACTGCGCGCGAGCCGGCTCGAAGGGAGCCGCGGTCCTGGAAGTCCTCGAGCCGCAACGCCACGATTACGGCATCCTGAAACCGAAGCACTCGGGATTCTTCGCCACGCCGCTTGCGACCCTGCTCGAGTACCTTGGCGCGAGGACGCTCGTCCTGACGGGCGCCTCGACGCACCAGTGCGTCCTGTTCACCGCGAACGACGCCTACGTCCGTGACTACCGGCTCTGGATCCCTTCCGACTGCGTCGCATCGAAGACGCGTGCGCAGACGCGCCTCGCCTCGCGCTACTTCCGCAGCGTGCTCGGCGCCGACATGCGGCCGTCGAGCCGCGTGCGCTTCGCAAAAAAATGATAAAAGCGGAAAGGGCAAGCGCGTACCATCCCGGACAGTCGGATTTCGATACCGCAGCATCGGGAGTCGGTTATGAAGGCCGATCAGACATACGTGGGACAGGGCCTGTACGTCTGGACGGGCGCTTCCGGAAAGAAATACCGGTACAGCGCCTTCATGTTCGGCACGCATTTCGGTCCCGGTGCCGCCAACGTCATCTTCGCGCGCGAGACCAAGCGCGGGCATTACCTGCCGATCTACGTCGGTCAGACCGCCGACCTGTCCGAGCCTTTCAAGGATGCGGCGCTCCAGTGCATCACCGAGAACCGGGCGACGCATATCCATGTCCGATTCGCAGGTGACGACGAATCGGTGCGCATCGCCGAGGCCGAGGACCTCGTCGCGGGACTGAAGCCGCCCTGCACGCAGGGCCCGTAGCGGCCGGCCGGTTCAGCCGCCGGATTCCAGGAGCGCGGACGCTTCTTCGAGGATGGCTGTCGCGCGATCGAAGGCCGCGACGATCTCCGCCTCGTGCGCGGGGATGGCCGCACGGTCGTTGCGATCCAGCGCGTCCCAGATCCGCGGCAGATAGGCGCTGCGATAGCTCGGTTGCGGCGCGACCAGCAGGTGCCGGATGAAGGGCCGGCCCTTCTGGCCCGCCGGCTCGACGAGCGCGCGCTCCACCCGCATGAGCCGGTCGTTCACGTCGCGTGCCGTCCTGTCGTCCGGGGTCGCGAGCGCCAGCTGCCGCTCGAACCCGGTCGCCGCCGCTTCCCAGCGTGCCGCGGCTGCGCGCGCCGATGTGAGCTTCAGCGGCTCCGCGCTGCCGGCATGCTGCTCGGCGGCCTCGATGTAGCCGACCGCCGCGCGCGCGTACTCGGAATAGCGCATCGGCAGCACCCGCGCGTTGGCGAGCCGCCAGGCGAGCACGCCCCAGAGGCGCGACAGCCCGACGCCGATCCTGAAACCGGGATCGACGATCGTGCTCTGGCGGAAGTAGTTGTCGTACATCGAGTGATAGACGCCGTAGGGCCCGTCGAAGTACATGTCGATGCAGGAGATGCCGAGGTATTCCTGGTAGGCCGTGTAGTCGGTCGCGCCGACGATCGTCTCGACGCGTGGCGGCTGGTCCGCGAAGCGCGCGGACCAGCCGTCGTACAAGGGCTTGCCGGTGACCGGGTCCTCGACGCCCATCGTCACGTCGCGCAGGAATTGCGCGAGCGCGGGCGTCGCGCCACCGACGAACTCGCCGCCCTGGACGCCTGAATCCACGTTGACGTAGACGACCGCGTTCTTGCGCAGGTCCTCGGCATTGTCGAGCGCCCACTGCGTTGAGCCACCGAGCAGCGGCTCCTCGCCATCCCACACCGCAAGCACGATCGTGCGCCGCGGGCGGTGGCCCTTGCGTACGGCAGCGCCGAGCGCCCGTGCCGTCTCGAGGATGGCCGCCGTGCCGCTCGAGGGATCGACCGCGCCGTAGATCCAGGCATCGAGGTGGTTGCCGAGGATCACGAGCTTCTCGGGCTCCTCGCTCCCGCGGATGACGCCGATGACGCTGCGCATCTTCGTCACGCGCTCGTCGTTCCGCACGTCCATCTCGACCGTGACCGGGCCCGGGCCGATGCGATACGTGATGGGCAGCCCGCCCTGCCAGTCGTCCGGCGCCTTCACGCCGCCGAGGTACTTCAGGATCGCGGCCGCATTGCGCTCGCTGAGCGGCATCGAGGGAATCTTCGGCAGCTGCTTGTCGCGCACCGGACCCTCGGTCCAGCTGCCGTCCGTCTGTTCCTTCCAGTGGAACGTGAAGGGCTCGCCCTGTCCCAGCCAGTCGTAAAGGATGGCGCCCCACTGGGTGTGCGAGTCCGGGCCCCAGGGACCGTCGGGATAGACCTTGCCCATGCGGCTGCCGTCTTCTGCCGGGTCCGAGTAGATGATCGTGCCGGCGGCGCCCCGGCGCTCCGCCTCGTACACCTTGTAGCCTCGGTACGAATACGGGTTCGAGTACCGCATGAGGACGACCTTGCCCTTCAGGTCGATGCCCATCCGGTCGAGCTGCTGAAAATCCTCCGGGCTTCCGCCGTTGGCATACACGACTTCCGCGCGCACCTTCCCGGACGGCGCATAGCCGTGGAAGGCCACCTGCGCGGGGTCGTCATACAGCTTCGAGTCCTTGTCGGCCGGGTGGGGGTCCTCTTTCAAATCGAGGGCCTCCTCCACCGGCGCCTTGATCGACAGCGCCGCGGACCTCGGGAAGCTCAGCAGCGCGGGAAACTCGTGGAAGCTCACCTCCTCGACGCCGTACTCGCGGAAACGGTCGCGCACGTACTCGGCGAGCGCGAGGTTACGCTCGGTGCCGGCCATGTGCGGTTCCTCGGTCAGGTAGAGCAGGTGCCGGCCATAGGAGTCGCCGTCCGGCGTGGCGGTAAGGACCTGCTCGGCTGCGGGCTCGATGGCAAGGACCTGGCGGGCCAGCACGAGCGCCGCGAGCGCCAGGAATGCGCCCGTGTTCTTTTTCATGCGCGCATGATATCGAACGCATCGGCGCGTTGCCGGTCTGAGGAAACCGTGAACACCCGGGGCATCCTGCGTTGCGCAATTTTCGCGATCGTCGTCGCGTCGCCCGCGCTCGCGGACGATGCGGCGCGCGTCAGCCGGCTCGAGTCGGAGATCCAGCAGCTGCGCACGCAGGTCGACGAGCAGAATCGCCGCATCCAGCGGCTCGAGGCGGAGCTCGCCCGCCGTTCCGGCTCGAAAGTAGATCCCCCGGCGCCCAAGACCGCCACGGACGGCAACCGCGCGCAGCCAGCATCCGCGTCCGGCGCGCAGCCGTGGCATGCGCCGGCATCGTGGAGCCGCGTGGCCAAAGGCATGAGTGCGAAGGAAGTCATCGCGATCCTGGGCGAACCGACGTCGGTCGAAGCCGTCGAGGGATTCAAGACGCTGTTTTATCGCCGCACGAGCCCGGCCGGCACCGTCATCAGCGGGATCGTGAACCTGCGCGACGAACGGGTCGTCGCCGTCGTCAAGCCGGCGTTTTAGCCGGCGGTCATCCGGCCGTCGGCGCGTCCGGGAGGCGAAACGGCGGCCGCGGCATCGCGGGGCAATCGGGATCAATCCCGGATGCCCGGCCGGTTTCCACGAACCGCCGGTACAGGCGGTCCACGCAATCGTTCCACTCCGTGTGTCCCTGGCCGCGCGATACGACCTCGACACGGTTCGTGAAGCCGGGAGCCACGTGGCGCGTGAACGCGAGCGGGGTCGCGGCGTCGAGATCGCCCGAGAGGAACATCGTCGGGATGTCGCTTCGGACCGGCTCGCGATAGTCGGGCGGCAGCTCCGCGCGCGGCCAGGATCCGCAGGCCGCCTGCTGCTGGCGAATGCGGTAGTCGCCGAGGTAAGTGCCCTGGGTGGCGGGTGCGATGTCGGCTTCCTTCGCGAAGGCGACGTCGTCGGAGCAGGTGATCGAGAACCACAAGCCCAGGGCGTACTCCGCATCGACCGCGCGCGCCTGCTCCAGGATGCCGTCGACGAACGGCGACCAGTTGCCGCCGTGCGCCTGGTCGATGAGCCAGGGCAGCTCCGCCGCGGTGCGCGGGCGATAGAGCTTCGAGCGCAGCCACTCAACCGCGCGCCCGCGCGCCAGGACCGCCTCTTGCGCGCCCGGCACGGGCACCCGGACCGCACCCACATCGAGGCGTGCGAGGATCTCGTCGAACTGCTGTCGCAGCCTCGGATAGGCGCCGCGACAGACCGGGTCCGATTCGCAGGCCGCGAGTGTCGCTTCGAACTGCGGCTGCGCGGAACTTGCCATCGACAGCGGCGCGATGTCGTCGGGCGGGACGACGCTGTGCAGCAGGACGGTGCGGATGGCGGCCGGATAGGAGCGCAGGTACACCTGCGCCGCACGCGTGCCGTACGAGCCGGCATTCAGGTTGTACTGCGCATAGCCGAGCGCCTTGCGGATGCGTTCGAGGTCCTGCGCGAAATGGAGGTAGGAATACTGCGTGAGATCCGCGCGCGCGGAGAGTTCCTGCGCGCAAGCCTTGACGGCCGCGGGCGGCAGGAAGTCGCGCAGGCTCCTCGCGGCGGCTTCCGGATCGAACAACCGGCATTTCAGGGCGCCCGATCGCCCCGTGCCTCGCTGGTCCACGAGCAGGATGTCGCGGGTAGCGCGCAGCGCGGCGAACTGCCGGGCAATGTAGCCGGCGGCGCTCAGGACATCTTCGCCCGGTC
The DNA here is from genome assembly GCA_035281265.1 of Steroidobacteraceae bacterium. Classification (GTDB taxonomy): domain Bacteria; phylum Pseudomonadota; class Gammaproteobacteria; order Steroidobacterales; family Steroidobacteraceae; genus SCUD01. The sequence goes on from DATEEF010000105.1 coordinate 6,648, forward strand.
CGCCATACAGCGGGACGATGGGATCGGGCAATGGCCTGCCGCCGGTCGCGGGGATCACCGCGAAGGCGACCCTGATCTTCCGGCCGTCCGGACGGTCGGGGTTCTCGGGAACTTCCAGCGTTCCGCAACGCGCCGGCTCGTCGAGGTCGGGCAGCGTGCAGGCGACCAGCGCGGGAGCCGCGTCCTCGGTCGCGGCTGCAGCGAGCGGCAGGGCCAGGAGCCCTGCGATCCAGATGCGGTCGAGCTTGCGCGGCATGCATCGAAGTGTAGCGATGATCCGGTCTAGAATCGCGGCATGCGAACGATCATCCTGCTGACGACCGCCGTTCTCGGCGCGACCGCCCACGCGGCCGATCCCCATTCATACGCCGAGACGGACAAGTTCCTCGTCCGACACGTAGCGCTCGACCTGCGCACGGACTTCGAGGCGCACCGCCTCGAGGGCACGGCGGAACTCACGGTCGAGCAGGTGGATCCCGCCGCGGACAGGCTTGTGCTCGACACGCGCGACCTCGAGGTCGGCAGCGTGCAGCTCATCGAGGCCAGCGGCCGCGCGAAGGTGCTGGCGTTCAAGCTCGCCGAGCCGGATCCGATCCTCGGCAGCAGGCTCACGATCGAGTTCCCCCACTGCTGCGCCGCCACGGCGCAGATGAAGATACGCATCGCCTATCGCACGTCGGCCGAGGCGAGCGCGCTGCAATGGCTCGATCCCGCGCAGACCTACGGCGCGAAGCCCTACCTCTACAGCCAGGGACAGGCCATCCACACGCGCAGCTGGATCCCGCTGCAGGACACGCCGTCCGTGCGCCTGACGTATGAGGCGCGCATCCGCACGCCGCCCGACCTCGTCGCGGTCATGAGCGCGGCGCGACTGGTCAACCGGGATACGCCGGGCGAGTTCAATTTCTCGATGAAGCAACCCATCCCCTCGTACCTGATCGCGCTCGCCGTGGGCGACCTGAAGTTCCAGGCGCTCGGGGAACGCACCGGCGTGTGGACCGAGCCCTCGCGCCTTCCGGCCGCGGCGCAGGAGTTCGCCGACCTGCCGCGGATGCTCGAGGCGGGCGAACGCCTGACCGGCCCGTACCGCTGGGACCGCTATGACCTCCTCGTCATGCCGCGCGCCTTCGCGTACGGCGGCATGGAGAACCCGCGGCTCTCGTTCATCTCGCCGTCCATCGTGGCCGGCGACCGCAGCCTCGTGGCGGTGATCGTCCACGAGATGGCGCATTCCTGGTCCGGCAACCTCGTCACCAATGCGACCTGGGACGACTTCTGGCTCAACGAGGGCTTCACCAGCTACCTCGAGCGCCGCCTCGTCGAGGTCCTCTATGGCGAACGCCGCGCCAGCATGGAGGACGCCATCGCGTATGAGGAGCTGGTCCAGACGATCAAGGACCTCGCCGCCGACGGTCATCCCGAGGATTCCGCCCTGCACCTGCATCTCGCGGGGCGCGACCCGAACGAAGGCACCTCCGACGTCGCGTACCAGAAAGGGCGCTGGTTCCTCGGATTCCTTGAAGCGCGGTTCGGCCGCAAGGCGTTCGACGCTTTCCTGCGCGAATACTTTGACGCCCACGCATTCAAGAGCATCGACACCGCGGCGTTCCGCGCCTGGCTGCTCGAGTACCTGAAGCGCCCCGGCGGGCCCGCCGTCACCGCCGCCGAGATCGATGCCTGGCTCTACCAGCCCGGGTTGCCGCCGACGATGCCGCAGGTGGCGCAGGGCGTCTTCGCGCCGGTGGACGAGGCCGCGGCCGCCTGGCGTGCGGGTCGCATCGCGACGGACGCGCTGCCCGTGAAGGACTGGATCCCGCAGGAATGGGTCCGCTTCCTCGACCAGCAGCCCGCGGAACTCGAGGATGCAAAGCTCGAGGACCTGCGCTCAACCTTCAGGCTCGGAGCCGACGGCAATGCCGAGATCGCGCTCAGCTGGCTCGAGCTCGTGATCCGTGCGGGCTACGAACCCGCGTATCCGGATCTCGAGCGTTTCCTGCTCAACACCGGCCGCTGGCGGCTGGTCGAGACGCTGTTCCGCGAGATGTCGCGCACGGCTGAGGGGCGGGCGCTCGGTGAGCGGATCTACGCGAAGGCGAAGCCGGGCTACCACCGCAGCATCCGCGATGCGGTCGAGCGCCTGCTGCGCCCGGCTGCAACGGCCGCCGCCGCTCAGTAGTCGACGCTGCAGCCCGCGAGCTTCAGGACCGCGACGAGCCAGGCCAGCGTCGCGAACGCGAGCACGAGCAGTATGCTGCCGATCCGTGCCAGCAAGCGCCGGCCGGGCCAGCCGCGGCAGGCATCCCACAGCGAAGCCGCGATGCCGCCGGCGCAGAAAACCGCAGTCCAAAGTTTCAGCGCGACGAATCCGGCGTCGAACGCCGGCGAGAACGCGAAGATGTTGCCGTTGAGCTGTGCGAAGACGGCACTCCAGCCTGCCAGCGCCGCGAGCGCTCCGGCGGCCGCGATGCGCGCGAGCCGCCACGGCCGGCCCGGCGCGCCGGCATGCGCGGGCCATAGGCGATAGTGCCGGCGGAGCAGGGCGGTGGCCGGCCAGGCCATCAGCGCGACGAGCAGCACGGCGATGGCGCCGGCGAGCAAGGGCGTGAAGATCGCCGATGACTTCCACCAGGGCGCGGGCAACATCACGAGGAAGGGCGAGACCGAACCGACGCTGAAAAGTGCCACGCGCCCGCCCTCGATCCGCGCCGCAATGCGCTCCTTGCCGCCCACCTGCTGCCAGACGAAGGGGGACACTTCGCGCCACTTCATCGGCTCGCCGTTGAGATCCTGCATCGCGGGCACGAGCAGCCCGCCGTCCGCGTCCGCCGACACCTGCAGCTGCGACAGGAAGCCGAGGGCGCTGAAGAAATTCGACGCCTGTCCTCGCGAGCTCATGTAGGTGCCCGCCATCAGGCGGACGTGCTCCGCCGC
>DATEEF010000106.1:0-29749 GCA_035281265.1 Steroidobacteraceae bacterium
CAGTCTTTTCGTGAAGGCGGCCACCATCGGATTGCCGCCTGCCGGCGCGTAAGATGACCCGGACACGCCAGGCGGCGATTGACGTCGTTTTCGTCGCGAAAGCGGGGTGCCCACCGACAGCCTTGACAGCAAATTGCTTGCTGACACCTGGCCAGGTTCACGCGACAAGGGGTCTCCCGCCCGATCCCGAGGATCCGGACATGACGCGCTACAAGGTCGGCTACCTGATCGGCAGCCTGGCTCCCCAGTCGATCAACAGGAAGCTGGCCAAGGCCCTCGTGCGGCTGGCCCCCGATGATCTCGATTTCAGCGAAATCTCCTTTGCGCAGCTGCCGCACTACAGCTACGTGTACGACGACGATTACCCGGCCGTCGCGCAGGATTTCAAGCAGCGTATCAAGTCGTCGGACGCGATACTGTTCGTGACGCCGGAATACAACCGCTCGATCCCGGGCAGCCTAAAGAATGCGATCGACTGGGCGAGCCGGCCCTACGGCCACAACGCCTTTTCGCGCAAGCCTACCGCCGTGATCGGCACGTCCCCCGGCGCGATCGGCACGGCTGTCGCGCAGCTGCACCTGCGCAGCATCCTGAGCTTCTGCAATGCGCCGCAGATGAACGCGCCCGAGGCTTACATCCAGTTCAAGCCGGGACTCGTGAGCGACGACGGCGAAGTGGCCGTGCCGGACACCGAAGCCTTCCTGCGCAACTACATGCGCGACTTCCGCACCTTCATTTGCCGGGTGCTCACGGTCCTGCCGCGCGAGTGATTGCGCGTGCTAGGCGTTGGTCTGGTCGGCCGGGACATCGCCGGGCAGCTCCGCGGATCCCTCGGGTTCCCGGCGGAGCTGAATGTCCGTTCCTAAGCCGTAGCAGGTCATCGATATCGAACCCATCGCGTAACCCCGGAGCAGGGCGCGAATCGGCTGGTCGCCAGTCGCCAGCCCGGCGACATACAGCAACGGGATGAAGTGGTCCGGTGTCGGGACCGCGCGGCGGTAGTCCGGGTGCTCCGTGACTTTCAGTATTTCGCCCGGTTCGTCCTCCAGCTGTGCCAGCACGGCGTCGTCGAAGCGTTCCGCCCAATCGAACGCGCCATTCGGCCGATCCCATTGGACACGCCCCAGGTTGTGGACGACGTTTCCGCTGCCCAGGATTGCGACGCCGCGGTCCCGGAGCGGCGCGAGCCGTGCCGCGAGGTCGAGGTGGTAATCCAGCGGCTTCAGGACATTGATCGAAAGCTGCACGACTGGCACGTCAGCCGACGGATAGAGGTGCGCGAGTACGCTCCACGTGCCGTGATCGAGGCCCCACTGGTCCTGGTCCAGGCCGACCCAGCGCGGCTTGGCAATCTCGGCGACCTCTTGCGCGAGGTCCGGGGCTCCGGGCGCCGGGTACTCGAAAGCGGACAGCTCCGGCGGAAAACCGTAGAAATCATGGATCGTCCGCGGACGTGACATGGCAGTGACGGCCGTTGCGCCGATGAACCAATGCGCCGAAATGACGAGCAGCGCCCGCGGCCGTGGCAGCTGCCTTCCCAGCTCGCGCCACCCGTTGGTAAAGCCGTTCAGTTCCAGCGTGTTCATCGGGCTGCCATGTCCGATGAATAGCGCGGGCATTCTGCTCATTAGGCGGCGCCGCTACTGGATGTAGCCAAGGCTTTCCAGCTTGACCAGGATGCGATGCGCCGCGAGGTCCGGCGTGAGCGTGCGCGTGTCGATGACCATCTCGGGTTTCGCCGGAACCTCGTACGGGTCGCTGATTCCCGTGAACTCCTTGATGACCCCGGCGCGGGCCTTGGCGTAAAGGCCCTTCCGGTCGCGCTGCTCGCAGACTTCGAGCGGCGTGGCGACGTAGATCTCGATGAAGGCGCCGCCTTCCTCGACCATCTCCCGCACGCGCCGGCGTGTCGCCGCATACGGCGCGATCGGCGCGCAGATCGCGATGCCGCCGTGGCGCGTGATCTCCGAGGCGACCCAGCCGATGCGCAGGATGTTGATGTCGCGGTGCTCGCGCGAGAACCCGAGCTCGCTGGACAGGTGCTTGCGCACCAGGTCGCCGTCCAGCATCGTCACGCGCCGGCCGCCGAGCTCCAGAAGCTTCGCGAACAGCGCATTCGCGATCGTCGACTTGCCCGAGCCGGACAGGCCGGTGAAGAACACCGTGAATCCCTGCTTGTGGCGCGGTGGATGGGACTTGCGCAGCTCCTCCACGATCTCCGGGTACGAGAACCATTCCGGTATCTCGAGCCCTTCACGCAGTCGCCGCCGGAGCTCCGTGCCCGAGATCTTGAACACCTGCATGCCGGGCTCGACCTCGTCCACGGGCATGAACTGCGCCTTGTCCTCCACGTAGACCATTTCCTTGAACGGCACCATGGTGACGCCGATCTCTTCTTCGTACTCCTTCAGGAGCTCCTGCGCGGCGTACGGCTCGTAGTATCCGTTGCCGCTGGCGTCGGCGCCCGGCCCGGCGTGGTCGCGGCCGACGATGAAGTGGGTGCAACCATAGTTCTTGCGGATGATCGCGTGCCACAGCGCCTCGCGCGGCCCCGCCATGCGCATCGCCAGGTTCAGCAGGCTGAGCGCGGTCGTCTGCTCCGGGTAGTACTTCAGCATGTGCTCGTAGCAGCGCACGCGCGTGTAGTAGTCGACGTCGCCGGGGCGCGTCATGCCGATCACCGGGTGGATGAGCAGGTTTGCCTCGGCCTCGCGTGCCGCCCGCAGGGTCATGTCGTGATGGGCGTGATGCATCGGGTTGCGCGTCTGGAACGCGACTACCTTGCGCCATCCCAGCTTGCGGAAACGTCCGCGCAGCTCCGCCGGCGAGTCCCGCAGCAGCTTGAAGGCATAGTGCGTCGGCGGCTCGACGCCCCGCAGCTTGCCGCCCAGGTACATCTTGCCGGTTCGGTGCATCAGGTAATTCACGCCGGGATGATGGTCGTCCTGCGTGCCGAACACGCCGCGTGCTTCCGCCGCCTTGTCCGGCTCCCAGATGTCCGACACTTCCATCGTCGCGATCAGCACGCCCTCCGGGTCGCGCAGCGCGATGTGCTCGCCCCTGGAGCTGGCGGCGGCGAACTCCCCGGAGACGTCGAGCGTGATCGGGATGGGCCACAGCACGCCCGAGGGCAGGCGCATCTCGCGCACCACCCGGTCGTATTCCGCCTGCGTCAGGAATCCTTCAAGGGGCGAGAACGCGCCGTTCAGGATCAGCTCGACGTCGGACAGTTGTCGCGCCGTCAGGTCCCATGAGCGGTAGTCGCGCGCGCGCTGCTTCTCTTCCTCCGCCGCGCCTTCCGCCAGGTAAAGCTGTTTCAGCTCGTCGCCGTGCGGTTCCTTGAATGCACCCACGATCGTCTCCCTGCGAAGCGCTCGCTCCGCGCTGGCTATTCAAGCAGGTCAGTCTTTCGGCGTCAGCCTGAGCAGTCGCCCCTGGCTTTCGGCGCGCTCGTCCTCGAGCACCCAGAGCGCGCCATCGGGCCCTTCCACGACGCTGCGGATGCGCGCGCCCATGGGATAGCGCTCGGCCTCGCGCGCGATCTCGCCCTGCAGTTCGACGCGGATCAGGGCCTTCGCCGACAGCCCCGCGATGAGCGCATCGCCGCGCCAGTCCGGAAACAGGTTGCCGCGGTAGAACATCAGGCTTCCGGGCGAGATCACGGGCGTCCAGGTCACCGCGGGCGCCTGGAATTCCGGGCGCGTGTCGTGATCTGGAATCTCGCGCCCGCCGTAGTGGTCGCCGTTGGACACGATCGGGTAGCCATAGTTGGCGCCGCGCTTGATGCGGTTCATCTCGTCGCCGCCCTCGGGGCCCATTTCGACTTCCCACAGCCGGCCGTCGGCATCGAAAGCGATGCCGAGCGGGTTGCGGTGTCCCAGGGTCCAGACCTGTGCGTAGACCCCGCCGCCTTCGGCGAGGGCTTCCCGGTCGGGGTAGTCGATGAACGGATTGTCCTTGGGCACCGAGCCGTCTTCCTGCAGGCGCAGGATCTTGCCGAGGTTGGCCTGCATGTCCTGGGCCGGCGTGAACTTCTGACGGTCGCCGGATGAGATCCACAGGTGTCCCTTGCCGTCGAACAGCAGCCGGTGTCCGTAATGGCCGAATCCGAGCATCTTGGGATATTGGCGCCAGACGATCTCGACGTTCGACAGCTGGGCGGTATCCTCGGACTCTTCGAGTACGCCGCGGACGACGGCCGCGCCGCGCGTGCCGCCGGGGCCGCCTTCGGCAAAGCTGAGATAGACGAGCCGGTTCCGGGCGAATTGCGGATGCAAGGCGACGTCGCCGAGGCCTCCCTGGCCGCCGTAATCCACGTCGGGCACGCCGCTGACCTTCCGGGCGATTTCTCCCCGCGGTGTGACGATCAGGAGGTTGCCCTTCTTCTCCGTCACCAGCATGCGACCGTCGGGCAGGAATGCCAGCGCCCAGGGCTCGTCGAACGAAGCGATCGGCTCGACCTTGAATGGCAGGTTTGCCTGGGCCTGGGCGGTGGCCGCGACGAGCAGTCCGAGCGCGATGGTGAAACTTCTTGTTCTCATTGCGCTGTCCGCCTTCCGAACTCCAACTGGCCTGACACCCTATACCGCGATACGTGGCGAAGTGAAAGCGGCCCGCGCCTACACTTGCGCTGGCCGCTGGAAGGGCAGTGCAACGAATGATTCGCCAGCCGGCCGGGCCTTCGGCCCGAAGCGCCGCTCGGCGAACACGAAATTGTCGGGCCCGACGAGGACGACGCTGCTGCAGCGCGTGCCGTATCGTTCGTCGGACACGAATGGCGGCGAGAGTGCGCGTTCCAGCGCCGCGCCGACGCCAGTGTCGGGCAGTAGCGAGTCGGGTGCGACCGTGGTGTCGGCCAATGCGTCGAACAACGGAGCCAGCGCGGCCGCATTCAAAGTATTGGTGCTGCTCTGCGCCGATGCGAGCCAGGTTGCCAATGCCCGCGTGGCGTGACTGCTCTTTGGCCAGGGCGCATCGAACGCGCCGTTCGACATCGCGTGCAGCCCGGGCGATACGGCCTGCTGATCCGCACGCGGATGGTTGCTGGCGAATACCAGTGCGTTGCCGTCCCACATCAGCAGGTTGAATGGCCCGTACTCGCCGGCGGCTTGCGCCTGCGCCGCAGCGAAATCGATGGCACCGGCGTCGCCGCGCACGAAATCGCGCACCAGCCAGCCGCGTGAGCGTGGCATCTTCGCGCGGTTGAGTCCCGTGCGGACGTTGGTCACGGCGGCAAGCCGCCCGTGTGTCGACACCTGCAGCCAGCTTCCGCCCTCGACCAGGTCGCGCCCGCCATAGACCTCGGGCGCCTCCGGATCGACATCGGCGGGCGCCGCGGGTCGCGCATGGAGCTCATCGCGGTTGGCGATCAGGACCAGCGGATACCGGGGGTGACCGCGCCAGGCGAATGCGATCAAGCACATAGCGAAGCAGCCTGTTTCGTCAGGGTCGGCGGCCCAACCCTGCCCCTAAGTGCGAATGACATTCCGGGTCGGGCAATGGTATACGTTCGCGCAAAATCTGCCGCCCGCCCGGGTGGCTACAGACAGAGGGGACTGACATGAAGCGCCTATTTGCGACAGTGCTGAGCGTGGCGGCAGGCTTGATGTTCGGCGCCCTGGCCCACGCCGATGATGACGATGCGGCCAAGTGTGCGGAAACGCTGAAATTGTTCCAGGCCGCCGGCGAAAGCGCCAACTTCTTCAAGAAGAGTTACGGCTACGCGGTTTTCCCGACGATCGGCAAGGCCGGACTCGGCATCGGCGGAGCCCACGGGTCGGGTTGCGTCTACAAGCAAGGCAAGCAGGTCGGCACGGCCAAGATGACCCAGCTCAGCTTCGGCTGGCAGGCCGGCGCACAGGGTTACAGCCTGCTGGTCTTCTTCGAGGATGACAGGGCCTTCCAGGAATTCACGTCGGGCGAGTTCGAGTTCGGCGCCAAGGCCAGTGCCGTTGCAATCACGGCGGGCGCGTCGGCCGGCGCGAGCACGAGCGGTGCGTCCTCGGGCGCGAGCGCGGGCAAGAAGGACGCGACGACGCAGGCCCACGGCGGCTACGAAAAGGGCATGGCCTCCTTCTCGATCATCAAGGGCGGATTGATGTACGAAGCCGCGCTGGCCGGGGCGAAGTTCAAGTACAAGCCGCTCTGACGCGCACGCATCGGGACGTCGCCGGCGAACCAGCGGGTTCGCCGGCGCCTCCTGCGTCGCCGAAATTTCTTGAATTCGAGCCTCCCGTGAGGCTTAATCATTTTCGGGTATCGCGACTGCATTTCCGTCGTTCGCGATAGGCACAGATCTGGTCGGGCCGCCAGTCGGGGATTACTGCGGCCATGGCTCGAGCGGCTCTCGTGCCCTCCGAATCTACCGACATCCAGCGGCGCCTGCTTGCGCCGCTCGAGCGCTTTTTGCACATCGAAGCGGCGAGCGGCGTGCTGCTTCTCCTGGCCGCTGCTGCCGCGCTCCTGTGGGCCAATTCCCCGTGGGCCGCCGGCTACGCCGCGCTGTGGCACACGCCCGTACAACTGAGAATCGGATCCTGGGCGCTCGCGGAACCGCTGCATTTCTGGATCAACGAAGGGCTGATGACGATTTTCTTCCTCGTCGTCGGCCTGGAAATCCGTCGGGAGATACACGAAGGCACGCTCTCCAGATTCGAGAACGCGATGCTGCCGGTCGCCGCAGCCCTCGGGGGCGTGGTCGCTCCCGCCGTCATTTACCTCCTCTTCGTTACAGGCGATGCGCGCGATGGATGGGCGATCCCGACTGCGACAGACATCGCTTTCGCGGTCGGCGTGCTGGCGCTTCTCGGCTCGCGTGTCCCCGCGGGTCTGAGGGTGATATTGCTCGCGATCGCGATCATCGACGACCTGGCCGCGGTCCTCATCATCGCGGTGGCTTACTCGGGCGGAGTCGGCGTCGCCGGGATGGGAATCGCGATGGCCGGAATCGCGGGTGTGCTGGTTTTTCAGAAGCTGAAGGTTCGCTCAGCGTGGCTTTACGTGCTGCCGGGATCCCTCCTGTGGGCAGGCCTGCTCCATGCGGGACTGCACCCGACGCTCGCCGGTGTCGTACTGGGCCTCATGACGCCGGTGAGGAGAATTCACGCGGAGGGCCTGCTGCAGGAGGCGACTCGAGCATTGGGTGAACTGGACAAGCGCAGGTGGGCGAGTGCGCTTGACGTCAAGGCCGCATCGCATCAGGTGAATGCCATAAGACGGGCAAACCGCGACATCCTGCCACCGGTTGTCAGGGTCGAGATGAGCCTGCATGGGTGGGTTGCATTCGGCGTCATTCCCCTGTTTGCGCTGGCGAATGCCGGCGTGAATATCGGGGACATCGCCTGGAGCGAGCCCGGCATCACGGCGGTGATGGCAGCGTGCGCCGTTGCGCTCGTATTCGGCAAGCTGCTGGGCGTGCTGACCGGGGCCTTCGTGGCAACCCGGATCGGCATTTGCGCCCTGCCGCCCGCAGTCACGTGGCGCGGGATGACGCTCGTCGGCACGCTTGCGGGTATCGGATTCACGATGGCGATCTTCATCGCGGACCTGGCCTTCCAAGGCCAGCTGCTGGAGGCGGCGAAGGCGGGCGTCCTCGTCGCCTCCGCCGTGGCAGGGGTGGTTGCCCTCGTTGCAGGGCGATGGCTCCTGCCGGATCCAAAGACGCCCGCGCCGCACGTCCAGCTCCCGCCATCGCCTCAATGAGCAGGCAATACACGATGGCGGTGGGCGTGCTGACCCTGGCATTCGCGCGGACCGCCATGCCCGTGTCACCCGACGAACTGAAGGAGCAGTGCCGGGAATGGCTCGAGTCCGTCAGCACGCCCTCGGCGCTGGCCTGCGAGGGCTATCTGCGGGGATTCCTCAGCGGTATCGGCACCGGAGCCCGGCTCCACGTATCCGCGGTGAAGGACGACGAGGAATCCTGGAGCGATCGGGGAGCTCGAACGCGCGTCAGCCGGACGCGATGGGCACGCGTGCGACAGGAGCACATTTGCATGCCGCAGCCGTTGCCCATGCGGGACATCGTCGAGCGCGTGGTCGAGCATCTCGAGTCATCCGTGGACGTGAAGCCCCGGGAATCGACCGCTGCGGCTGTCGAGGCAACGCTGCGCCGGCACTACGGCTGCGGCTGACGGGGGATGGCGCAGGTGCCGCGGCATCGGCGCAGGACGGACGCGCGATTCGGCGCACGAGACACGTTGAAGCGCAGGCGCAGCTGGTGGTCCCTGGCAACCGGCGCCGGTCTCGCGTGCCTGGTCGGGCTTGCCGACGTCCTGACAGGCTACGAAATCAATCTCGGGCTCTTCTACCTTGCGCCGATTGCCATCGTGACCTGGGGCGCTGGAATCCCGGCCGGGTTGGGCTTGTCCCTTGCATGCGTGCTCGGCATGTTCGCGGTGGATAATTTCGTCACTCGTGACTTGCCGTTCCCCAGCACGAATATCATTCCGTACTGGAATGCGCTGATCCGCCTCGGCTATTTCGTGGCATTTACGGTGGTCCTCGCCGCTCTCAGGCAAGCGCACGAGCGGGAGCGCTTCCTTGCGCGTCACGACTACCTTACCGGTGTCGCGAACTACCATGCGTTTGCGGAAGCCGCGAGCCGCGAAATCTCTTACGCGCGCCGATTGCAGTTTCCCATCTCGATTGCCTACGTCGATTGCGACAATTTCAAGGCGGTCAACGACGCAAGCGGGCACCATGTTGGCGACGAACTGCTTCGAGCAGCAGCGCGGAAGATGGTCGGGCACATCCAGAAATCCGACTCGGTGGCGCGGCTGGGCGGGGACGAATTCGCGATCCTCCTGCCGGGAGCGGGTGTCGCCGCTGCCGGGGAGGCCATTCGCAGGATCAGGCGGGAACTGCTCAATACCATGGCGCAGCGCGGATGGCCGGTGACATTCAGTATCGGCGTCGTTACTTTCCTGACCCCACCCGCCGATGCGGATGAAGCCATCCGGATCACTGATTGCCTGATGTACGAGGTCAAGAACAAGGGCAAGGACCAGGTCCTGCACAGAACCTTCGACAGGCAGTCCGGAGCGGCCGACGCGAGCGCGGGCGGCGTGACCCTGGGACCCGGCGCAGGCAATTAGTTCGATTGCGGATCGTCGGGACTTGCGGTCTTTCGCGGACTCGACGACATTTTCGCCATGATCGACTTCATCCTGCTGATGACCTGCGCGATCGGCGCAGGCTGGCTCGCGAACCGCATCCGGATTCCCTATCCGGTGGTTCTCGTGCTGGCGGGCGTCGGCTTCGGCTTCGTGTTCCATTGGCCGGCACTCGCGATCGAGCCCGAGCTGATGCTCGCGATCGTGTTGCCGGCCGTCCTGTATCCGGCGGCCATCGTCACGTCGTGGCGGGACTTCCTCGCGATGCGTCGCCCCATTTTCCTGCTGGCCACGGGGCTCGTGGCGATGACGACGCTGGCGGTGGGCGTCGCCTTCAAGTGGCTGGTGCCCGAGGCGCCATGGGCTGTCGCGTTCGCGCTCGGCGCGATCGTCTCGCCGCCGGATGCTGTCGCCGCAACGGCCGTGCTGAGGCGGTTCCGGTTGCCGCGCCGGATCCTGACGCTGCTGGAAGGGGAAAGCCTGGTCAACGATGCGACTGGCCTCGTCCTTTTCCGCTTTGCGGTTGCGGCTGCACTCACGGGCACGTTCTCCGGCTGGGCACTGGTCGGCCAGTTCGGCCTGGTGGCGTTGGGCGGCATTGCGCTGGGCGTCGCGCTGGGGTGGATCACGACGAAGCTGCAGGAACGCCTGCGCGACCCGATGCTGGAGCTGGCCCTGTCCCTGACGACGCCGTTTGCGACCTACTGGGTGTGCGAGCTGCTGGAGGTCTCGGCCGTGCTCGGCGTCGTCGCGGTCGGCCTGTATCGGTCGCGATGGTCGCATCTCGGCAGCACGCCGCTCGCCCGGCTCAACATCCGGACGTTCTGGGGCGCACTCGTGTACGTCGTCAACTGCCTGGTGTTCGTGCTCATCGGCATCCAGTTGCCGGTGATTGCCGAGTCGCTGTTGAACGATCCGGTGCTGTCCTGGCCCCGGGTCCTCGTCTACATTGCGGTGCTGAGCTTCGTCGCCATCGCCGTGCGCTTCCTGTGGATCTTCGTGGCGACATACGGCGTGCGCTTGCTGGTGCCGTCGCTGCAACGCCGCGATCCGGCATCGGCCCGCGTGTCGACGCTCGTCAGCTGGTGTGGCATGCGCGGAGTCGTCACGCTGGCCGCTGCGCTTTCCATACCGCTGACGCTCCCCGGCGGTGAGCCGTTTCCGCAGCGAGACCTGGTCATCCTTCTCGCCTTCGGCGTGGTTTTCGTCACGCTGGTCGGGCAGGGGCTCACGCTGCCGGTGCTGATCCGCAAGCTGAGGCTCGAGCGCGACACATCGGGCGAAACCGAAACCGAACTTGCGCGCGACGCGATGCGCCAGGCGGCAATCCGGGCGGTGAATGCCCTGGTCGCGGAGGGACTCCCCGCGGCGGAAGCGGTGGCCGTGAAGCGCTTCTTCAACAGCCGGGCATCGAGCAGGTCCCAAGGCGCTATTTCGCCGGACAGCGAGGCGCGGCTGTGGCTCGGCGCCGCGGCCGCGCAGCGCGAAGCCCTGATCAAGCTCTGGCAGGACGGCCGGATCGGCGACGACGTGCTCATGCGCCTCGAGCGCGAAATCGACCTGGCGGAGGCACGGCTGGCGCGGGACGGCGATTAGGGGCCCGGGAGGAACCTACTTCACCTCAGTGCAGCCGTCCTTGTGGCACTTGTAGATTCGCGCATCGCTTCTGCATATTGCTTTCCACGTATTGCCACCGCTCCAGTTGACGTCGGAAATCTGGACGTTGTCCGCAGTGCAATTGGTGAACTCCGCGGTTTTTTTCTGGAACAATTCGTCAGTTTCGCAGCTCATCAGGACGATGCCGACTGCGAGAACCGGCATCAATCTTGCCAATGAAATTTCCAAACTGACCTCCGCGATGCGCGCAGCCTCGTTACATCTGTATTTCTATCAGCACTTCAGTTCCGATTCTTTGACCGGCTTCATCGTAAGCTACTTGGATTCTATTGATGCCTTTCTGGAAGTGCTTGGCAAGCGGCTTTACTTCCACATCGCCAATGGAGGTAGTCACATCACCCTCAATGGACGCGTCTCCCAGTTTCAGCGTGATCGGATCAACCTGCTTGTCGTTCACATTGTCGATTCTGAACTCGGCCGGAAACGCACCGGTTTTGACAATCCTAAACTTGAACGCCTTCGGCTTCTTCTCGCTTAGGAACTCGTCGAGCAGGAATTCGGCACTGTAATCACCAAGAAGCCCATCGAGGCTGATCGCGCGGCTCGATGTGGTCACGTCGGCGGCGATGCTGAAGGTGCTCGCCGTGTAAGTGTCAAAGATCGTTCCTGGTGGCAGTTCCGCGGTTCCACCAGGCACGAAGAGGACCGGCCAGAGCAACAGCAGTCCGACTGTCCACACCACGGCTTTTCGACCCGACCCGTCCTTGTTGTAGCCGCCGCTCAGCATGACCTGCCGTCCATCGATGGCAGTCGTGTCGAGCCCGGCGATGGAAATCTTTCCTTCGATGCCACCCATGTTGCGGCGCTTCACCTTGTCTACCTTGCACGTCGCCGGGGTTCCAGCTTTTATGAACGCCATCCCACCCGTATCGACGTCTCGCCATACCCTGCAGCGGACGACCTGTCCGACTTCGGCATCGTCACGTTTGCTGGTGACACCTTCGTCCAACGTGAGGAACACTTTGCTGCCCGCCGGCAGCTCCCGGGTGACGGAAGCGCCGATTGCAACGAGTGGTGAAAAACCGAGGCTGTAAATCGCAACGCTGGTCATGAACCAGCGAATCGCCTTGCTCATGCATCCCCCTTGCGCAGCGTGGTGCGCGAAGCCCTTCCCTGGAGCTTTTTCTTTGAATGGCGGGACCAGCTGTCCGGTGCCGTAGCACTATTGTTTCACGACCCGACCGCCGGTGAGCAAGCCGAGACTGATTCCAGCCTAGCCCCGCTATGCGACCCGGGGCCAAGTCATTGATTGGGCGTATACTCCCCCCGCAGGCGACGCGACGCACTCGAGCACCACGTGTCAGAGCCCGGTCCATGACTGATCGCCCGGAACCGTCAGGTTCCGTGTTCATTTCGTACGCCTCCCAGGACGAGGAAGCCGCCAGGCGCATCTGTGAAGCGCTGCGGGCAGCGGGGCTGCAGGTCTGGCTCGACAAGAGCGAGCTGCGCGGCGGAGATGCGTGGGATGCCCAGATCAAGAAGCGCATACACGACTGCACGTTGTTCATCCCGGTCATTTCGGCGCACAGCAACGCGCGTTCGGAGGGCTACTTCCGCGGCGAATGGAACCTCGCCACCCGCCGGCTCCTGAACATGGCGCAGGATGCGGCGTTCCTCGTGCCCGTGGTGATCGACGGGACACGCGAGGACGACGCGCGAGTCCCCGACGAGTTCCTGCTCGCCCAATGGACGCGGCTGCCGGGCGGCGAGACATCACCTGCATTCGTCGAACGCGTGCGCCAGCTGTTGCAAGGCGAACCCGCCCCGGCGCGCCACCCGAGGCTCGAGGAGAGCGGCAGAAGCGGGCCAAGGGGCACACACGGCAGGAGTGGTCTCGGACGAAAGGGTGCCGGGCTCGCCGTCGCGGCCCTGTTGCTCCTGGGTGCGGGGGCGTACTGGTATTTCGGTCGCGCGGGCGACACGCCCGCGGCGATCGCGAAGCCGGGAGTCACGACTGCCGCACAGAAGGAAAAATCGATTGCGGTGCTGCCATTCGTGAACATGAGCGCCGAAGCGGAGCAGGAATATTTCTCCGACGGCATCTCGGAACAACTGATCAATTCGCTGGCGAAGATTCCGGAGCTGCGGGTCATCTCGCGTTCGTCCACCTTTTCGATGAAGGGGCAGGCGATCGGAACGGCGGAGATCGCCAGGCGACTCGGCGTCACCCACGTCCTCGAGGGGTCGGTGCGAAAGTCGGGAGCCCTCGTGCGCGTCGACGCGAAGCTGATCGACGCCCGAGCCGATGCCCAGGTGTGGTCCGAGACCTTCGATCGCGAGATGACCGACATCTTCGCGCTGCAGGACGAAATCACCCTGGCCGTGGTGCGCGAACTGAAAGTCGCATTGCTGAAGGATGGCCTGCCCGTGCGCAGCACGCCGAAGAGCATCGAGGCTTACAACGCCTACCTGCGAGGCCGCTTCTACTGGAACGAGGGCGATCCGACCGATCTGGAGAAGGCGCGGCAGAACTTCGAGCGCGCGCTCGAGCTCGACCCGGGCTATGCGCTCGCGCATGCCGCGATGGCCGACTACTACAGTGCCTTGCCGTTCTACTCGACATCGCGGCCTGATGAGGTGTTCCCGAAGGCCAAGGTGGAAGTGGCCCGGGCGCTGGAGCTCGACCCGCAGCTTCCCGAGGCACACGCGGCCCTGGCGTACATCCGGGCGTATTACGACTGGGACTGGCGGGACGCGGGGAAGGAGTTCGAGCTCGCTTTGGCCGGCGATGCGAACAATGCGAACCTCCAACACCGCTACAGCCGCTACCTGTCGAGCGTGGGCCGGACGGACGAGGCGCTGGTCCACATGCGGCTCGCCCGCGAGCTCGACCCCCTGTCGCTCATCATCCAGGCGAACGTCGGCGTCATTCATTACTTCGGCCGCCAGTTCGATGCCTCCCTGGGACAGCTGCAGAAGATCGCGGCTGCCGAACCGGAATTCCCGGTCGCGCACTGGGGCATGGGGCTCGCGCGTGAGCAGATGGGTGACATGGAGGGGGCGCTCGCTTCGTTCCAGCGCGCGGCAGAGCTGACCAAGCGGGGCACCAACGTGCTGGCTTCCATGGGCCATGCCCTGGCGATCAGCGGCAAGCCGGCCGAGGCGCGCGCGATTCTCGGGGAGCTCGCCGCCCGGGCGAAGGAGCGCTACGTCCCGTCTTACCAGGTCGCGCTCGTGCACGCGGGCCTCGGGGACGAGGAGCGCGCCTTCGAATCACTCGACAAGGCCTTCGACGAGCGTTCGACGCTCCTCACCTACCTGAAGATGGATCCGCGTTTCGATTCCCTGCGTGCCGACCCGCGATTCAAGGCGATGTTGCGGCGCCTGAACTTCCTGGAGGAGCCGGTCACCTAGGGCGACCGTCCTGCCGTACGATGGCGGCGATGGCCGATACCGCGAGTCAGCTCCGTGACGATCTCGAAGCCGTCAGCCGGGCCCTGCAGCAACTGCACAAGCTCGTTCTCGAGGCGGAGGGCGCGCCCTTGCCCGGGCAGGCCGGGCTCGCCTTGCTCGACCGGCTGCTCAACGATCCGGGCTGGGCATGGCTGCGCCCGCTGTCGAAGCTGATCGCTGACCTGGACGAAGGTCTCGCCAAGGATACAGGCTTGACCGAAGGCGAGGCCGCCGCCGCCGCGGGACATGTGCGTGCCCTGGTGTTCGGGCTCGGCGAGCCGCGCGACGAGGCGTTTCTCGGCCGCTATCGGCCGCTGCTGCAAGTGAGCCCGGCGCTCGCCAGCGCCCACGGGCAGTTGAAGCGCCTGGTTGACGCCCTGCCGGAGGAGCCCACGAATACGTCGGAGCAGCTGCACCAGCGCCATGTCTGGGCCATGCGCTGCAAGCATCAGCCCAGCTGACCTTCGCTACTCGGGCACCAGGATCCCGAGCTCCATCACCCACGATCCGGTCGCGACGACCGGAAACTCGTTCATGCCCAGCACGATCGCCCCGTCGACTGGCGAGCGCAGGACCTCGACCTCGTCGCCATAAACGTCGACGATGCGGGCGAGTGGCGTGCCTTGGCTGACCGGATCGCCCGGCTTGACCAGGCCGAAGAAGAACCCGCCGCGCGACGGCGTGATGATCCGGTACTTTTCGACGACGCGGGTCGACTCCGGTCGCAGCGGATCGCCCGGGATGACGTCGACGCCGCGCAGGAAGCTGAGCGCGAACTCCGCCTGGCGCGCGTCCTGCTGGCGTTCCATGACGCCGCCGCCCCCGACCTCGAGAAGAAATGCCGGGATGCCCATGGCCGGCACGTTGATGGTGATGTCGGACTCGAACACCTTGTCGCGATCGCGCCAGAGCGTCGGCACGCCGAACATGCGGGCCAGGGATTCCATGCGCCCAGCCGGCACGGTGCCGGTGACCGTGAAGATCACGAAAGGATCTTGCACGAATCGGTCGCCGCCCGTGTGGAAGTCGACCACAAAGTCGGCGTGTTTCTTCCACAGGTCCATGTAGGTCGCCGCGATGCGCTCGGTCGCGAAGCGCGCCTCGCCCGGGAAGGCGTCGCCGAAGTCCATCAGGTCGTCGGGCGAGGGATTGACGCGGCGCATGGCCTGGAAGGCGGGCGGGTTGGCCACGGGGATCAGGATGACGAGCCCGGACATCGTCGCCGGGTCGAGCGCCTTCGCCACGCGTTGCATCGCAAGCGCCCCTCCGACTTCGTCGCCGTGCCCGCAGGAGATGAGCCAGGCGACCGGGCCGGGCGTCTTGCCGGCAACCACGATGACCGGCGCCTCGACGTCCGATCCGTCGGCGTACTCGATGAGCGGTAGCCGGCCTCGCGTCACTTCGCCGGGTATTACCTCGGCCGTGCCCACGCGGTCGGGCCAGGCGGCAGCAGCCGAGGCCGGCTCGATGGAAACCAGGATCAGCGCGCTGAATGCTACGACGGCAGGAGTAAACGGTCGAAACATGGCGTGACCTCGAGCGAGACCGGTAGGCGCTGACTGTAAGACATCGACCGACAGATTCCTACGGCGTGCGCGAGTTAGCGTGTCGTCACTGCGCCGACGTAGTCGGCGCCAAAACTCACCAGTGGAGGAATTCCATGCGACAGGCCACGTTCGGTTTGGCGAGTTGCGCGCTTGCGCTCTCGCTCGGGATGGGGGCGGCCGACGCCGCGGACAGAACAGTCAAGTACACGGCGACGCGCGCCATCGCGATGGACAGCGCAACGGGAAAGTACCGCAAGCCGAACGCGGCGGAAATCGACAGGCTGGTCGCGGACCTCAAGTCGCTGACCCGGCAGCCCCAGGCTGTCGCGATGACCGCGACCGCGCGTGATACCGGCGGCGTCACGGCGAAGCTCGACAAGGCATTCGGCGGCGTCATGCTGGCGCGGCCGAGGTCCGACGGCAGCATCGAGACCCGCTGCGTCTTCACGTTCGAGGAAGGCGCCGACTTCCTCGGTCTCGTCGCCAGCGCATCGAAATAAGGGGGAGCACGACAATGAGAAACGATTTCACCAAGCTTGGTGCTCTCGCCCTCAGCCTGGCGCTCGGTGCCATGGCGGCTGGCCCGGCAGCGGCCGATGCAAACATCATCATCGTCAACCTCGATGGTCCCGGGGAAGGCTTCAATGACCCGACTCCCGCGACCCCGGTAGGCGGCAACAAGGGCAAGACGCTCGGTGCGCAGCGGCTGATCGCGTTCCAGCATGCCGCGAAGATCTGGGGCGAGACGCTCGACAGCAACGTCACGATCCGCATCCAGGCCGCATTCAATCAGTTGGCGCCGAACGTGCTGGGAAGCGCGGGTGCCATCTCGGCGTCCCGCGACTTCGCCGGCGTCGGGCAATTCCCCGGCGCGGAGTTCGCTGACACCTGGTACGGCGCGGCGCTCGCGAACAAGCGTGCTGGCGTGGACCTGGAGCCGAGCACGAACGACATCAACGCCCAGTTCAACAGCGACTTCAATTTCTACCTGGGACTCAACAACAATCATGGGGCACAGCCGGACCTCGTGGCCGTATTGCTCCACGAGTTCGGGCATGGCCTCAATTTCCAGACCTTCTACAACCGGTCCACCGGGACACCGTTCCAGGGACGTACCGACATTTACGCCCGGCACCTGTTCGACCGCACCGTCAACCTCACGTGGCCGCAGATGTCGAACCAGCAGGTGGCCGCGTCGGCGATCAACTTCGGCAATCTCGTCTGGATCGGCCAGACCGTCATTGACGCGGTGCCACAAGTCCTGGAGCTGGGGAATCCGCAGGTCGACGTCCTCTCGCCGGCGTCGATTGCCCGCACTTACCAGTTCGGCACCGCGGCATTTGGACCACCGGTTGGCAGCCCGAATGTCATTGATCCGGTGGTGGCGGCTCAGGATGCGGCGAACACGGACGGTCCATCCACGACCGACGGCTGCACGGCGTTCACCAACGCTGCGGCGATTGCCGGCAACATCGCCCTGGTCGAGCGCGGCACCTGCGGATTCGCATTGAAGTCCCGCAATGCGACGAACGCGGGCGCCAGTGCCGTCATGATCTACAACCAGGCGGCGAATGCCGACGCGGCACCGCCCGGCATGGCGGATGATGGCGTGAACGGTGCCTTCGTGACGATTCCGGCGGTCAGCCTGACCAGAGCCGACGGACTCAGCATCCTCGGCCAGCTCGGATCCGGCGTGACGGCTGCGCTCATCGTCGATCCGAACGTGCGCGCGGGCGCCGATCCGGAGGGCCGGGCGCGGCTGTATGCCCCGAACCCGCTGGTCGGCGGGTCGTCGGTTTCGCACTACGACTCCGTTGCGAGCCCCAATCTCCTGATGGAGCCTTCGATCAACGACGACTTGACGCACGAAGTCTCGGCGCCGGAGGACCTGACGCTCGAGCTCTTCCGCGACATCGGCTGGTTCCCCGATGCCGACGTGGACGGCATCCCCGACGACCAGGAGAATTAGTCACGAGGCGAAACCCGCTTCGTCCTGAAACCAGGGTTGGCACGCGAGTGCCAACCCTTTTTTGCTGCTGGGGTCCAACGCTTCGCTGACAGACGATCGATGTTTCAGTTTCATGAAACCTCGGAACTCAACAGCAGTTGTGGTGTCGGCTAAACAGACTCAACTGCAAGGAGAGCAACGATGAACTATGTCCAGGGATTTGTGACACCCGTGCCGACCGCCAACCTGGAGAAGTACCGGGAGCAGGCGTCGAAGTCCGTGCCGTTCTTCAGGCAGTTCGGCGTGAAGCGCGTGGTCGAGGGCTGGGGCGACGACGTGCCCAAGGGCAAGCTGACGGATTTCCAGGGCGCCGTGCAGGCGAAGGACGACGAAACCGTCGTGTTCTCCTGGATGGAATACCCGGACAAGGCGACCTACGAGGCCGCCAACAGGAAGATGAAGGACGACCCGCGGATGAAGGACATGTTCGAGAACATGCCGTTCGACGGCAAGCGCGTGATCTTCGGCGGCTTCGACGCGATCGTCGACGAGGCGGGCAAGGGGCCGTCGGGCTATGCCGATGGCTACGTGCTGGCGGTGCCCACCAGCAACAAGCAGGCATACAGGGAGATGGCCAGCAAGGTGGCCAAGGTATTCAAGGAGTACGGCGCGACGCGCGTCGTCGAGGCCTGGGGCGACGATGTGCCCGACGGCGAGGTGACGGACTTCAAGCGCGCCGTGAAAGCCAGGGACGGCGAGACCGTGGTTTTCTCGTTCGTCGAATGGCCCGACAAGGCCACCCGCGACGCGGCCTGGCCGAAGATCATGGAAGACAAGCGCATGAAGTACGAAGGCGAGAAGATGCCTTTCGACGGGCAGCGCATGTTCTGGGGCGGCTTCCGGCCGATTCTCGACGCATGACTGGCTGACTCGCAGTCTGCGGGCCGCGCCGCGGCTCGCCTTGCCTTTCAGGATGGCGGCCCGCGCGAGCGGGCCGCTTTACTTTGGGCGCGTCCGCGTGTCCCGCGACCACGACATTAGTCGCTCGCAGCACCTTCGAAGACGTGAACGCCGGTGATGCCGAACATTCCGATGACGCGGTTGTCGCCGATCGCGCGCAGGTTGATCGGGCCGTAGAAGCCCGTTTCCGTCACGGCCAGCGAGACCGGATTCGTCGGGTCGGTGACGTCCAGCTCGAGGATGCCGGCCGGACTCCCGAACCAGGCTCGATCGCCGCGCACCTCGAGGCTGGTGTGGACGTCGAGCAGGTCATCGGCCGCCGCGTACCCCACGCGCACCGGTGCGACCGGATCCGAGACATCGACGATGTGCAGTCCATTGCTGCAGGCAAGGTAAGCAAGCTCCTCCACGAGCTTCACCTCGAAGGCCGCAGGGCAATCCTCGTCGTAGAACCCGAGTTCAATCGCGTTCGCCGCGTCGCTCACGTCGATGATCCGCAGGCCTACTGACGACAGGTCGCCATTCGGATAGCCGGCGACATACAGGTTGCCGTCGCGCGCCGCGAGCTGCGCGGGCGTGAAGGAGAGGGCATAGCTGGCGAGGAATCCCGGGTTGGCCGGATCGGAGACGTCCACGACGCCAAACTCCGGGCCGTTCGTATTCCTGGCGACATAGGCGCGGGCGTCGGCCACGGCGACCGTATGCGCGAAGGCCGCCGGCAGGCGCGCGACTTCCGCCGGCGCGGCAGGGTCGGACACGTCCGCCACGATCAGGCCGAACCCCCAGGCCGCGAGATAGGCAAGATTGCCGTCCACATGCATGTCGTTGAACACGCGGTCCTGCGGCGTGGCGGGCAGGTCGAACTCGTACCGCGCGAGGACCTGCAACGTGGCGGCATCCGCGACGGCCAGGCCGTAGTTCTGCTGGAGGAACAGCACGCTGTCACCGACGGTCGCGGCGTCGTACGCATCGACGCTGCCGGACATCAGCGCGCTGCCCGCGACGGCGGGAGCCAGCGGCGTCGACGTGTCGAGGAACACGAAACGGTCGGTCGTCGTCAGCATCAGGGCGCCGCCGTCCACGGTGGCCGTGGCCGCGGCCCCGAAAGTCTCGATGTCGAGGCTGTCGACCTGGGCCGGATTGTCGGGGTCGGCGATGTCCCAGACGTCGAGCCCCTCGAACCCGAGCCCGTAGGCATTCGTCGCGTTGACGATGCCCGTCATGGCGAGCGTATCGGCGCTGCCTCGCGGCACGACGACATCGGGATTCGAGAGATCCAGCACGCTCAGCTTGGCGCCGAAGCCGACGGCAAATGGCGCGTCGAATCGCAGGTCGAAAATGTCGATGCCGTCGCCGAAGAATGTCTGGAGCTCCTGCGGCGTCCCGGGCGTCGTGACGTCATAGGTCGTGAGGACCGCGCTGCCGATGAAACTCCGGCCGAATACATGGATCAGGTTGCCGTCGACGAACGTGCGATCGAAGGCGCCGCCGAGGCCCGTTCCGTCCGTGCTGAAGCCGAGCGCTTCGGGTTCGGCCAGCGAGCTGACCCAGATGCCGTTCTCGGAATCGAAGACGAACAGATGGCCGTTGGCCGCCGCAATCGCGCCTGCATGGCTGAAGTCCGCGTCCATGAGGGCTTCGCTGACGAAGGCGGGCTGCGCAGGATCGGCCAGCGAATAGATCGCCACTCCGCTCGTGTCGTCGCCGGTCCGCCAGCTCGCGTAGAGGTGGTCACCATGCAAGGCGAGACCGGTGATCAGGCCGCCCGCCGGCTGGGCTACTGCGCCGACCTGCGTCGGCGCACGGGTGTCGCTGAAGTCCCAGGTCGCGATCACGCGACCGGTCGCGACGTAGGCGAATTGTCCGGACACGACCAGATCCGCCAGCTGGCCGCCCATCACGCGCGTCAGGACCATCGGCTCGGGCGACGGCGGATCGCCGCCGGAATCGCTATCGCTGCAGGCTGAAAGCAACCCTGCCAGGAGCACGGCCAAGCAGCGCTGGACACGGAATGCTTTCATGGTGGACCGCTATCCGGTTGGTTCCTCTAGGTTCCAGCTGAGTTCGGCCTGACTTCAAATTGTAGGCAAGTGGTTGAATCCAATGGAAGGTAGCTTTGCATTCCGCATGCCCCCGGCATGCCGGACCCGCCACTTTGACAAAATGCGCTCCGAGGGGACCCGAATCACATTTTCCAGAAAGAACCGGTATCAGGCTGCCAATCTGCCTATCCTCTGTCGAGGGGAACGAACCGGGATGCGCAAGCTGATGCCGAACATCCATCTCCGCATCGCGGCGTGGGTTGCGATCGCATGCTGCAGCATGGCAGCCGGGCCGGCGGGCTCCGAGACGCCGGACATCGCACCATTTTCCCTGCCCCCGGCCGCTCTGCTCGAGCTGGCAGCGTCGCCGGCAGCGAGCGACGACTTCGTCGTGACCTTCCAAAGGGAATCCGTTCGCTACGAGTTCGACGAGGATCACCGGCTCACGCTCACGACTCACCAAATTTACCGCATCGACTCGACCGAGGCGGTCGAGGACTACGGCCAGATCGGGTCGCAATGGGAACCCTACCGGCAGAAGAAACCGGAGCTTCGCGCGCGGGTGGTCACCCCGGACGGACGTGAGCATCTCTTCGATCCGGCAACGCTCGCTGACGAAACGATCGCAACGGGCGATGCGCGGAAGTTCGACGACCTCCACTACCTGCGCGGCCCGCTGCCCGCGATCGCCCCTGGCAGTGTCGTAGAGCTACTGACGATCGTTGCTGACATCGAGCCGCAGTTTTCATCGGGGAGCTCGTTCACGGTCGCCGTCGGCTCGCATGGCGCCGTCGAGAGCACGTCGATCACGATTATCACGCCGAAGGATCTCCCGTTCAGTCACGAGACCCGGCTGCTTCCGGATGCGGTCATATCAACCGGCGAGCGGGCAGGCGCCCGGGAGTTCACGCTGAGGCAGGGACCGATCTCGCTGGCCTGGGACGATGCCTACGTCGAATCCGCCGGCGACGTGCAGCTCTGGCCGCGGCTCATCTTTTCGACAGGCAGGTCCTGGGAAGAAGTTGCCACGCAGTATGGGAAGCTCGTCGAACCCGCCATCCGTCCCGACGATGTTCGCGCGCTGTTGCCCGGCGAGTTGCCGGCCGATCCACGGCAGCGGCTGGCCGCGCTGCTGCGCATCCTGCACGAGCGGGTCCGCTACACGGGCGTTTTTTTCGGGCAGGGCGACATCGTGCCGAACCCGCCGGCGGTGACGCTGGAACGGCGTTACGGCGACTGTAAGGACAAGTCCGTCGTCCTCGCGTCGATGCTCCGGGCTGTGGGCATGCCGGCCCAGGTCGTGCTGCTGAACTCGGGAACGGGTGCGGACATCGACCCCGACCTGCCGGGAATCGGCGGCTTCAATCACATGATCGTCCACGTACCCGGAGACGACGGATTCTGGATCGATGCGACGGCCGAGTACCTGGGTGCCGGCGAGGTTCATTACGACAACACCGGCCGGTGGGCGCTGCTGATCGGGCCGGCACAGCGGGCGCTCGTCCGCACGCCGGAGATGGTCCCCGCCGAGAGCCGGGAACTCGAGCGGCGAGAAGTGAGCCTGGCCGAGATTGGATGGGGCGACATCCGGGTCGAAGCACGCTTCAATGGTGCGACCGCATCCGCTTACCGGCAGCTTGTGGACAGCGAAAACAAGTCAGGCCGCGACAGCCTGCTGGAGCAATACCGCACGAACTACTCGGCGAAGACCGCCACGGGCTTCGAGGTTCGCGAGGATCCCGCGAGTGGTGAGATTGTCACCAAGCTCGACCTGGGCAAGGTCGAAGCGGCGGCGACCAACTTGCAGGAGACCGGCGTCGCCATGTCGCTCGGCGATCTGTTCGTCGGCATTCCGTACGGACTGCGCAACAAGGACCCGGTCAAGAAGGGTCTGGCGGATGATGACAAAGCATCGCCGGAATCCGTGCCGGCCACGCGGACACTGGACTGGGTCTTCCAGCCCTTCCAATCCGAGTTGCAGGTCAAGGTCGTGGCCCCGAAAGGATTCAGGTTGCGGGCCGTGCCGAAGGACGTCGAAAAGAGTCTTGGCCCCCTGATCTACAGGCAAACCTACCGCGAGGAAGCCGACGGCTCGTTCACCGCCACGATACGCACTGATTCCGTCCGAGGCCGCTATTCGGCCGCCGAGGGCCGGGCGTTCCGGGAAGCCTATCTGGCGGAAGAAGGCTCGCTCGTCCTGACGGTCCGGTTCGACCACGAATCCTGGCAGCTCGCGCGCAACGGGAAGCCTGCCGACGCAGTGCGCCGTCATTCGGAGCTGATCGCGGCCGAGCCGAAGAAGTCGATTCACCGTGTCCGTGCGGCAGCGCAATTCATCGAGTTCGGGCTTGTCGACGAAGCGAAGTCGCAGGCGCTGCGCGCGACGGAAATCGAGCCAAAGAGTGCCTGGGCCTTCAACATCCTCGGCGTCGCTCGCTTGCATGACGGGCTGGGCAGGCGTTTCGGCAAGGGATTCGACCGGGACGGCGCGATCCGCGCCTTCCGCGAAGCGATCAAGCTCGATCCCGACGGCATTGAGTTTCGCGTGAACCTGGGCGCGGCGGCTGAGGTCAACCCCGCCGGCGTACGTTTTGGCACCGGCTCGGACCTCGATGTCGCCATCGAGAGCTACAAAGAAGTGGTCGCAAGGCGGCCGGATTGGGAGTTCGGCAAGCAAGCGCTCCTCAATGCTCTCTGGCATCGGCAGAAATACGACGAGGTCGTCAGCACGGCGGGTGCGGCCGACGATGACAAATTCGCCGCGATGATGCTGCTCGCGGCGCGAGTCATGACCGTCGGGCCGGACGCCGCATTGCGGGAGGACGCGACTCGCACCAATGCGGCCGGCCATCGCGCACGCGTAGCTGCGACCATGGCGCTGCTCCTGGCCCAAAGACAGTACGACGAAGCGCGGGCGATGGTGGCCGCTATCGGCATCGAGGAATTGCCTCAGGATTCCGCCCCGATAGTGGCCATGCTGGAGAACATCTCCCGCGTGGAGGAGCTGCCGGATCCGGAATCCACGGCCTCGGGAACGGCCGAGTCACTGGTTCGCCTGATGTTCCGCGAATCCATCGAAAAGAAGGACCTGTCGCCCTGGTTGAGCGAACGGGCCCGGCAGGAAAGCAATTTTGACGCAGTCATGAAGGAGTTCAAGTCGGCAATCGAGTTTGTTTCGCAGGCCGCTGTAAGCCGGATCGGCGGAGATCCGGCGTTCATACGCGACATGGTCCTCAGCAACGTGGACTTTCAGGAAACGGCGTTTGCGAGGTCGGCGAAGCGCGTAATGGTGACCGTGGGCGGTACGCGCGTTGGCGGCTTCATTCTCGTGCCGGAGGACTCGTCCTGGAAGATGCTTGCGATGTATCCCTACTCGCCGGCTGTCGCGTGGGAGGCTCTGAGTCTGCTGGATGCCGGTGACGTGGCTGCCGCCGGCGAGTGGGTAGCGGCCGTGAAAGCCGATATCACTTCCTATTCCAACAGTGAGTACGGTCCCTACAAGAACTTCCTGGCGGCATTGCCGAATGCGGAGGCACTGGGCGACCCTGCCGCTCTGCGCGTCGCGACACTGGCCCTCCTGGTCGTCGCCGCTCCCGAGACCGTCAAGGCCGAGGATCTGAGGCGTGCGGCCGACGGGATCGGCACCGCCACGCAGCAGGAAATTCTCGAGTTCGTGCGGTTCGCGGTGGCCCGGGATGCGGGCGACGGCGCGGCCGCGCTTGTGGCAGCGGAAGCCTTCGGCCGGCTCAAGCCGGGATCCATGGAAGCCCACAGCATGCTGGCCCAGGCATACGCAATTTCAGGTCGGTGGGATGATTCGGAGCGCGCCAGCCGCGACTGGATGGCACAACGTCCGGGCGACAGCGGCGCGAAGCAGGCGCTCGTCCGCGCTCTCAATGGTCAAGGTCGGTTTGCCGACGCGCTGGAAACCTGGGCGGCGGAGGTGCGGCAGGGCACGGCGAATGCGATGCAGCTCAACAGCTATGCCTGGCAGGCGCTCGTTGCAGGCGCCGTGGACCAGTTCGCGATCAAGGCGGCAGAGAACGCGCACATGCAGGGGCAACGGCGCAACTACGCATCGGCGCACACGCTCGCATGCTTGTACGCAGACCAGGGCCGCGTCTCCGAGGCGCGACGCGTCCTGCTGCAGATGCTCGAAGACCACCCGAGAGAGGACCCCTTGAGCGGCAACATCTGGTTGATCCGCGGACTGATCGCCGAGTCCCTGGGCGAGAACAGGTCGGCGACCACGTCGTACCGAAGCATCGAGAAACCGGACCGCGATAGCGCGGACTCCTCATACGCCGTAGGGGTGGCGCGACTCAGCCGCATCGAGGGCAGTGCGGCCGCGCGAATGGCCCGCTAGGGTTCAGAACCCGCCGAAGAACGACCGGGCGGCGCTCAGGCAGAACGGGGCCACCAGCCCTGCGTGATAGTTCTCGAGCACTTCGTTGTCGCCGCCGATGAGGTCGAGGATGCTCTTCGCGGCGGCGAACTGGAGCTTCTGCAGCTCGAATGGATCGTCGCTCGTGACGTCGGAATCGATGTCGAGCACGGTGACCGTCGTTTCCGCCGCCCAGAACTCCTGCATGAGTTCCGTGTTGAGGTAGAGCACGGCGGGATCGCCGTGGCCCGCGCAGAGGAGCATGGGCGATGTCGGCGTCCAGGCGCGCTGGTCGTTGGCCGCCAGCGCCTGGCGTAGCGGATTCTCAGCGTCGGCAGGCGGCAGGCCGTCGGACCGCGTCGGGAAGCCGCCGTCCGGATGGCTTTCCGTATCCTGCAGGTAAGCGAGCCGGAATTCATTGGTCAGCAGGTGATCGGTGCCGAAGCCGAGGGCGAACACCGGCGCCAGGCTCGGTGGTGTCGTGGCTGGCGTGATGTCCGCATAAGCCGGATCCGGCGGCGTGCTGCTGAAGAGGGCGTCATCGGGGAGCAGGCCCTGGTCCACGAGATCGCTCAGCGAGGAGGAATTCGGCAGGAGCGTTTCGATGTCGGCGGCGTACTGGGCCTCGTAGGCGTCGGTCGTTTGCGCGTAGATGTCGCCATACGCGTTCTGGTAGCTCGTGAGCAGGAGGGTCAGGTTCACGGGCGAGCCACCTGTCACGCGGCCCTGGAAGATGGCGTCGCTGAAGGCGGATAGCGCGTACGGACCGGACATGGGCGCCGACGCGGTGACGGCTTCACCTTCGTCCTGCAGCGCACGGTGCGTCGCCATCGCGACATAGCCGCCCTGCGAGTATCCGGTGACGAACAGCCGGCCGTCGTCCGTTGTATCGGGCGAATCCGCTGCAGGCAGTGAACTGCGCGCAGCGGCGAGTGCATCGATCATGTCCTTGGACTGCTGGTCGCCATTGAGATAAGGGTGATAGCCGAGCGTGGACGTGTCGTAGCCCACGTAATTCGGCGCCACCACGATGTAGCCTTCCGCCGCGAACACGGCCGCGATGAACAGGCCCTCGCTGTTGTTCCCGAGGTCGGCGATGTTGAATGCCTCGTCGATGTTCGTGCCGTGGGCGTACAGGACGACCGGGCGCTCGCCCTGGCAGGCCGTCGCCGCGTCGTTGGGCACCATGAGGGCGGCGGAGGCGGGCGTGATCTCGCCCGCCGGATCGACAGTCTGGTATTCGTAGTGATAGACGTCGATCGTGCATTCCGGCGTCAGGACTTCCTCGAGGAGCAGCTCCGTCAGGTCAGCCGCGCCTGCAAGAGCCAGCAGCTCGTCGGGCGTATAGGACGCGACCAGCGTCGCCTCGCCGATCAGGTCTCCGCGCTGCGGATCCGGCGGATCCGGGTTACCGGAACCGTTGTCGCCGTCATCGCTGCCCCCGCAGCCGCAGAGCAGCAGGAACAGGACTGGAAGAGCTCTGGTTCGCATCACGTCGTGCATGCTGGACAACTTATCGTACGACCCGGGTCGCCCGGCAAGAGTGCCGCCGCCGGAAAGGCAGTCGGATTTCGCTGACCAGCGCCATCTGCAACGGGCTGTGGCAACCTCGCGGGTGGCTGATACGCCCGGATTCCATCGCTTTCGACCGGCTTCGCGCGTTCCGTTGGTTTTTTCACACAAGACTGTGAACTCCATGACGGCGGCA
The DNA here is from genome assembly GCA_035281265.1 of Steroidobacteraceae bacterium. Classification (GTDB taxonomy): domain Bacteria; phylum Pseudomonadota; class Gammaproteobacteria; order Steroidobacterales; family Steroidobacteraceae; genus SCUD01. Next base: position 26,773 of record DATEEF010000106.1, read on the forward strand.
TGGTCGATGCTACGTAGTTCCGGGCACTGCACGATACGTGCAGGCTCGAAATCCTTTCGATGGGGGGAGATCCAAATGAGCTCGAAGTCGCCATTGACCGCGCTTGCCTGCGTGGGCGTCCTTTTTGCGTCATCCGCGCAAGCCATGGAGCCCGGCTGGTACCTGTTCGCCTTCGGGGGTGAATCCAGCGCCTCCGGCGCGAGCGAGAACCAGGCGACTGACAATCTCGTTGCGTTCTTTGAAGCGAACGGGGTGGAGGTACTCGATTCGGCGGCCGACATCGACGACTCCGACACCGGGTTCGGAGTCGGCGGCGGCTACCAGCTGAACGACTACTTCGCGCTGGAATTCGCCTATGTCGATCTCGGCTCGACGACCTACGACTTCACCGCCACGCTCGAGGACGAAAGCGGGGACCAGGCCGACGCCGAAGTGACACTCGAAAGCTCGGCCGCCGGTCCGGTGTTTTCGGCACTCGGAATCTGGCCGATCGGCGAGCGGTTCTCGGTGTTCGGACGCGCCGGTTTCTCGCTGCTCAACGCCAAGGGCAGGGCGCGAGTGACGATCGATGGCCAGTCCGGGCAGGACAGCCAGGACTCGCAGAAGTTCGATCCGCTGCTTGGTATCGGCGCGGAATATGCCTTTGGCAAGCACTTCGCCGTGCGCCTGGCCTGGGACCGCTACTTCGACGTGGGAACCAGCAACACGACGGGGGACATCGACAACGATGTCTACTCGCTCGGCGTGCGGATGAATACGGGCTGGTTCCGCTAGGCGCCGAAATCCTCAGGGCATGCTGATGCGAATCCTGCTCCTGTGCTGCGCCGGCGCGCTGCTGGCAGTGCGCGTTTCGGCCGAGCCGCTCGATCTCCAGCAATATCGCCTTATCGACCTCACGCATGCCTATGACAAGGACACGGTCTTCTGGCCGTCGGGACCGACGCATTTCGACCTGAAGCAGCTGCACTACGGCGAGACGGAAGCGGGATTCTTCTATTCCGCCAACATGTTCTGCACGCCGGAGCACGGCGGCACGCACTTGGATGCGCCGATCCATTTCGCCCGCGACCGGCAGACGGCGGAACAGGTGCCGCTCGAGCGGCTGGTCGGACCGGCCGTCGTGATCGACGTCAGCGACAAGGCCGCTGCCGAGCGCGATTACCGTGTGACACCGGAGGACGTGCTGGCGTTCGAGGCGAAGCACGGGAAGATCGAGGCCGGCATGCGCGTCCTGGTGCGGACCGGCTGGTCGCGCCGCTGGCCCGATGCGGCGGCCTATCTCGGCCACGCGACGGATGCGACGAAACTGCACTTCCCGTCGTATGGCGCCGAGGTCGCGCGAATGCTCGTCGAGGAGCGGAAGGTCGCGCTGCTCGGGATCGACACGGCGTCGATCGATTACGGGCCGGCCGCCGATTTCCCGGTGCACCGCATCGCCGCGGCGGCGAACGTGCCGGGCCTCGAGAACATCACGGGCCTCGAGGCCCTGCCGCCCCGCGGCGCGGTCCTGGTCGCGCTGCCGATGAAGATCGCGGGCGGCTCGGGCGGGCCGACGCGCGTCGTCGCGCTGGTTCCGCGCTAGTTGCCCAGTCCGTAACCGTGTACGGTAGCCCTAGAACGCTGCCCGATATCCACCAGCCCGAGGCGGCCGCCAGAAAAAGTCGGGCCGGGCACCCTGGCGGATGCCCGGCCCGATGTCGACACGAATGCAGGATCGTCAGCAGCCGGGGGCCGTGACACCCTCGTCGCCGTCCGCCGTCGGAACGCCGGCAAATGCCGTCGACTTCGCGGCTCCGAATACGCAGGACGCGCTGGTTCCGCTCAGCTTCGGCCCCGCCATTCCCGGCGAGCCCGTGTAGCCCCACGAGTTGACCGAAATCAGCGAGCCGTTGCCGTTGGTGAATGGCTGCATCCAGGGACCGCCCGATGACCCACCCGACAGGTCGCAGCTCGGCAGCCACCAGTTCGCCGAATCGAGCTGCTCCATGTCCTCGGAGCAGTACATGAACTGTGGATCCACGTCGTAGGAATAGCCAAGGCCAGTCGTGCGGTCCGTATCGCTGTTGCCGACTTCGAAGTTCGGCGTCGCGAAGCTGACCGAGATTGGCGTGACCGCCGAGTCGAGCACGAGGCTCGAGCCGCCGCCGTTGCCGGAGTGAGACGAGCTGCCGAACACGTAATACGCGTAATCCCACGCGACGTTGTCGGGGAAGGTGCGCGTCGTCCAGTCGGTGTCCACGACGCCGAACGACGGCGTCCAGCAACCGAGCGGGTCGTTGCTGCAATTGAGGTCGGTGCCCGACCCCGTGGTTCCCGCCTGGTTCGGGATGAAGAGCACGTTGCGCGCGAACGCCTTGTACGCGTCGTCATAGACGCAGTGCGCGGCCGTCTGCACGATCGAACGGCCAGTCGTCGCATCCGCCACTACCGTGCCCGAGCAGACGTATCCCGCCCAGCGCGTGCGTCGCGAGTTCGAGGGCATCTCGAAGTAGATCCGGCCGGTCGCGTTCTGGATGGCACCGCCATCGGTGTATTCGGCGTTCGGGACGACGTCGCCGCCGCCACCGCCGCCGCTCGTGTCAACCGTGAATGACGTCAGCGAGGAGGTCGCGGTGTTGTTTAGCGTGTCCTTGGCGACGATGGACCAGGTCCAGTTGCCGTTGGTGAACCCCGTCAGCGCGACGCTGTAGACGTTGTTCGCGCCGGCCGTGGCGGCAAATGACCGCTGCTGCCCGCCCGCGGGCCCGACCCGGAAGTTGACGGAGCGGATTCCGGAAGCGTCCGTAACGGTAGCCTTGAAGGTGTAGGACGCCCCGATCGTCGCGCCATTGGCGGGATCGCGATTGTTGATCGTCGGTGGCGTCGTCTCGCTGCCGGGCTTGGCCATCGGCTGCGGCGAGGAGGGCTTGCCGATCGCTGCGATCGTGTGTCCGTAGGGCTCGAGCGCGCCATCCGGCCGGCGCAGGTAGCCGTAGCC
>DATEEF010000107.1:0-13443 GCA_035281265.1 Steroidobacteraceae bacterium
CGGTTCTCATGCAGCAGGTAGATCAGGTGCACCAGCGCGACGGTCAGGAGCGTGCTGATCGCCGTCACCGCGAAGGTCACGTAGACCTGCATGAAATCCAGGATGCGCAGCGTCAGGCTGTCCTGTTCGGCGATCTCGAGCTCGAACGGAAGGCTGAATATCGTGGATATCGAGCTCAGCTCGGCGCTGCCGCCCGCCCCGAAACCCGTGCGCGCGGTGACCGTCAGGAGCACGAGCACGGCGGCGAGGGCCGCGACGGCGACGTTGGCGACGGTACGGGCGGAGAGCTTCTCCAGCAGGAACATGAACAGGCAGAAGACCACGAGGAAATGGAACATGTCCGCGAGCGGGCCGCCGAGCGCCCCCAGGTTCTCCCGCAGCTGGTCGTGGCTCAGGGTCGCGGCGAGCAGCAGCCCCGCCGCGAGCAGCATGGCGCCGAAGCGGAGCGCGTGGTGCCTGACGCGCCGCGCAATCATGTGGAACAGCTTGAAGACACCGACCAGCACCAGCGCCACGGCCGCCAGGAAGGCAAGGAGCCCCAGCGCCTGCTGGAACGAGTATTCACTGACGCCTTGTGCGGCGGCCGCCTCGTAGGTCTGGAGCTGGATACCGAGGCCCGCCATGAAGAGCAGCAGGGGCACCACGGCCAGGGTGCCGAGCAGGAAGGTCACCACAACCAGTTGGCGGGACTCGGGATTACGTGAAACGAAGAACCAGCCCCAGACCACCGAAGGGATCATCGCAACCCCGGCCGCCTGCAGGAATGTCGACATAGTCACGAGTCTGGACGCCCCCCTTCCCTTGCGACGCCCGGATCGCTGCCCGGGCGCGCGGCGCTTGTGGCGCGCCGCGCACGGACGCTACAGTGGTCCCACTGAGCCGGCAACCGTCGCCGCACGCCGCCACGGGATGGTAAGGGATTTCGGGCATAACGTAGCAGGGTCCGGGCGGCGGGCCTCCCCGCCAAGCCCCTCCAACTTGCCCGGTCCTGACGTGTAATTACCAATGGGCGAGAACGTCGACGCAACAAGGGTCCGGGACTGCCTGGCGGGTGATCCGCAGGCCTTCGCCGCGCTCGTCCAGCAGTACGAAAAGCCCGTTTACAACGTGGCGTTGCGCATGCTGCGCAACCCGGAGGACGCCCGCGATATCGCACAGTCTGTCTTCATGAAGGCCTGGCAGAACCTTTCCAGTTATGACCCGAAATACAAGTTCTACAGTTGGATCTACCGGATGGCGATCAACGAGTCGCTGAACATCCTGCGTTCGCACGGCCGCGACGCGGAGCCGGTCGACGAGCGCCTGCCGGCCGAGGATGCGGGTCCCCTGGACGTGCTGGCCGCGGGACAGGGCCGTGAGGCGGTCCTGGCTGCCGTGCGGCGGCTCAAGCCGGAGTACAGGTCCGTCATCGTGCTCCATTACTTCGTCGACCTGCCTTATGAGGACATCGCGGAGGTGCTGGAAGTCGACGCGAAGACCGTCAAGTCGCGCCTGTACTCGGCCCGCCAGGTCCTCAAGGACCAGCTGGCCGCGCGCGGGGTGACCTGAGATGGAACGCGCCCGGCTCGAGGAACTTATTCAGGCCCAGCTGGACGGCGAGCTGTCCGCGGCCGAGCGGGCGGAGCTCGCCCGCATCCTGCTGCAGGACGCGGGCGCGCGGCGGCTGCACGAGAACTACGCACGCACGGACAGGCTCCTGCGCGAGATCCCGGCCGCGGAGCCGCCCGCCGGCATGCGTGAAGCCATCGTCGCCGGATCCGTGGGAACCGGACGGCGTAGCGACACCCGCGTCCCGCGCCGCTGGGAAACGGCACAGCGCCTCGCCGCGGCAGTCGCAGGCGGTCTCCTGATCGTCGGACTCGCCTACGTCATGAGCGACGGCCACGCACCGGGCACCGAACTGCAGGGATCGCTGCAGGCGGGCCGCGGTCCCGAGATCGCCGGAGCCGGGGCGCAGGAGTCCCGCGCATCCATGCAGGCCGAAGGGATCGCCGTCGACGCCCTGCTCCGACGCGACGGCGACCGCTTGCAGCTCGACCTCCACTCGGAAGCGGGCATGCCCTTCGAGGTCGCGGTGAAGTTCGACCCGTCCACGACGTCCTTCGCCGGCAGCGCAGCGGGCGCGTCGCTCCGTTCCGCGGACGGCGAGCTCATCGTTCGCCTGCCGGCCGGCCGCGAGTACGCGACGGTGGACTTCAACGGCGCTGCGCCGCTGCAGCTCGAGTTGCGCGCGGGCGGGCGTGTCCTGGGAACGGCGAGGTTCGCGCTCAGCCGTCCCTGAGGAGCGTGACGAAGCTGAACGGCGTCCCGTGCCGTTCGTCCGCCGGATGCGCTTCCCGGAAGACCTCGCGCCACGCGCGCCGGTCGAAACCCTCGAGGAACGTGTCTCCCTCGAAGTCGCCATGGACTTCGGTCAGCTCGAGCCGGCCGACGATGGGCCAGCTGAGCGAGAACACCTCGGCGCCGCCGATGACGAACAGCGTCTCCCCCGCGGTGCGCTCGCGCGCTGAGGCGATCGAGCCGACCCGCTCGCAGCCCGGCGCCTCCCAGCGCGGGTTGCGCGTCAGCACGAGGTTCCTGCGCCCGGGCAGCGCGCGTCCGATCGAATCGTGGGTGCGCCGCCCCATCAGCAGCGGGTGGCCCATCGTGAGCGCCTTGAAGCGCCTCAGGTCGTCGGGCAGGCGCCAGGGCAGGCCGTTGCCGCGGCCGATCACGCCGTTGTCCGACATCGCGACGATCGCGACCGCGTCCCGTGTCATAGCCGGGAATCAGACCGCGACAGGTGCCCGGATCGCCGCCTGGGGCTCGTAGCCGAGCACCTGGAAGTCCTCGAAGCGGTACTCCGCGACGTCGGGAGGCCGGCGCAGCAGGGCGAGCGTCGGCAGCCGGCCCGGCGTGCGTGCGAGCTGGATGTCCGCCTGTTCCAGGTGATTGAGGTACAGGTGGCAATCGCCGCCCGTCCACACGAGCTCGCCGACCTTGAGATCGGACTGTTGCGCCAGGACATGAGTCAACAGCGCGTAGGAAGCGATGTTGAACGGGACGCCGAGGAAAATGTCGCAGCTGCGCTGGTACACCTGCAGGGACAGGCGCCCGTCCGCGACGTAGCACTGGAAGAACGCGTGGCAGGGCGCGAGCGCCATGCGCTCGAGTTCGCCGACGTTCCAGGCGCTCACGATGATGCGCCGCGAATCCGGGTCGCGGCGCAGCTGCTGGATCGCGCGCGCGAGCTGGTCCACGTGACTCCCATCGGCCGTCGCCCAGGCGCGCCACTGGCGGCCGTAGACCGGGCCGAGCTCGCCCGACTCGTCGGCCCACTCGTCCCAGATCGTGACGCCTTTCTCCTGCAGCGAGCGCACGTTGCTCTCCCCGCGCAGGAACCACAGGAGCTCCTCGATGACCGACTTCAGGTGCACGCGCTTCGTGGTGACGAGCGGAAACCCGGCCGCGAGGTCGAAGCGCAGCTGCCGGCCGAAGACCGACAGGGTCCCGGTCCCGGTGCGGTCCGTCTTGCGGCTGCCGTGCTCGCGCACGTGGCGCAGGAGGTCGAGGTAGGCGTGCATCAGGCGTAGTTCCCGGAGGGCTCCCGGCGAGTGTACGCCCAGCCGAGCATCGCGAGGCCCGCCAGGAGCACCGGCAGCGAAAGGACCTGGCCCATCGTGAGCCAGCCGAAGGCGAGATAGCCGATGTCGGCATCCGGCACGCGCACGAACTCCACGGCGATGCGGAAGACCGCGTACAGCGCGAGGAACAGGCCCGACGGCGCGAGCCGCGGCCGGGGCCTCGACGTGAACCACCAGACGACGGCGAACAGGACGACGCCCTCGAGCGCGGCCTCGTAGAGCTGGGACGGGTGCAGCACCTGGCCCTTGTAGAGGAAACCCCAGGGCAGGTCAGTCGGCTTGCCCCAGAGCTCGCCGTTGATGAAGTTGCCGATGCGCCCGGCACAGAGGCCGACGGCGGGCAACGGCGCCGTGAAATCGAAGACGTCCGCGATCCGCCTGCCGCGGCGCCGGGCGAACAGCGCGACGGCGAACATCACGCCGATGAGCCCGCCGTGGAACGACATGCCGCCCTGCCACACGCGGAAGATGGCGAGAGGATCCTCGCGCAGGTTGTCGAAGCCGTAGAACAGCATCCAGCCGAGGCGCCCGCCCGCGACGACGCCCACCGCGGCGAAGAAGATGAGGTCGTCGACGTCCACCGGCTTCCAGGTCGAGCCGGGTACCGCGGCCCGCCGCCGCGCGAGCCACCAGCCGGCCGCGAAGCCGAGCACGTACATGAGGCCGTACCAGTGCACCTTGACCGGGCCGATCGCAAAGGCGACCGGGTCCATGTCGGGATAGGCAAGCATCAGCCGGTCACGCGGAACAGGAATGCGCGCAGGTAGCGCGTCTCGTCGATCGCGGGATGCACCGGATGGTCGGGAGCCTGGCCCCCCGCTGCGAGCAGCTGCGCGAACCGGTCCTGGCGGCGCGCGGCGCGCTGGACCGCGTCCACGAGCTCGCCCGGGGCCAGATGATACGAACAGGAGCAGGACATCAGGAATCCTTCGCGGTCGAGCAGCTGCATGGCGAGCTGGTTGATGCGGCGGTACGCCGCGAGCCCCTTCGCATGGTCCTTGCGGCGCTTGATGAACGCCGGCGGGTCCACGACGATCGCATCGAACCGGCGCCGTCCGGCGACGAGCGTCTCCAGCGTGTCGAATCCGTCGCCCTCGAGCAACTCGACCTCGAGCCCGCTCGCGGCCGCGCTCGCCGAGGCCGCGGCCAGGGCGCCCGCCGACGAATCGATGCAGGTGACCGCGGCGGCACCCGCGCGCTTCGCCTGCAGCCCGAAGCCGCCCGCGTAGCTGAACACGTCGAGCACCCGCGCGCCGCGCACGTGGCTGGCGAATAGCGTGCGGTTCGCGCTCTGGTCGAAGTACCAGCCGGTCTTCTGCCCGCCGGCGAGGGGCACGTGGAAGTCGACCCCGCCCTCGGGGACGACGACGGTAGCGGGCACCTCACCGAAGGCGGCTTCCACGCGACGCTCGAGGCCCTCGAGCTCGCGCATCGGCGAGTCGTTCTTCCACAGGAGCGCTCGCGGTGCGACCACCTTGACGAGGGCATCCTCGACGTCGGCGCGCATCGCGTCCATGCCCGCGGTATTGAGCTGGGCGACGAGGACGTCACCATAACGGTCGACCACGAGGCCGGGCAGGCAGTCGCCCTCGCCGTAGGCGAGGCGGTAGTACGGCGCGGCATGGAGCCGCTCGCGCAGCGACAGCGCCACCTTGAGCCGGTGCACGAGCAGCGACTTGCCGGGCGGGTACTCCGGATGTCGGCCCAGGATCCGCGCGCTGATGAGCGTCTGCGGGTTGACGTAGGCGTAGCCGAGGAAGCGGTCGCCGCTCGAGCGTACCGCGACGTGATCGCCCGGCGCGAATGCGGTGAGCGGCGTCGCGGCGGTGTCCACCTCGTTCGAGAAGACCCACAGGTGCCCCGCCTGGATGCGGCGCTCCTCCCGCGGCTTCAGCACGAGCGGTGGCAACACGCTCGCCGCCGATGCGGCGGATTCTGGCAGGCTCGACATGCGGGATCGCAGCGCGGTGGCTATAGTGAAGGCAATTCTACCCGACCGCGACGGCACCGCCATGCATGGCCAGCCTTCCGCCGGGCCGCGCAACCGGCTCGCGCACGAATCGAGCCCGTACCTGCTGCAGCATGCGGCGAACCCGGTCGACTGGTATCCCTGGGGCGACGAGGCGATCGCGCGCGCGCGCGAGCTCGACCGGCCGATCCTGCTCTCGATCGGCTACTCCGCCTGTCACTGGTGCCACGTCATGGCGCACGAGTCCTTCGAGGACGAGGCGACCGCCGCGGTCATGAACCGGCTGTTCGTGAATGTGAAGGTGGACCGCGAGGAGCGGCCGGATCTCGACAAGGTCTACCAGCTCGCGCACCAGCTGCTGACGCAGCGCGGCGGCGGCTGGCCGCTGACGATGTTCCTCGCGCCGGACGACCTGACGCCCTTCTTCGGCGGCACGTACTTCCCGAAAGTGCCGCGCTACGGCATGCCGGCTTTCCCGGACCTCCTCGAGCGGGTCGCGGCCTTCTATCGCGCGGAGCGCGCGGGCGTCAGCTCGCAGAATGCGGCGCTGCGGGGCGTGTTCGGCGAGCTCGAGCCGCCGGCGCCGGAGCCGGCCGCCGTGTTCACGCGCGAGCCGATCAAAGCGGCCTTGCGCCAGCTCGCGGCGAGCTTCGACCCGCGCTTCGGCGGCTTCGGGCCCGCGCCGAAGTTCCCGCATGCCGCCTCGATCGAGCTGCTGCTGCGCGAATCGCAGCCGGGTGCAGGCCATCCGGAACCGGACCTCGAAGCGCGGTCGATGGCGGTCGTGACGCTGCGCCGCATGGCCGAGGGCGGCCTCTTCGACCAGCTCGGCGGCGGCTTCTGCCGCTACTCCGTGGACCCGTTCTGGATGATCCCGCACTTCGAGAAGATGCTCTACGACAACGGTCCCCTCCTCGCCCTCTGCGCGCAGGCGGCGGTGCTGACCGGGGATGCGGCACTGCGCGAGGCCGCGCTCGCGACTGCGGACTGGACCCTGCGCGAGATGCGCGCACCGGGCGGCGGCTTCTACGCGGCGCTCGATGCGGACTCCGAGGGCCACGAAGGGCGCTTCTACGTGTGGCAGCGCGACGAGGTCGAGCGCCTGCTCGCGCCGGACGAGTACCGGGTGCTCGCGCGCCGCTTCGGCCTCGACCGCGAGCCGAACTTCGAGGGCGCCTGGCACCTGCACGCCTTCGTCGCGCTCGACGAAGTGGCGCGGGAGATGGACATTCCCGAGTCGAAGGCGGGTTCACTCCTCGACGCCGCTCGCGCCAAACTGCTGGCGGCCCGCGGCCGGCGCGTGCGCCCCGGTCTCGACGACAAGGTCCTGACGTCCTGGAATGCGCTCATGATCCGCGGGCTCGCGATCGCCGGGCGCCTGCTCGACGAGCCCCGCCTCACCGACGCGGCCGTCCGCGCCGTCGACTTCCTGCGTCGCGAGGCCTGGCGCGATGGGGTGTTGCTTGCGGCCTGGAAGGCCGGGGTCGCACGCTTTCCCGCCTACCTCGACGACCACGCCTTCCTGCTGGATGCCCTGCTCGAGGTCCTGCAGTCTCGATTCCGTGCCGGTGACCTGCGCTTCGCCTGCGAGATCGCGGACCGGCTGCTCGCCCGCTTTGCGGACCGCGAGCGAGGCGGTTTCTGGTTCACCGCCGAGGGCGAAGACCCGCCGCTCCACCGGCCCAAGAGTTTCGCCGACGAATCGATGGCTTCCGGCAACGGCGTCGCTGCGCAGGCGCTCGCGCGCCTCGGCTGGCTCGCCGGCGACACGCGCTACCTCGACGCGGCGGAAGCCGCCGTGCGGGGCGCGTTGCCGTCGATTGCGCGCGCGCCGCAGGCGCATGCGTCCATGCTGAATGCGCTCGATGAGCAGCTGGACCCGGTGGAGATCGTGATCATCCGGGGCGAAAGCGGGGAAGCGGCCGAATGGCTGCGGCAGCTTTCGCGCGGATACGCGCCGCGGCGCATGACGGTCGCGATCCCGACGGATGCGAAGGACCTGCCCGATGCCCTGACGGCCAAGCCAGCGCGCGAACGGACGGTGGCCTACGTCTGCCGCGGGCCGGTCTGTTCCGAGCCGCGCTTCAATCCCGGGGACCTTGCCCCCGGCGCGGCGCGACCCTGAACTTCGCGAGCCCGGGGTCGTCCGTGTCGAAGCGCGGAAGCCTGTCGCCGAGCTCGACCCAGTCCGCGCGCTGGTCATAGAAGATGTGGCACTGGGGCCCGCGGTCCACGGGCCCCGGGATCGCCGGGCGCGCGACGTGGATCTCGCCGGGGCAGATCGTGGAGGCGAAGAAGAGGGTCGTACCGCAGGTCGCGCAGAAGCCGCGCCGGCTCTGGGTCGAGGATTGGTACCAGGCCGGCTGGGCCGAGCCCTGCAGGAAGCGGAATCGCTCCTCGGCGACGCCGACCCAGCTCACGAACGCGGCGCCGTGCGACTCGCGGCACCAGCGGCAGTGGCAGTGCGCGAAGAAGAGCGTGGGCGGCGTAATCGCGAAGCGCACGGCGCCGCAGAGACATTGCCCCTCGATGTCGCTCACGACAGGATCCGCGCGACGAATGCGGCCCAGGTCCCGAACAGCAGCAGCGTACTGGCGACGTAGACCAGGAAGCGGTGCGTCACGCGATTGTAGGTGACGTGGACCAGGCTGTGCACGACGCGCAGGGCGACGTAGGCCCAGGCCGCCGCGACGAAGCCGGGTGTCGACCCGCCGTTCAGCACCAGGGCGACGCACAGCACGTAGAACAGCACCGGCACCTCGAACAGGTTGCGGAAGTTGTCGGCCGCCGCGGTTCTCTCCAGCTGAGCGGCGGCGGCGTGCACCGATGCGAACGCCTGCGGATCGATGCGCTTCGCGCGCATTTCCCCGAGGCGATCCGCGTAGAGCTTCACCCAGACGGCTGCCGTCAGGCCCACCATCGCCGCGCAGGGCAGCCAGATCGGGTCTGTCATGTCCTGCTCCGTTGGCGGCGGCGGACGCTCGCGAAGGCGAACCCGATGACGCCGCCGAACAACGCGTAGAGGCCGAGCGCGCTCATCGCACCCGGCTCGCGTCCCGCCATGGGCTCGGCGAAGAACGCAAAGAAGAGGACGGGCGCGCTTGCCAGCGCGAGCAGCGACCCGGCCACCGCAGCGCTGCGGCGCCAGCCGGCCGGCGGCAGCGCGTAATGCACGCCGAGCGCGAGGTTCGCGAGCCCGGCCGAGAGGAGATAGATGTGGCGCGAGCGGAACAGCAGGCGATCGCCCCAGTCCAGCGCGGACAGCGGCGGCTCGTGCGAGTACATGACCAGCCCCGTCACCAGGAAGGCTCCCACCGCGATGGCACCGACGACGAGGTGCGCCGTGCGCAAGGTCCCCTGCATGCGGCTAACATAGCACCCGGTGAACGCGCAGCACGAATCCCTGCCCCTCCCGGGAATCGCCGAGATCGAGGCCGCGGCCGCGCGGCTTGCCGGCGTCGTGCGCCGCACGCCGCTGCTGGCGGGCACGCCGCTCGACGAAGCGGTCGGCGGGCGCCTGTTGTTCAAGGCCGAATGCCTGCAGCGCACGGGCTCCTTCAAGCTGCGCGGCGCATACAATCGCCTCGTCCAGCTCGACGCCGGGCGGCGCCGCGCCGGCGTCGTCGCTTTCTCTTCCGGCAACCATGCGCAGGGCGTCGCTGCCGCCGCGAAGATGCTCGGCATCGCCGCGACGATCGTCATGCCCTCGGACGCGCCCGCGATCAAGCTCGCCAATACGCGCGCGCTCGGTGCCGAGGTCGTGCTGTACGACCGCTTCATGGAGGACCGCGAGACGATCGCGCGCCGGCTCGTCGGCGAGCGGGGCGCGACGCTCGTGCCCGCCTACGACGACCCGCACGTCATCGCGGGCCAGGGCACGGCCGGCTTCGAGCTCATGCAGCAGGCGGCCGAGCTCGGGCTCACGCCGGACCAGGTGCTGGTGCCGACCAGCGGCGGCGGCCTCACGGCCGGTACCGCCGTCGCCGTGCGCGCCCTGGCGCCCCGGGCTGTCGTCTACGGCGTCGAGCCGGAAGCCTTCGACGACACGCGCCGCTCGCTCGCGGCCGGCACCCTGCTCAGGAATCCGCCCGAGGCGCGCTCCATCTGCGATGCGCTGCAGTCGTCGCCGCCCGGGACGCTCACGTTCGCGATCAACCGCGAGCTGCTGGCGGGCATCCTCACCGTGAGCGACGCGGAGGTCGAGACGGCGATGGCGCGGGCCTTCCGTGACCTCAAGCTCGTCGTGGAGCCGGGCGGTGCCGTTGCCTTCGCCGCCGCTCTCGCGGCAAGAGTTCCCCTCGCCGGGCGCACGACCGCGATCCTGCTCTCCGGCGGGAACGTGGATCCCGGCACGTTCGCGGCGGCGCTAGCCCGGTAGCGCTTCCTCGAGGAACTCGACCCGCCCCGTCTCGAGCGAGTACCAGGCCCCGGTCACGACCAGCCCGTCGTTCGCGATCAGGTTCTCGATGATGGCCGAGCCGTGGCGCAGCTGGTCCACGGATGCGCGCACGTTCGCCGTCATCGCCGCGTGCTCGACCGCGAGCGCGCCATCGTCCGCGCCGGCCGTCACGAGCTGCTCGACGCCCGGGCGGATGCGGTCGACGATCGCCTTGAGGTTCGGCGACTGGTTCGTCGGCCGGTGCAGCTCCTCGATCGTGGCCTGGATGGCGCCGCAGGACGAATGACCGAGGACCACCACCAGGCGCGTGCCGAAGCGGTCGGCGGCGAATTCCACGCTCCCGATCAGCGACGGCGCCACGATGTTGCCGGCGACGCGGATCACGAACAGGTCGCCGGGCCCCTGGTTGAAGACGAGCTCGACCGGCACGCGGGAATCCGAACAGCCGAGCACGATCGCGAAGGGCTCCTGGGCTGCCGTCAGCTTCGCGCGGCGCGCCGCGGTGATGAGCGTGCCGGTGCCGCGCGCATTCGCCGCGAAGCGCGAATTGCCCTCGCGCAGCTTCTGCAGCGCCGACGCCGCCGACACGCGGCGGCTCACGATCCGATCTCCGACTCGAGCTGGGCGAGGAACGCCTCGAGGAACTTCGTCCGGCGGCCGGCCTCGCGCCGGCCCGCGGCAGTCTGCATGCTGCCGGCGAGCTTCAAAAGCTTCGCGTAGAAATGGTCGACCGAGGCGCCGCGGTCATCCGGTGCGCGCCTGCGGCAAAACGGATCCGCAGGCTCGTACAGCGGCCTGCCGAGCGACGTGCCGACCGCGAGGCAGCGCGCGAGCCCGATTGCGCCGAGCGCGTCGAGCCGGTCGGCGTCCTGCACCACCTTTGCCTCGATCGTTCGCGGCGCGATGCCCGCCGAGAAGCTGTGCGCCTCGATCGCGTGGCGGATGTCCGGCAGGTCCTGCGCCGGGTAGCCCGCGCCCTCGAGGAATCCGAGCGCACGGTCCGCGGCGAGTCGCGACGCCCGCGCGCGATCCGGCGAATCCTTGGCGACGTGCACGCAGTCGTGCAGCCAGGCCGCGGGCAGGACGATGTCGAGTCGCGCGCCCTCTTCCTCCGCGAGCCGCAGCGCCGTCGCGACCACGCGCTCGAGGTGCGCCGGCCCGTGCCCCGGGTCGGCGTCCGGCTGGTCCGCGACGAAGCGGCGAAAGCGCGGCTCCCAATCACGGCGCAGGGCCGACGCCGCATCCTCCGGTCGCGCGCTCATCGGCGCGACACGCGCTGTGCGGCGGGCGGTCGCCGCCGGGTGACGCGCTGGCTGCGCTTCGAAAGCGCGACGCCCTGCGCCTCGCGTGCCCACTCGACCAGCGCCTCGGGGTCCTCGAGCACGTCAGCCGGCACCTGCCAGTAGCCCATCGCCTGCTCCGGACGTGACGGGTCGGGACAGAAAGGATGGGAACCCGCGGCCTCGTAGCGCCGGCGGCTCGCCTCGTCCGCCTTGAAATACAGCGTGTCGTCGTCGATCAGCGCGAAGAAGAGGCCGTCGAGATAGAGGCCGACGCCACCGAACATGGCGCGCGGCGTCACGCGGCCCGCGCCGGCCAGCTGCTCGAGGATGAAGTCGCGATAGTCGGCGCTGACGGACATCCCGCTAGTCTAAGGCCCGCGGGTCCCGAACGCCCCGAGAACGCCGGCGACGTTCTCGCCGATCTCCGCGACGGCGTATCCGCCCTCCTGCACGAGCACGGTCGGCAGGCCGAGCTGCGCGAGCAGGCCGCCCATGAGGGGATAGTGGCGTCCCTCGAGCTTGAAGGCGCTGATGGGGTCGGAGGTGAAGGTGTCGACGCCGAGCGACACGACGAGCGCTGCGGGGTCGTACCAGGCGATGGCGTCGATGGCGATCCCTAGCGCGGCTGCGTATGCATCCCAACCCGTGCCGGCCGGGAGCGGCAAGTTCAAAGTGAAGCCCTCGCCTCGTCCGCTGCCCCGTTCGTCCGCAAAGCCCAGGAACCAGGGGTACTCGGTCTCCGGGTCGCCGTGCAGCGAGATGAACTGGACGTCGTCGCGCTCCCAGAAGATCTCCTGCGTACCGTTGCCGTGGTGATAGTCGACGTCGAGGACCGTGACGCGCCTGCAGCCTTCGTCGCGCAGGTACTGGGCCGCGAGCGCGGCGTTGTTGAGGTAGCAATAGCCGCCGAAGGTGCTGCGCGCCGCATGGTGCCCAGGCGGCCGGCACAGCGCGTACGCGGCGCGCTCCCCATCGCAAACGAGCGCCGCCGCGGTCATGGCGCAGCGCGCGGCGGCGAGCGCCGCGTCCCAGGTGCCGGCGACGATCGGCGTGCTCGCGTCGAACGCGTACCAGCCGAGCTGGCCGCTGATGCCGGTCGGCCTGCGGTCGCGGCGCAGGCCGCGTGCCGGGAAGCCGCTCGGCAGCACGTGGCCCGCGCGTCCCTCGGCGATCCAGCGCGCATGCACGCCGCGCAGGAAACCGACGAACTCGGGCTCGTGGATGCGCTCCAGCCGCGATTCCGGCAGGTCGCGCGGCGCGACGACCTCGTGTCCCGCGGCCACGAGCGCGCCGCGGATCATCTCCGCGCGCGCGGGCGTCTCGAAAAGCGGGACGAGGTTGCCGCGATACAGCTCGACGCCCCCGTCATGGCGCGCGTGCAGCGGCGAGTGGACGACTTTCATGCGGCGTCAGGCGATGCGTGCGAGCGCGGCATGCAGGCGGTCGCGCAGGTCGCGGTGCTGTTCCGGATCGAAGGCCGGCGCCGCGTCCCAGTCGTAGGCCCAGGGCTGTGCGGTGCGCAGCGAGCCCGGCTCGTCGTGGTAGCGCGGGATCACGTGCGCGTGCAGCGCCGGGTCGAGGTTGCCGAAAATGGCGTAGTTGATCCGGATCGCGCCCGTCACCGTGAGCACCGCGTCGCCGAGAGCGGCCATGTCGGCCAGGAAGGCCTCGCGCGCGCCGCCCGCGAGTGCGTTGAGCGTCGGCACGACCGGGTCCGGAAGCAGCAGGCAATAGCCCGGCAGCACCTGCCGCTCCCCGAGCACGGCCCAGCCCGAGGCGAGCCGTGCGACGAATGTCGGATCGCTGCCGGCGCGCAGGGCGTCCACGCGCAAGTGGATGGACGTCGTCATGGCGCGCGGAACACGAAGTAGACGGCGCCGACGATGCAGAGCGCGGCCCAGAGGTAGTCGAGCTTGAGGCCCTGCTTCATGTAGAGCACGACGAACGGAACGAACACCGCGAGCGTGATCACCTCCTGGAGGATCTTGAGCTGCGGGAGCGTCATCACCGTGTAGCCGATGCGGTTGCCCGGCACCTGGAAGAGGTACTCGACGAGCGCGATGCCCCAGGACACGAGCGCGGCCAGGTACCACGGCTTGTGGTTCATCTCCTTGAGGTGCGCGTACCAGGCGAATGTCATGAAGACGTTCGACAGGATGAGCAGGCCTG
>DATEEF010000108.1:0-5407 GCA_035281265.1 Steroidobacteraceae bacterium
TGGTCCACAGGAAGCTGGCACTGTCCGCGTTCACGCTGTCGCTGGCCGTGACCGTGACATTGAACGTGCCGACCGTCGTCGGGGTGCCCGAGATGACGCCGGTCTGCGGGTCGACGGCCAGTCCCGGCGGGAGCCCGCTCGCGGCAAAGCTCAGGGCATCGCCGTTCGGGTCCGAGGCGGACAGCGCCAGCGCGACGGGAATTCCCGTTTCGCCCTGCTGCGGACCCGGGTTGACGATGGTCGGAGCGACGCCGGGATCCGGCGACGACGCGATGCCGATTCGCGCGATGTGCCCCACCGACGGCGTGCCCGCGGCATTGATGACGAACAGCAGGTAGAAGCCGGGCGGCGCATCGGCAGCGCGGGCTGGCGCGCCGACGCTGAGGCGACTGCCGTTTTGCTGGAACGTCAGTTCCACGAAGCGCTGATCCATGTTGAAGCTGTGGCTCACCGCCCCGGTCTTGATGAGGACGACCCGGCTGGCCGCGCCCGTGCCCGCCTGCTCGACCTCGAAGGTCTGGCCTATTTCTATGAACGACGGCGCCGAGCTTATTGCCGGCCGGGGAGCCCAGGCGCTGCCGTCGAAAAGATACGGCGGGTAGTAGATCTCCGCGTTGTCGTTTTCCAGCGGCCCGGGGGAGCCGCCGCCGGCGACCAGGACGCTCGCGTCGGGGAGCAGCAATGCCAACGAGTGATACAGCCGGGCCAGCGCGCCCTCGGCGCCGCGAGTCCACCGCCCCGTGCTCGGATTCCAGATCTCCGCGCTGTTGTTGACGCCGGTCAGCTCGTTCTTGACTTCGCTTCCGCCCGTGGCGACGACCGACCCGTCGGCGAGGATGGTCGCCGTCACCCAGCGGCGCTGCGACGAAAGCGACTGCGTCGTCGCGACGGCCGGGGCGCCGCCCGTGATGTCGATCACGCGCGCGCCCGCCGACGCGCCGCCGAACTGGAGAATGCGGCCGGGACGGAACATGGCCACGCTGGAGTCGCGACCGGTCGGCCCGGTGAAGGCCCCGCGATTCACACGCGAGCCTGCGCCGTCGGTGTCCACGTTGTACATCTTGCCGGTGCTGTCGAAGCCGAAGATACGGCCGTCCGGCGCGACGAAGTTGCGCGGATAGCCGTAGTTCAGGTCGCTGGTGTCGGCACCGGTCAGCAGGCGGAACTGGCCGTCGGCAGTGCGTACTTCCGGCAGGTCCGTGCCGTTCTTGCCGCCCTGGATGTACGACTGCCCGTCGAGCAGGGTCGTCGCGGACGAGTACCACCGCGCGCGATTCATGTCCTCCGCGCGCGAGAGCGTGTTGCTCCCGTAATCGAACAGCAGGCTGCGGCTGTTCGGCTCCTCGAGCGTCGCACCACCCCCGGCGATCAGGATGCCCGCGCCGTCCGGCAGGGACAGGAGCGAGCTGCAGAAGAAGTTCGTCTGGGTGGGATTGGCTATCGTCAGGTGTCCCCCGTCGAGTCCCTGCGACGGATCCCAGACGTCCGCCTGGTTGTTCCCCTTGTAAGTCAGGACACGGCCGTCGGGCGTCAGCGCGGCGTGAATCGCGATGAACGGCCAAGGCTTGACCGGCGACCAGGCGCCGTCTACGTCATTGGCGATTGCAGGAAGGGAAAGGGACAAGGCACCGAAGAAAGTGGGCAATGAACGCGCGAAACGCCGCGCTGCATGGCCTTCGCTTGCGGGCACAGTGGGTCCTCTCGCTCGTCGCGCCGTTGAGCCCCCCTGGCGTCCCCGCACCAGCGTCGTTCATTCTTATTGCGCGGCGAATATACGTCGGCGTGCCCGTCGCTCCAAGACATAATTTGGGCGCGGATTTTACTTAACGAGGCGCGCTCCCAGCTTGCGCCTTGGCGCATGGCAGCTTACGCATAAAACTTGAGACGGCAGGTCAGGATTGCCTGCAGGCGCACGGCCCGGCCGTCAGTCCGTATGGTGCGCCGAAGTCCTGTAATGCTCTGCGAGGAGATCGACACCGAAGTCGCCGTCAAAGTCGCGCCAGACCGCGTGCACATGGTTGGCATCGTTCTGCGTGTTGTCGTACTCGATCAGGAAAGTCGGGCCCTGCAATCGGTAGTAATGCGGCTCGCCGCGCGCGAGCCCGCCCATCCATGCGAAGCGGATGCGGTCCAGGCCGGCCTCTCGAATCCGCGCGAGGCGCGCCTCGGCAACGGCCTGCCGCTGGGCTCCCGCGTACTCGTCGATGATCGCGAGCAACAGCCCGCGCTGCTCGCTGTCGAGGTCGTTGAATGCAATACCGCGCTCTTCCAGGGTCGCCGCCTTCCGCTGGCTTCCCGAAAAGATGTCGGGCGGCGCCGTGGTGCCGATCAATGCCTCCAGGAGTTGCGCCTTCGACAGGCTCTCGAGCAGTGCACGCGCGAGATCCTGCTCGGCGGCAAGCACGCGCATGCCTTTGCGCGGGCCGCTCCGGACCGCGTCCGGGTTGCTGCCGAAAAACTGCGGCGTGGGCACGATCGATCGTCCCTGCACGAAGGTCCAGTTCAGCGAGAGGTGGTGTCCCTCGAAGCGCCAGCCCCACGTACCTTCCGCGAGAGGCTCGCCGAAGATGGTGACGTAGTAGAGATCGGGATCGCGCCGGACCGGGTCCTTCTCGATTTCGGCGAGGATGACCTCCAGCTGCCTTATCGTTTCGGCTTTGGTGTAGCCCTTCTCGCTCAGCCCCGCGCGCAGGAGCTCCATGGCTGCGCTGCGTTGCGGGGCGGACATCGCCTTCAGGGGCAGGCCGGCACGCGGTTTCGGCACGAAGTGCCAGTTGAAGCGCTCTTCGCTGTCGAAAGCAAACCGCGCCCTGACCCGGGCGTCATCGTCCAGGGAAGCGAGGAAGGCGCTGGCGGCCTGCGCGATGTCAGCGCCGGGCGAAGCCTTCGCCGCCGGCTCGGATGCGCCTGCGGCAGGGCCGGCGAGAAGCGCCAGGATCAAGGTGCAATGCCGGACTACCATCTCTGGCGCCGCGTCAGACGTTTACGAGGCCGACGACTTCGAACTGGATCGGTTCATCCTCTTCCGTGTTGATCTGGCGAAGGGCGTGGAATTGCCGGCAGTGCACGCATTCGACGACATGCTGGTCGTCAAACCACTCGATGCTTCGCAAGGGCGATTCCAGCCCGCACCTGGAATTCATGCAACGGAAACCCTGCATGGCGGCTGCCTCCGCAAGGCGGGGGGGTCATCCCTGACGCCCCATAGTCTGCGCCTGCGCCCGGCAAAGGGCAAAGAGAGTCGGCAGGGTTTCCGTCAGGGCGGGGCGCCGGGCGGGCCGGCAGCGCTCAGGTCCGGGAGCGCCAGGATTCGATCGAGTCTCCCGACGAGGTCTTCACGATCCTGTCGAGCTCCTCGAAGGGCACTTGCTCGCTCTTGCCACCGCCGCAGATGCCCACCCAGCACTTGGCGGAGCCGGCCTGGTAGAACTCCGTCGCCCAGTCCTCGACCTTGCCATCCGCGTTCACCAGGAAGTAGATGACGCGGGCGTTCTGGTTCTGCTTGCCGTATATGCCGCCAAAATTGCTGGACTCGGTCCCGAAGTCGCCGACGTGCTTCATGACCTCGTCGCCGCTCTTCAGCTTCTCGCGGCCGATCAGCTTGCCGAAGTCCGGATGCTCGTATACCACCTGGGTATAGGGCTTGCCGACCGTGCCCTTGAGGTGCGAGTTGTTGATGCCCGAGGCGACCTTTTGGCCAACGGAGCTGCAGGCCACGAGCATCAGCGCGCTCGCGAATACGATGAATGCCTTCATGGGGGCTTCCCTCGCGAAAGAGTGGCTCAGCGGAGGTATGCGCATGCCAATGCTTGCAGCATTGCCGCCTGCGGGGTGTGACCCGCGCCACAACTTCGACCCTAGTGGTCGACGAGGGTGATCTTTTGCCCCCAGCCGGATTCATAGTCGGTCGGGGTTCGCTGATATAGGCGCTCACCAGTCCTGAGCGCGTAGTACTTCCGTCCAGTAGTCGTTTCGCGGGAGTTGGAGACTTCGAATTCCTCGAATTCGTCCACCCAGCAGGGTTTCCCCTGTGCGTCCCGGGCTTTGAACGAGTTGGTCTTCTCGATTCTTCTTTCCGGGGGCGACATTCAAAACCCTGAGACTCAATCCAAGCCGCCCGGTTCCCCGGGCGGGCGGCAGGTTCGTGGGCGCCTTCCTACGCCCATCTCCTTTCCGGACAGCTATTCCCTGACGACTGCCAGGGGGATATTCGAGAAGAGAAGATCAACACTTTCCAGGCAGAGGCCGGACCGGGGATGTCGAGCGAACGCCAGCCGCGACCGTACTACGAGCGGTTCCAGAAGCTGATGGACCGGGCGGATACCTTGTCGATCAGCTGGTGGGCCGAGGCGACCGAGGCTTGCCGCGCCGCCCTCCTTGAATCCCGGCGCGGGCGCCTAAAGCTCCGACCCGGCGGAGACGCCAAGAGCGCCGAGAAAACGACGGAACTGGAGCGTCGGGAACAGGAGCTGGCGCGGCTTGCGAAACGGTTTGCGCAGCTGGAAGCAGAAAACAGGCTACCCCGGTCCTGAGCCGCAGCCCCCGTCCAGGCCTCATCCCCCGGTCCCGTGCCGCGTGGCATTGCCAATGAGGCGAGACACCACCAGCGCGATGTACATGACGCCGGCAAACGACTCGAGCATGACGATCGCGCGCGCCATCGGCGTCACGGGAACGATGTCGCTCAGGCCGACGCTCGACAGAACCGCGACGCTGAGGTACAGGAGCTCCATCCAGGTTCGCACGTCGGCGGCGCTGCCCGCGGCGGCGAAACTTCCCGGGAAGACCGCTTCACATACCACGTACGCATACGCGAACGCCCACGCCAGCAATGTGAACGTGGCACCGGCGGCGAATAGCTCATCCGTCGTCGCCACCCAGTCCTGGAGCATGTACGCAATGAGGCTGCCCGTCGCATAGAAATAGAAGAGCGACTCCAGCGCCGCCGACCACACCAGGTATTGCGTGCGCGGCGAAATGGCGGTCAGTGCAGACAGCGCTACGACCGGGACGGCGAGCAGGAGGCCGAGCCAAGTGAGCCATGGGCTGCGGCGCACGACCCACAGCGCCGTTGCGAGCACGACCAGGCCGAACGCCCCGAACAGCGCGCGGCTGCTCGGTGAAGCTTCCATGAGGGGGTACAACACGAAACCCAGGAGCTGGACTGCAAGCAGCCCGGCAGACGGATTGCGGCGCAAGTAATTGAGGATTCTCGACATGGGTTGAGTGACCGCGATCAGATACGATGCCGGGGGCGTCCTCAGCCCCCGGCGCCGCCCAGCTCGCGTGCTACACGATAAACGTGATCCAGGCCGCGATAGAACGCCGTGACCGGCAGTCGTTCATTCAGCCCGTGCGCGAACATCTCGCTCGGCTTGTAGAACAAGCCGGAGCTCGCAAACGTCGG
>DATEEF010000109.1:0-21347 GCA_035281265.1 Steroidobacteraceae bacterium
GCTCGAGATCGCCGAACAGGACAGCCTGACGCTGCGCATCCTGGATTTCATGCAGGTCTACGTGACCTTCGCGGTGACGGCGATCAGCACGCTCCTGACCGTCGCGCTGGTGCACCTGATCTACCTGCTGCATGAGAACCGCTGGATCAAGCTCCTGCACGGCGTGTCGCTGGCCTTCTTCGCGCTGCCGTTCCTCGCCTGGGCGGCGGAGAGCGTCAGTCCCGAGCTGCCGCTGGCCGGCGCGATCGGGGCCGCGCCGCCGTGGCTCGAGGCGGTCTGGTACGCCAACATCCTGGTGCTGGCGGCCCTGTCGGTCTGGTCGGTCATCGCCTTCATCCGCCAGTCCGGCGCGGCCGCCGTCGAGCTGTTCACCGGTCTTTACGAGGAGCCGCTCAATTTCGTCGGGGTCGGGTTGTTCCTGACGGTGTTCATCTCGATATTCCACTGGCTCGGGCTGCCGGTCGCGGCCTTCAGCCTCATCTTCCTGGCCTTCGCCGAGGAATACTCGAAGCACCTGATCGTGCGTTTCACCGACGACGACAGCATCCGCTCGATCAACGACTCGATCGAGTTTTCCATCATCGTGGGGCTGGCCTTCGCCTTCGCGGAGAACGTGCTGCTGTACTTCCCCCGGTTGTTGGCCGAGGGGGACACGGCGACGCTGGTCCTGCGCTCCGTGCTGACGGTGCTGATGCACGCGGTCGCGTCCGGCATCCTCGGGTATTTCTACGGGCTGGCGCACTTCTCGTCCGAGGAGGTGCGGCATCACCACGGCGGCAGGGGGCCGTTGTACCGGCTGCTGCACCGGGTCTTCCTGTTCCGGCGCGAGAGCCTGTATCACGAGGCCAAGATGTTCGAGGGCCTCGTGCTGGCAGGCGCCTACCACGCCGTGTTCAACATCGCGGCGAGCCAGAGCCAGATCACGATCATGCTGGTGCTGGTCGCGGGCGGATCCGCGTACCTCTATTACCTGCTCGGCCTCAAGGCCAACCGGGAGAAGATCGGCCATATCTCGCGGGCTCGCGTCCACGAGACCTACGTCCGGCGGCTCCGGAGGCGTACGACCTGAATTTCCCTAGAGGATCTTGAGCGACAGCATCCACTCGTCGTCGAGCTTGTGGCCGTCCTCGAATCCGGCGGCGTAGCCGAAGGAGAGGGTCATGTTGAGGCGGCTCAGCACGGTGAACGTCAGGTCGACCTGCGCGCCGGCATCGTAGACGGTGCGACGTTCGGATCCGTCCGCAGGCTTGGCGGCGAGCGCCCCCACGAAAATGGCCGGGCGCGCCCAGCCCAGGAAGAATCCCGGGGAGCCGACCTCCTCGAAGCGAAGGGGCGGCAGGTTCAGCTCCAGCACTGACTTGGCGAAGTCCCTGCCGGCCAGCTCGTCGATCTCGAAACCCGGGAAGCTGTCGTGTTCCCGGTAGCGCTTGACCTCGCCGTCGTCGACATAGTTGTTGCCGAATCCGCCGAAGTAGAAGCTCGCGAGGACGTTTTCCCGGTTGCCGCTCGCGACGCCGGCGGCGTTGTACAGCCACAGGGACGAGTTCCTGAAGGGCAGCGCGAAACCGAAATCGAGCCCGCCGCGGAACCTCGATACGGTATCCCCGTCGGCCCGGTCGGCGTTCGCGGCGAGCTGCCAGCGCCAGCCTTTCTCGTGATCGACGGAACCCTGCGAGGTGCGCGTGTCGGTGTAGTCGAGCTCGACCTCGCCCGAGACGATCTCGTCGAAATCCGACGGCACGTTCTGGTTGACGGGCAGCGTGTCGAGGCCCGTGAAGTACGCGCCCAGGATCGAGAGTTCGAGCCGGCGCGGATCGTCGAATATCAGCGCCTTGTTGTACTCGCCGAGGAAGGCATCGCCCTTGCGGCTGCGCTTGGTGGGGCCGAACAGGTCGTAGAAATTCGCGCCGTTGTGCCAGTACTCCCAGCGCCAGACGGGCGTCTCGTAGCTCACGTTGACGTGCGGCTTTTCGTCCGACGGCAGCTCGTCATCCCACGAATAGCTGGCGGAGATGTCGAGCCGGTGGAACTGGGCGGGATCCGCGAAGCGGACGTGCCATCCGAGCGCGGCGGAATCCTTATAGCCCTCGAGGATGGGATAGCCGTCGCCGTACTCGAGCTCGCGCATCGGCCGGTACTTGCCGCGGCGCGTGATCATCGGCTCGAGGTCCACGGCCTCGGGCGCGCCCACGGCCCATTCCTTGACGATCGGGTGCTTGTTCGCGATCCGTGCGCCGAGGAAGGTGATGGCGCTGACGTCGTCCAGCGGCTTCGGGTTGATGATCGTCGGCGCGAATCCCTCGCCCGTGTATTCCTGGACGATCAGCGTGCCGTCCGCCATCGAGATCGGGCGGAAGAAGCCGGTTTCGGCATTGCTCACGGCCTCGAGCTCGCCGGTCGCGGGCTCGAAGCGGAAGATGTTGGAAGCGCCGGTGTAGTACGAGCTTCCGTACAGGTACCGGCCATCGCGCGTGAACACGAAGCCTTCCGGGATTGCCTGGCCGAAATCGGACTGGGCGATGGGTTCGACCTTGCCGGCTTCCAGGTCCGAGCGGCGAAACACGTTCAGGAGCTGCTTGCCGTCGATCGTCCCGATGGACATGGAGAGCATCGAACCGTCCGCCGACACGTCGAGCTCGAAGGGCACGTCGCCGTAGGGCCAGGTATAGACCTGTTTCCAGTCGGTGTACGGGTGCGGGACGCGCACCAGTGTCACGTAGCCGTTGAGGGTTCGCAGCCCCCACAGCGAGCGGTCCGATTCGTCGAAGCAGATGTCGCCGATGCGCGCGTCCTCGAGCAGCATGCGCGCCTCGCCCGAGTCGACATCCACCGCCATCAGGTCGCGCCAGGAGTCGTAGTTGTCGGCGGTGTAGAACAGCGTCCGGCTCGCCGGATCGAAGGCGGTAGACGCCACCCGGAATTTCTGCGGCCCCTTGATGTCGACGAGCTTCCTGATGCCGCCGTCCTGCATCGACACCGCGCCGGCGTAGGCGACGACGCCGGGATACTGGAAGGCGCCGATCAGCGTATTCGTCTTCGCGTCGTGGAAGGAGCGTGACACGGAGCCGAGCGCCTGGGGCGTGACGCGGCGGCCCTCCGTGAGGGGATGCTCGCGCACCGAGCGCAGGTTGGCCTGCTGGAACTCGTGTTCCCAGGCGATCCACTCGTCCCAGGCCGTGTCGAGCGGCTTGCCGAAGACCTGGGCGAACTGGCGCGCGTAGTAGGCCTCGCTTCCTTCGCCTCGCTTCAGCCATGCGATCACCGCCTCCGGCGAATAGGTGTAGGCGAGGTAGCTGTAGAACCTCGTGCCGTACAGGTAGGCGTTGGTCATCGTCTGGAAATCCGCGGCAACGCCCTTGGAGACCAGGCCGAGCGGGCTGTAGAAATGCGCGTCGTCGCGGACCATCGCGCGGAAGACCATTTCGTCGAAGGCCCCCTGGGCCCGGCCGACGCCCCCCGCCATCCAGGTTTCGATGAAGGTGGCGGCCCCCTCGAAATACCAGCGCGGCGCACTGAGCCGCGGCACGGTGAGGTAGTTGTAGAGGATCGACTCCGGGTGCTCGTCGGACGCAGCCGGCTTGCCGCCGAAGAAGCGCCGCCAGGCAAGGTCGCGGGAATTGGCGACGTCCGCGTTGGCGACGTGGATGGCTTCGTGGTTCATCAGCGAGTACATGCGCTCGCTGCTCGGCATGGTCTCGAGGGTGCGGCTGGGCGGGGAGACGTACAGCATGACGCCGTTGCGGGGCGAGGCGCCCGCGCTCGCGTTACCGTAGTCCCCGAGGTCGGTCATCATCACCATCGGCTTTTCCGACGGTGTCCAGTCGAAGGTCTGCCGCTGGAACTGCATCGAGTTATAGAACGTGCTGGCGACCAGGGGCGTCAGGTAGGTCTGGAACGGGTCGAGGTAGAGCAGCAGGAAATCGTCGGTTTCGAGCCGGTCCAATTCGAAGGAAGCAGCGAGGACCGGCTGCGAAGCCAGCAGCGCGGTGAGCCCCAGGCTCGCGATGACGGGTGACGAAGAAAGGGCCGCCGGCGCGTGCGCAGGCGGCCCTTTGAGCTTCAGCATTCCGACGATAGCTCGTCTATTGCGACTGTGAGGCGGCCCTCAAGGCGTCCTGGGCAAGTGCCGCACGGAACTGGTCGCTGGCCAGCGCCTGGCGGAAGTTGTCGTTGGCCATCGCCTGCTTGAAGTTGTCGCTGGCGAGGGCCTGCTTGAAGTTGTCGCTCGCGAGCGCGGCGCGGAACCCGTCGCTGGCGAGCGCCTGGCGGAAGCCGTCCGATGCAAAGATGGCGGCCAATTCCCGGTCGTTCACGATCTGCCGATAGAGGTCGGTCTGCATGAACTGCGCGACGCTTTCGTCGCCCAGGACCAGGCGGCTCGAGCTGGTGGCCGACTTCTCGGCGCGATAACGCTCCGCCGGGACGATCGAGCCGGTCAGGGATTCATCGGCGGGCGGGTAAATGTCCGCCACGTAAGCCACGCCGGCCAGCACGACGATGCCGACCACGCCCAGCCAGATCTTGTTCCTGGACGAACCGTTGTCCGAAGTTGCCATCTTTCCTCTCCCCTGTATCGGGCCGGAACGGCCGGCAATGGTGATTTGACTTACAAAGTACGCCGCTGGCCCGAATAAGTTGGTACCTAATATACGCCAACGGGGCTGGAGGGCACGGGCGGCGTGGCGGGGTGGCGGGCCCGGATGCGGCACCTTCAGGCCCGGAGGGAGCCAAGCTCGGCCTCGATCAGGCCGGCCGCCCGCCAGCAATCCTCATAGGAGTTATAGAGTGGCGCCGGGGCCAGCCGGATCACGTCCGGTTCGCGCCAATCGCAGGTGAGTCCCCCCTGGAGGAGGCGGTCGAAGAGGGCGCGGCCGTGACCTCTGGCCCCCCGCAACCGGACCGACAGCTGCGCCCCGCGGGCTTCGGGATCCCGGGGCGTCAGGATCTCGATCCGTTCCCCGAGGCGGGCATCGAGCAGCGACTCGAGCCAGCCGGTCAGCTGGATGGAACGCGCCCTCAGTGCCGGCAAGCCGGCCGCCGCGAACTGGGCGAATGACGCCTGCAGCGGGACCATGCCGAGGAGCGGATGGTTGCTGACCTGCCAGCCTGCCGCGCCCCGGTAGGGCCGGAACGGCTCCGCCATGTCGAAGCGGGTATCGAGGTCGTTGCCCCACCAGCCGGACAGGCGTGGCGCCTTCGAGCCGAAATGGCGCTCGTGCACGAAGGCCCCCGCCGTCGCCCCGGGCCCACCGTTCAGGTACTTGTAAGAGCACCAGGCCGCGAAGTCCACGTTCCAATCGTGCAGCTCGAGCGGCAGGTTGCCCATCGCGTGCGCGAGGTCGAACCCGGCGACGGCGCCGACGCGATGGGCCGCTGCGGTGAGCGACTCGATGTCGAGCCGCTGGCCCGTCAGGTATTGCACCCCCGGCAGGAGGACGAGGGCGAGCCGCGGCCCCAGCCGCTCGATCTCGGCGACGAGGTCCTCGTGCCGCAGTAGCTGCTCGCCGGCCCGAGGTCCCACCTGCACGAGCGAATCCGCGGGGTCGAGGCCGTGCCAGCCGAGCTGGGAAACCACCGCATAGCGGTCCGACGGAAAGGCTCCCTGCTCGATGAGGATCACGCGGCGTTCGCGCGTCGGGCGGTAGAAGCTCGCCATCAGCAGGTGGAGGTTGATGGTGAGCGAGTGCATCACGACGGCCTCGAGCTGCCGCGCGCCGGCGAGGGCGGCTGCCGTCGGCGCGAGGCGCTCGTGCAGGTTGAGCCAGTCGGCGGCCCGGTCGTGATAGCCGAGCACGCCGAGGCGTTGCCATTCGCCCATGAACGCCGCGACGTCCGCCGCCGCCCCGCGCGGCTGCAGGCCGAGCGAGTTTCCGCACAGGTAGGTCGCGTCGCGCCCGTCCGCCATCCGCGGAAAGTGGAATTCGGTGCGCCGCGCGCTCGCGGGGTCCGCGGCGTCGCGCGCGCGTGCCGCCTCCAGGGAATGTTCCGCTTTCATCCGGGACGGACGGGAAAGAGGAGCGGCCGTGACGGCGCGGCGTCCGCGACGAAAGCGGGCAGCTGCAGGTCGAGCAGGTAAAGCCCGTCCGGGATGGCGGGAGCGATCCAGGCAAGCTCGGTGATGCAGGCGCGCGGGCGCGCGCATTCGGCCGCGCGACGGGAACCGGGCGGCAGCCCGAAGAAGATGCGGTGAGCCGTGAGCCGTCCGCCGTCGTCGGCGCGGTCCGCCGACGGCACGTCGAGCACGAGGGTATCGATGCCGCGGGCCACGAGCCAGGCCGCCGCCTCGCGCGTCAGGAACGGGGCGGGCGCGGGGCCGCGGTAGGCCCGATGCGGATCCTCGCCCGTGGTGCGCACGACAAGGGCGGAGGGCAGCGGTTCCCCGGCACGCGCACAGGCAGCCGCGAGCGACGCGGCGGTGATCAGCCGGTCGTCCGGCAAGGGCAGGGGGTCGCTCGATTCCGCCGAAGCGGAAGCCGCCTCGGGCGCGACCGTCACGACGCGCGCGAGGACCAGACCGCCCGGCACCCGCTCGCTCACGGCGACGCGGTCTTCGGTCACGTGGCCGACGCACTCGGTATGCGTGCCGTTGCAGTGCGGCGCGAGCGTCACGACCTCGCAGTTGCAGCTGCCGCCCGTGCGCGTGTCGCCGACGAAGCCGCCCGCCCGAAGCGGCTGCGCCCGTGCGCGCGGCGCGTCGAAACACGATGGTTGCGGCCCCGCAAAGTCGAGCGGAATCGCAAGCGACAGCGGCGTGCCGACGTCGGCCACGTAGCTGCGGCCAAGAACCTCGAATCGCATGACGCTCGTCGTGTCGCTCATGGGCTGGTCCGTATAATTATAGTCACCCGACGGAACCGGACAGGCTGCGCGCGGGTCTGAGCTTCGGAACCTTGAGGAGTCTGCTGATGGCGCTTCGCGCCGCTTGCCTGTGCCTTGCGATGCTTGTCGCGCTGCCCGCCGGCGCGGAGGAGCGCTCGCCCGCCGAGGAGCCCGCGGTCTGGGCGCGGCACGAGGTCGACCTGCAGTACATGGGATTCACGACGCGATACACCTGCGGCGGGCTCAAGAGCAAGGTCAGGCTGCTGCTCAAGTCCCTGGGTGTGCGCGACGACGTGAAGATCCTGGAGCGCGGCTGCGAGTACGGCTACCAGAAGGTCGCCGACTTCCCGCGGCTCAAGATCACCTTCTGGGCACCGGCGCTGCCCGAGAAGGGCGACAAGGATCCGGGCGATCCCGTGCTCGGCGTCTGGAAACCGGTCACGATCAAGCGCGACTCGCCGAAGGGGCTCGAGATGGGCGACTGCGAGCTCGTCGAGATCTTCCGCGACCGCGTGATGCCGAAGTTCCTCACGCGCGACATGCAGGGCGACGTCAACTGCATCCCGCACCAGCTCGTGGGCAACCGCATCGACCTGCGCTTCGAGGTCCTGACCGGCGTGCAGTCCGTCGACGACGCCGCGGCCCGCGGCAACTGATCAGTCCGCACCCGTCCGGCGCTGCCGGCACGGCAGGCGCACCGGCGCCGCTTCCTGGTCGAGCCGCTGCGCGGTGAGCGCCCCGCCCCAGACGCAGCCGGTATCGAGGCAGAGGATTCCCGGCTCGGAGAGGTAGCCGAGCGCCGACCAGTGGCCGAACACCAGCGCGTCCCTGCGCGTGGCGCGATCCGGGTGACGGAACCACGGCATGGCGCCCCCCGGCGCATCCTCGATCGTGCCCTTGTGCGAAAGCACGATACGGCCCTTGCGGTCGACGAAGCGCAGCCGCGTCAGGCAGTTCACGATGAACCTCAGCCGCTCCTCCCCCGCCAGCGACGCCGACCAGCAATCGGGCTTGTCGCCGTACATCGAGCCGAGCAGGCCCGCGGCATCCTCGCGCAGCGCGCGCTCGACCTCGCGGGCGCAGCGCTCCGCCTCGGCGAGCGTCCATTCGGGCGGCAGGCCGGCATGGATCAGCGTCCAGGCAACGCCGCGTTCGCGGTGCAGGAGCGGCCGCGCCGAGAGCCAGGCGAGCAGCTCCGCGGCATCCGGCGCGTCGAGTACCGCCTCCAGCTCGCGCTCGCGCTTGCGCACGCCGCGCGGCGCGAAGGCCATCGCGAGGAGGTGCAGGTCGTGGTTGCCGAGCACGACGGTCGCGGCATCGCCGAGCGACCTGACCGCGCGCAGCACCGCAAGCGAGTCGGGGCCGCGGTTGACGAGGTCGCCGGTGAGCCAGAGGCGGTCGCGGCCGGCGTCGAAGCGGATGCGCTCGAGCAGCGCCATGAATTCCGCGTGGCAGCCCTGCAGGTCGCCGATCGCGTAGAGGGCCAACTGCCTGCCGGGCCTCAGTGGATCTTGCCGGGGATCGCCAGCGTGAAGGCCGCGATCGGCGCGTCGAACTCGACGCCGCTGTCGGCAAGCATCCGGTAGGAGCCCTGCATCGACCCGACCGGCGTCTCGAGCACGGCGCCGCTCGTGTAGCGGAACCCCTGTCCCGGCATCAGGTGGGGCTGCTCGCCGACCACGCCCTCGCCGCGCACTTCCTGCACCTTGCCGTTCGCGTCCGTGATCACCCAGTGGCGCCCGAGCAGCTTCGCGGGCACGGTGCCGCGGTTGCGGATCGTAATGGTGTAGGCGAAGACGTAGCGGTGCTCGTCGGGATCCGACTGGTCCTCGAGGTAGCGCGTGTCCACCGCGACGCTGATGAGGTTGTCCGGCGCATCGGCCACGTGCGGCCTAGCGCAGACGCACGGCGAGCACGTCGCAGGGCGCGGCGTGCAGCACGGTGTCTTCCGTGAAGTTCACGAGGATGGAGGGCCCGCGGCGCTCGCGGCTGCCGAGCACGATGAGGTCGGCCTGCTGCTCCTGGGCGGCGCGCACGATCTCGGCCTTGATGTTGCCGGCGGTCACCGCGCGCTTCACGTCGCCGATGCCAAGCTTCGCGGCGAACTCCGCCAGCCTGGCATTGGCGCGGTTGACGAGCTCCTCCTCGATCTGGACCGCGGGCAGGAGCGTCTCGCCCATGGGCTCGACGGGCACGTATTCGACGACGTGCAGGACGGAGAGCTCCGCGCCCATCAGCGTTGCGAGGTCGCGCGCGCGCGCGCCGATTCGCTCCGACTGCTCGCCGAGGTCCACCACCAGCAGGATCCGGCGGTACGTGCCCATCTCGGGATTATAGCGCCGAGAGTCGCGCGAACTCGCCGGGGGACAGCGTCTCGGGCCGCCGTCCGGCATCGATCCCGGCGGCGTCGAACGCCGCGGCATCCACGTGGCCGCGCAGCGAGTTCCTGAGGGTCTTGCGGCGCATGGAGAACGCGGCCGCGACGACGCGGGCAAAGCGCGCGGGGTCCGGGATCGGGAACGGGTCGGCAGCGTGCGGCACGAGCCGCGCGACGGCCGAATCCACGGCGGGCGGCGGCCGGAATGCGCCGCGCCCCACTCGGAACAGCGGCTCGACCCGGCACGCGGCGGCGAGCATGACGGTCAGCCGCCCGTACTCCTTGCCGCCCGGCGGCGCGGCCATCCGGTCCACGACCTCCTTCTGCAGCATGAAGTGCATGTCCGCGATGACGTCGCGCGCCTCGAGCAGGTGGAAGAGCAGCGGCGTCGAGATGTTGTAGGGAAGGTTGCCGCAGACGCGCAGCTTCGGGCCGCCGCCGTGCAGCGAGCGGAAGTCGACCTCGAGCACGTCGCCGACGTGGATGACGAGCTCGCCCTTGCCCGCGGCCCGTTCGGCGAGAAGAGGCGCGAGGTCGCGGTCGATCTCGATTGCATCGACCCGCCCGCAGCGCTCGAGGAGCGGCAGCGTGAGCGCGCCCTGTCCCGGCCCGACCTCGACGATGCGCTCGCCCGGCCGCGGATCGATGGCGTCGACGATGCGCCGGAGCACGCCGGGGTCGTGCAGGAAATGCTGGCCGAAGCGCTTGCGCGCGCGAATCACCCGGGCGGGCCCAGCCGCGCGGCGAGGCGGATCGCCTCGAACAGGCTGCCCGGGTCGGCGCGGCCCGTGCCCGCGAGGCCGAGCGCGGTGCCGTGGTCGACCGACGCGCGGTGGAAGGGCAGGCCGAGCGTCACGTTGACTGCCTGGCCGAAGCCCGCGTGCTTGATCACCGGCAGGCCCTGGTCGTGGTACATGGCGAGCACGGCATCCGCGCGCTCGAGCGACGCCGGCGTGAACGCGGTATCGGCGGGCAGGGGTCCGGTGACCGCGGCGCCGCCCGCGGCGAACGCCTCGACCGCGGGACGGATCACGTCGATCTCCTCGCGGCCGAGATGGCCGCCTTCTCCCGCGTGCGGGTTGAGCCCGCAGACGACGATGCGCGGCGCCGCGATCCCGAGCGAATCGCGCAGCCCGCGCTCGAGCACCCCGAGCGTGCGCTCGAGCCGCTCGCGCGTGACGTGACGCGGCACGTCGGCAAGGGGCACATGCGTGGTCGCGAGCGCGACACGCAGGCTCCCGGCCACGAGCAGCATCACGGGATGCGCCCCATCCGACTTGGCGGCGAGGTATTCCGTGTGGCCCTGGAAGGGGATGCCGGCGTCGTTGATCGACGACTTCTGCACGGGGCCCGTCACCATCGCCGCGAAGCGGCCGGCGATGCAGCCGTCCGCGGCGGCATCCAGCAGCCCAAGCACGTACCGGGCGTTCGCGGGATCCGGACGGCCGGGCACGGCGGGCTTCGCGAGCGTCGCGGGAAGCACGGGGAGCGTGCCCCCGCGATGCGGCTGCGGCGCTGCGCCGGCGCGCCATTCGCGCGGGACGAGCGGGAGGCGAAGCTGCCTCGCGCGCCCGGCGAGCATCGCGGGATCTCCGGCGAAGACCAGCTCGCAGGGCCAGTCGGAGAGCGCAGCGGCGAGCGCGAGGTCGGGACCGATGCCGGCGGGCTCGCCGGTCGTGACGACGATCCGGCGGGTGGTCAGGGGTTCCTGATCTCGACGTAAGCCTCGTCGCGCAGTCGCCTCAGCCACAGCTCGGTTTCCTCGTCGACCTTGCTCTCGCGCAGCGCCGTCAGCACGCGCTGCCGCCGCAGCTCGTCGCTCTGGTCGTGGGTGCGCTTGCCCAGCAGCTGAACGATATGCCATCCGAACTGGGTCCGGAAAGGCTCGCTGATCTGGTCCTGCTCGAGGCCCGCGAGCGCCTCCTCGAAGGCCGGGTCGAAGGTGCCGGGCGAGGTCCAGCCGAGGTCGCCGCCGCGGCTCGCCGAGCCCGGGTCCTCGGAGGTGACGCTCGCGAGCGCCGCGAAGTCCTCCCCGGCGAGGATGCGGTCGCGGATCGCCGTGAGGCGCTGGCGCGTCGTCGCGTCGTCCTGCACCTCGTTCGGGCGCATCAGGATGTGGCGCGCGTGGATCTGCTCGACCATCACGGGACCCGACTCTCCGCCGCGCGTGCCGTCGAGTCGCACGAGGTGGAAGCCCGTCGGCGTGCGCACCGGCTCGCTCACGTCGCCGGGATTCATCTTCGCCACCAGGTCGCCGATGAACTGCGGAAGCTGTCCCATGCGCCGCCAGCCGAGCTTGCCGCGCTCGAGCGCGGACTGCGCCTTCGAGTAGGCGAGCGCGAGCTGGCCGAAGTCCTCGCCGCCGGCCGCGCGGTCGTGGATCTCGCGCGCGAGCTTCTCGACCGCCGCCATCTCGTCGCTGGTCGCGCTCTCCGCCAGCGAGAGCAGGATGTGGGAGACGTCGTACTCCGTGTTGACGCCGGCCTGGCTCGCCTCGCGCTCCAGCGCCTGCTCGAGCTCGCGCGGCGAGACGTAGATGCGCGGGAAGACGTCGCGCTGCTTCAGCAGCGACAGCATGATCTCGCGCCGCATCTCCTCGCGGTAGGACGCGTAGTCGATGCCCTGCTGCTCGAGCGCTTGCGGCATCTGCTCGAACTCGATGTTGTTGCGGCGGGCGACGTCGCGCAGCGCCTCGTTCAGCATCTCGTCGGAGACCTGGACGCCGAGCCGCCCGGCGCGCTGCACCTGGATTTCCTGGAGGATCAGCCGCTCGAGCACCTGCTGCCGGATCACGTCGGCCGGCGGCAGCTGCGTGCCCTGGCTGCGCAGGCGCTCGGCGATGAGCGCGCTCTGCTGCTCAAGCTGGCTCTGCAGCACCACGCCCTCGTTGACGACGGCGATCACGCGGTCGAGCGCGACGCCGGTCGAGGACATGTCGCGCGTCTGCGCAAGGGCGGCGCCCGCCAGCAGCAGCGACGCGCACAGCCATCCGGTCAGGATTCGGATCATGGTTCTCGGGGGCTCAGGGGGTGGAATAGGAGGCGGGGGAGTATCCCCGAATGGCGCGTTCCAGGAAAGTGTCGCTGCGGGTTCCGACCGACGAGAGACCCCTGAGTTCCACCTGCAGCAGGATGGAGTTGTCGCTCTCGCCCGTGCGGTTCGAGACGTAGTTGCGCCCCAGGAGGCGCAGCCGCCAGCAGCAGCCGGAGTACTCGAAGCCGGCGAAGCGGTCGATCGACTTGTCCTCGAGCGTCGAGTAGACCTGCCGCGCGTAGAGCTGCCACGAGGGCGACAGCCGCCACGCGAAACCGGCGTCCCACTGCTCCAGCAGGCCTTCGCGGTAGCGATAGCCGAAATTGGCGACGGTGTCCGGCGCCGGCCGGTACTGCACGCTCGCCTCGCCGCGCAGCGTGTTCGACTGCTCCGCATCCCATTCGACGGCGGCACGCGCGCTCCAGCTGCGCCAGGCGGTCAGCTCGACCTCGCCGACGAGGTTGGAGGCGCTGCGCGTCTCGGCGACCTCGCCCGGCAGCACGACGCGCGGGCTCTCGAAGTAGAAGCGCTGGCCGACCGTGGCGGTGAGGTACTGCTGGCCGTTCCCGGCGCGCAGCAGGCGCGTCGTCAACCCGGCGGCGAGCTCGTTGGCGTCGCCGAGGCGGTCGGCGCCGACGTAGCGGTTGGTCCGGAAGAGCTGCACCAGGTTGAGGTCCGGCAGCGCGGTGTCGAACACCGGGAGGTCGTCCTGCTCCCGGAACGGGATCCACGTGTAGCGCAGCCGCGGCTCGAGGGTGTGGAGGAACTGGTCGCGCTCGCCCGACTCGCGCTCGAACACGAGGCCGCTGTCGAGCGAGAGGATCGGTGCGGAGCGGTGCGGCGAGTCGTCCGCCGCGGCGGCGGCGTCCGAGAGCTCATAGGCGGTCACGCGCCAGGCCGCGCTCGGCTCGAGGTGATAGCCGGCGCCGCGCAATCCCCAGGCGAGCCTCGGCATGGCGTCGGCGCGCAGCCCCGTGACGCCCACTTCGCGCTCGAACCACACGGTCTCGGCGTCGAACGAGGCCTCGAAGCCGGCAGGCATCGGCCACAGCCCGGTGAATGCGACCTGCGGCAGTCGCGAGTAGGGACGGTCGAGCGGCTCCACCGCCAGGTCGATCACCTGGTAGTCCTGGACGCGGCTGTCTAGGCGCCAGCCGTTACCGAGCCAGGCGAGGTGCAGTTGCCGGTCGAGGAACGTGATGCTGGTGCCGTCCGGCCCGAGGCCGAAATCCTCGAAGTAGCGGCTGTCGCTCGCGTCGGCGAGATCGGCGTCGAACCGCAGCCGGTCGCTGAAATCGGTCTGGTGCTCGAGGGTCGTGAGCCGGCGGTCGCGGTTCGCGAGATCGTCGCCCGGCAGGTAGTCGTTCCCGAACTTGCCGCGGCTGCTTCCGGTCAGGTAGCGGAAGTCGAGCCCGAGGCCGAACCCGCGCCGCGACATCGCGAAGGGCGTGAGCGTCAGGTCGTAGTTCGGGGCAAGGTTCAGGTAATACGGCACGCCGATCTCGAAGCCGCTCTTGTCGGAGTTCCCGAACGAGGGAAACAGGAACCCGGACTTGCGCGCGCCGCCGACCGGGAAGGAGATCACGGGCGTGTAGAGGATCGGCACG
Organism: Steroidobacteraceae bacterium; assembly: GCA_035281265.1. GTDB lineage: Bacteria > Pseudomonadota > Gammaproteobacteria > Steroidobacterales > Steroidobacteraceae > SCUD01. The sequence goes on from DATEEF010000109.1 coordinate 13,837, forward strand.
CCCTTGAGGTCGACCCTGACGTTGCGGCCCGTGCCCTGCTGCGTCTTCTGGTCGATCTCGATGCTGTCGGCGCGCAGCTCCCAGTCCGTCTGGCCGGCCGGGCAAGTCGTGAAGCGCACGCCCTCCAGCTTGAGCGCGCCTTCGCCATCCATCTCGAGCGACTTCGCCGCGCCGCGCGCCGGACGTTGCGGCAGCTCGAACTCCGCGCCGCTGAACTGGCCGGTGCCGAGCGCGTTCCAGCTGCCCGAGCCGCCCTTCAGGCGGATGTCCGGCGAACGGTACTCGACGTCGCCCTCGACCTCGAAACGCCGTTCCGAGGCGTCGTACGTCGCGGATTCCGCGGATACCTCGCGCTCGCCCTGGACGATCGTCACGCCGCCGGTCAGCTTCGCATCGCCTTCGCGGGTCACTTCCGCGTGGCCGCCCTTGACCTGGATCGGCTGGTCGCCGGGTGCGCGGTCGCCGGCTGCGGGTGCGGGCAATGGCTCCGACGCCGCCCCGACGGGAACGGCCGGCCACAGGCATTCACTGGCGAGGGCCCGCGGAACTGCGGCTGTCGCTGCGAGCAAGACTATGATTCCGCGGAAAATCACTGGAGTCGGGAAGTCTATAATGCGGGCACCCCGGCCGTCGCCTCCGCATGACAACGAATGACAACGCCGATCCGCGGCTGATCAACCTCGAACGATGGATCGCGGGCCTTCCGGGCCCCGCCGTCGAGCGCATCCTGCCTGCGTCCGCGGACGCGAGCTTCCGGCGCTACTTCCGCGTGCACCGGGGCGGCGGCACGCAGATCGCGATGGACGCGCCGCCCGAGCGCGAAGGCCTCGACGCGTGGCTGCGCGTCGCGCGCATCCTCGCCGCGACGGGCGTGCACGTGCCGCAGGTGATCGCCGTGGACGTCGAGCAGGGCTTCGTGCTGATGGACGACCTCGGGCGCCGCCACTATCTCGAGACGCTCGGCCAGGGCGCCGATCCGGAGCCGCTGTACGCCGACGCCGTGGACGCGCTCGTGCGCATGCAGTCCGGCGCCGCCGCCGAGGCCGCGGAGCTGCCCCCGTACGACCGCGACCTCCTGATGCACGAGCTCGAGCTGTTCCCGGAGTGGTTCCTCGCGCGGCACCTTGCGCTGTCGCCCGACGCGGACGAGCGCGCGGCCATCGCGGCGGCGTTCGACTGGCTGTGCGACGAGGCGCTCGCGCAGCCCGTGGTGCTCGTGCATCGCGACTACCATTCGCGCAACCTGCTCGTGCGGCCCGCGGACAATCCCGGCATCGTGGACTTCCAGGACGCGGTGCGCGGTCCCGTGACGTACGACCTCGTCTCGCTGCTCAAGGATTGCTACGTCGTCTGGCCGCGCAAGCGGCTGCTCGGCTGGCTCGACCGCTATCGCGCGGGCGCGCAGGCGGCGGGTATCGACGTCGGGTCCGACCGCGAGGAGTTCCTGCGCTGGTTCGACCGCATGGGCCTGCAGCGGCACCTGAAGGTCCTCGGCATCTTCGCGCGCCTCTGGCACCGCGACGGAAAGCCGGGCTACCTCGGCGACCTGCCGCGCGTCCTCGACTACACGCTGGACGTCACCGCCGCGCAGCCGGAGCTCGCGCAGTTCGACCGCTTCCTGCGCCGCCAGGTCGTGCCCGCCTTCACCGCGGCCGCGCGCCGCGCGAGCCACGTGCGGTGAAGGCGATGATCCTCGCCGCCGGCCGCGGCGAGCGCATGCGGCCGCTGACGGAGCGACTGCCGAAGCCGATGCTGGAAGTCGGAGGCCACCGGCTCATCGATTACCACCTCGCCTCGCTGCACGCGTTCGGCGTCCGCGACATCGTGATCAACCTGTCATGGCACGGGGAGCGGATCCGCGAGGCGCTCGGCGACGGCGCCACGAGCCGGCTCTCGATCCGCTACAGCGACGAGGGGCCCGAGCCGCTCGGCACGGCAGGCGGCATCCTCGCGGCGCTGCCGCTGCTCGGAGACGAGCCGTTCCTCGTCGTCAACGGCGACGTGTGGACGGACTTTCCGCTCGGCGCACTCAAGCCGCCCGCGGGTTCGCTCGCGCACCTCGTGCTCGTCGACAACCCGGAACATCACCGCGGCGGTGACTACGGACTGGACGGCGGGCTTGCGACGGCGGGGACCGCGAAGCTCACGTTCTCGGGCATCTCGCTGCTCGATCCCGCGCTCTTCGCCGGCTGCGGCGCGGGATTCCTCCCGCTCAAGCCGCTCTTCGACCGCGCGCTCGCCGACGGCCGGCTGACGGGCCAGCGTCATGGCGGCACCTGGCGCGATGTCGGCACGCCGGAGCGGCTGGCGGCCCTCGATGCGGACCTGCGGCTCGGTCGCGCGCGGCATCCGGTCCTGCATTCCCCGGTCGGCTAAAATACGCCTTTCGCGGTTGCGCGATACGACACAAGTGGCTGATCTCAAAGGCATCCCTATCCAGGTCGAGCGCAAGCCCGTGCGCAGCGGGGAGAAGTTCGTGACGCCGCAGGGCTTCACGGCGATCCGCGACGGCATCAAGCGCAGCTCGGGGAGGCTGCCGTTCGCGCCGGGCGCAAAACCGCGCTGGCTGCGGGCGCCACTCGCCACGGGCGCGCGCTACGAGGCGCTCCGCCATACGGTGCGCGAGCACCGGCTCAGCACCGTCTGCGAAGAGGCGCACTGCCCGAACATCGGCGAGTGCTGGAATGCCGGGACGGCGACACTGCTGCTCATGGGCTCGGTGTGCACGCGCGCCTGCCGCTTCTGTGCCGTGGACACGGGCAACCCGCGCGGCTGGCTCGACGCCGACGAGCCCGCGAATGCCGCGCGCACGGTCTCGCTGATGGGCCTCGGCTACGTCGTGCTGACGTCGGTCGACCGCGACGACCTGCCGGACGGCGGGGCGGCGCATCTCGCGTCCTGCGTGCGCGCGATCAAGCAGGCGAATCCCGGAACCGCGGTCGAGGCGCTGACGCCGGATTTCCAGGGCGTGCTCGCGGACGTCGAGACGGTGGTCGCGTCCGGCATCGAGGTGTTCGCGCAGAACGTCGAGACGGTCGAGCGCCTCACGCATCCGGTGCGCGATCCGCGGGCCGGCTACCGCCAGACGCTCGACGTGCTCGAGCACTCGAAGAAATTCCGCCCGTCGGTGCTCACCAAGACCAGCCTGATGCTGGGCCTCGGCGAAACCGACGACGAGATCGTCGCGACGATGGACGACCTGCGCGCGATCGGCTGCGACATCCTGACGCTCGGCCAGTACCTGCGGCCGACCGCGAATCACCTGCCGGTCGAGCGCTACGTGACCCCGGAGGCATTCCTCGAGCTGCGCGACGCGGCGCTCGCGCGCGGGTTCCTCGAGTGCGTGTCCGGGCCGATGGTCCGTTCGAGCTACCGAGCCGAGCGCGCGCTCGCCGGCAACAACTGCGGCATCGGCCCGGCTTGATGCACCCGTTCCCGCACCGCTACCGCGTCCGCATCGGGATCCGCCCCGAGGGCGAGGTGAGCCTCGATTCCGAGGGGCTGCCGCAGCTCCGTTCGCTGCCGCCGCCCGAATGGGGCGGGCCCGGCGGCTACTGGGCACCGGAGACGCTGCTGCTCGCCGCGCTCGGCGACTGCACGATGATGACTTTCCGCGCGATCGCGAAGGCGTCGCGGTTCGCCTGGATCGAGCTCGCCGCCGACGTCGAGGGCAAGCTCGAGCGCATCGAGGGCAACAGCCGCTTCACCGAGATCACGCTCCGCGTGCGGCTCGTCGTGCCGGCCGGCAGCGATCCAGCCCGCGCGAAGCAGCTCCTCGAGAAGGCGGAGAAGGGCTGCCCGGTCTCGAACTCGCTGACGGCCGTGAAGCACGTCGAGGCCGAGATCGTCGAGGCGGCGTGAGCGCCATCGTCCGCCAGCTCGGACGCGTCGGCTACGAGCCCGCGTGGCGCGCGATGCAGGCCTTCACCGACCTGCGCGACGAGGCCACGCCCGACGAGCTCTGGTTCCTCGAGCACGAACCCGTCTTCACGCAGGGCCTGAACGGCAAGGCCGAGCACCTGCTCGCGCCGGGCGGGATCCCCGTCGTCGGCATCGACCGGGGCGGGCAGGTGACCTACCACGGGCCGGGACAGCTCGTGATGTACGCGCTCGTGGACCTGCGCCGCCTTCGCATCGGCGTGCGCGAGCTCGTCGTGGCGCTGGAATCGGCGGTCGTCGCACTCGCCGCGAGCCACGGTATCGAGGCCGCGGGACGGCGCGAGGCGCCGGGCGTCTATGTCGGCGCGCGCAAGCTCGCGAGCATTGGCCTGCGCGTGCGGCGCGGCTGCAGCTACCACGGCCTCGCGCTGAACGTGGACATGGACCTCGAGCCGTTCGGGCGCATCAACCCCTGCGGCATGGCAGGTCTCGCGATGACGCAGCTGGTCGCGGAAGGCGCGCGGACCGACGTCAGCGACACCGCGCTGGCGCTCGCGCCGCTCGCCTGTCGCGCGCTCGGCCTGCACTGGGAGGGTGCGTGGGAGCACGGAGGGGTCAGACCCCTTCACGAATATGAAGGGGTCTGACCCCTCCGTTGATCAGAGCGCGACGAGCACGACGCCGCTGTCGGTCAGGTCCTGGTAGATACGGTCGAGCTGCGCACGGTTCTCGGCGCGGATCGTGTAGGTCAGTGCGAGGAAGCGGCCCTTGCTGCTCGCGCGCTCGCTGATGCTGGATGCCGGGAGCGGACCGGCATGGCGCTCGACGATCGCGAGCGTGAGCGTGCGGAAGGATTCCGAGTCGCGGCCCATAACCTTGATGGGGAACTCGCAGGGAAACTCGAACAGCTCGTCGGCGCCGCTCAAGCCGGCAGCTCCGTCGAGAACTCGCGCTGCGTCGCCTTGAATGCCGCGTAGATGCGGCGGTAGACCGGGCCGGGCTTGCCCTTGCCGACCGGCCGGCCGTCGAGCGTCGTCACGGCGCGGATGCCGCCGCCGGCGGAGGCGATGAGCACCTCGTCGGCACCGCGCAGCTCCGCTTCCGCCACGGGCCGGCGCTCGCAACCAATGCCCTCGCGCTCGGCCAGCTCGAAGATCACGCCACGCGTCGTGCCCGGCAGGATCGCGTTCGTCTGCGGGGGCGTGAGGATCCGGCCGCCCTTGACGACGTGGGCGCTGCTGGCGCTCCCCTCGGTCAGGAAGCCGTCGCGCCGGAGCAGGGTCTCGGTCGCGCCGGCGTCCGCCGCCAGCCAGCGCAGCAGCACGTTGCCGAGCAGCGACGTGGACTTGATGTCGCACCGGGACCAGCGGATGTCGTCGGCAGTGACGGCGCCGACGCCGTTCTCGATCGCAGAATCCGGGATCACCGGCAGCTTCTGCACGCTTGCGAAGACCGTCGGCGGCGTGCCGGGCTGCGGCACGTGGTTGCGCTCGGGCTCGACGCCCCGCGTCACCTGCACGTAGAGCAGGAGGTCGCCGCCGCCATTGCCGTGGACCAGCCTCCCGAATGCGGCGAGCCAGCCGGCGCGATCGAGCGGGGGCGACATCCGGATTTCCGCGAGGCTGCGGTCGAGCCGCGCCATGTGCGCCTCGAAGCGGTAGGCGCGCCCGCCATAGACCGGCAGGACCTCGTAGGCGCCGTCGCCGAACAGGAAGCCGCGGTCGAGCGGCGAGATGTGCGCCGCGGCGAGCGGCAGCAGCCTGCCGTCGAGCCACACGAGCGGAAGCGGCACCGCCGATCCTCAGGCGAACCAGGACAGGATCGTGTCCCAGATCCTGCGGAAGAAGTTCCCGCGCGGGACGTCCGCGAGCGGGGAGACCGGCGCCTCGGCGACCACCTTGCCGTCCAGCATCGCGCGCAGCGTTCCCACGCGGTCCGACTTCGTGAGCGGGGCGAACACCTTCGGCGCCAGCTCGATTGTGTACTCGACGCGCTCCGCCCGGCCGCGCGGCAGCGTCAGCACGAGGTCCTGCGCGAGGCCGACGGCGGCGCGGCCGCCGGACGCCTTGTAGATGCGATGCACGGCGAGCTCCTCGCCGGCCTTGCGCAATGTGCGCGTCTCGAAGAAGCTGAACCCGTAGTTCAGGAGCGCGAGGCTCGCGTCCTCGCGCGCCTTCATGCTCTCCGTGCCCGTCACGACCGCGATGAGCCGCGTGCCCTCGCGCTTGGCCGACGAGACGAGGCAATAGCCCGCGGCGTCGGTCATGCCCGTCTTGACGCCATCCACGCTCGGGTCACGCGCGAGCAGGCCGTTGCGGTTCGGCTGGCGGATGTTGTTCCAGGTGAATTCGCGCTGCGAATACCAGCGGTAGTACTCCGGGAACTCGCGGATGATCGCCCGCGTGAGCTTCGCCATGTCCGCGGCGGACATCTTGTGGTCGTTGCCGGGCAGCCCGGTCGCGTTCTGGAAGTGGCTCTGCGCCATCCCGAGCCGCGCCGCGTACTGGTTCATCAGCGCGGCGAAGGTCTCCTCGGTGCCGCCGACGGCCTCCGCGAGCGCGATGGTCGCGTCGTTTCCGCTCTGCACGATCATGCCCTGGATCAGGACGTCCACCGGGACGCGCGAGTTGAGGTCGAGGTAGGTGCGCGAGCCCTCCGAGCGCCAGGCGCGCTCGCTGATCGGCACGGTCGTGTCGAGCTTGAGCTTGCCTTCCCGGAGCGCGTGGAAGACGGCGTAGGCCGTCATCAGCTTGGTGATGCTCGCGGGCTCGACCGCGTCGTTCGCGCGGTGGCCGGCGATGACCTGGCCGCTCTGCTGGTCGACGAGGACCCAGGACGAGGCCTTGAGCACGGGTGGCGGCGGCACCGGCGGGGCGGCGGCGTGGGCCATGGCGGTGGCGGTGGCGAGGAGCAGGGCGTGCAGGATTCTCAAGGCGGACCTCGTGGCGTGTTGGCGACTCATTATTACAGGGCGAGGCGGACGGCTTCGGCGCCCGCGGCCAGCATGCGTTCGACCAGGCGGTCGAAGTCGGGCAGGGTCGCGGCCGGCCCGGCGCGGACGCGGAACATCGATGCACCGTTCGCGGACGTTTCCGTGACGGTAACGCCCTCGATGCCGGCATCGCGCAGACGGCCGGCAAGCGCCTCGGCGTTCTCGCGGCTGCCGAAGGCGCCCGCCTGTGCGTAGTACGCGGCGGGCGCGGGGGCGGTTGCCGCGCTGCCGCCGGCGAGGCTCCTGACCTCGACGCGCGCCGTCCCGGCGCGGACCATGTCGAGCGCCTCGGCGGCCGCCCGGGAGAGGTCGATGACGCGGCCGCGTGCGAACGGTCCGCGGTCGTTCAGGCGCACGACGACGCTGCGGCCGTTCTCCAGGTTCGTGACACGGACCCAGGTCGGCAGCGGCAGCGTCGGATGCGCGCCGGTCATCGCGTGCATGTCGTACGTCTCGCCGGTCGCCGTGCGCCCGCCGTGGAAGTCCGGTCCGTACCAGGACGCGACGCCTTCCTCGACGTAGCCGACGGCGCTCTGCAGCACGACGTACCGCCGGCCGTCGACCTCGTAAAAGGGCGGATTCCCGTAGCGCGCACGCGGCTCGTCGCGCGGCACGCCGGCGCCGGCCGGCGGCGTCACCG
>DATEEF010000110.1:0-6494 GCA_035281265.1 Steroidobacteraceae bacterium
GGACGTTAGGCGGGCGGGGCCGCTTCCTCGGTGACCGTGAACTGCTTCGTGGTCGGGTAGGCGAACTCGATGCCCCGTTCCGCGAACTCTTCCATGAGCCGGATGTTGATCGCCTGCTGGATGTCCATGTAGTCGTTGTACTCGGCGGAAAGCACGAAATAGACCGCCTCGAAGTTGAGCGCGTACTCGCCGAAGCTCGCGAAGTGCGAGCGATCGAAGCGCGTCTTTCCCTGTGCCCGGATCGCCGCTTCGATGATGCGGGGAACTTCCCGCACGGCCTCGACCGGCGTCTCGTAGACGATGCTGACCGTGAAGGCGGCGCGGCGCTCGTAAAGAAGCCCGTAGTTACGCACGCGGCTCTTCAGCAGGTCGCCATTCGACATGACGATCTGCTCGCCCGAGAGCGAGCGCAGGCGCGTGCTCTTGATCCCGATCTGCTCGACGGTACCTTTCTCGTCGCCGACGACCAGGAAATCCCCGATGCGAAACGGCTTGTCGAGGGCGATGGACAGCGACGCGAACAGGTCCCCCAGCACGTTTTGGACCGCGAGGGCGATCGCGACGCCGCCGATGCCGAGGCCGGCGATCAGCGGGGCGATCTCGATGCCGAGGTTCGTCAGCAGCATCAGGAAGGCGACGACCCATACGGCGAGGACGCCGACGAAACGCAGGATGTTGAGGCTGGCGGCGCTGTCAGCCGCCTCGTGGTTGCGCCGCCGGGTCTCGACGGCATGCCGGACGGCCGCGGTCAGCCACAGCGCCACCTGCAGCCACAAGACGACGAGGATGGCGGTGTCGACGTAGCGGTCGGCGCGCGGCGGGATGCGCAGCCACGTCATGCCGAGGTAGGTCGCGACGGCGACCATGAACAGCCGCGTCGTCGCGTCGATGAGCGAGCGCAGCATAAGGAGCGTCGTCACGGGATAGTCCGCGGCGCGCTTCGCGACGCGGCGCGCGACGAAGCCGCGGGCGACCGGTAGCACCGTGAACCACAAGGCGAAGGTCACGATTGCCTGGGCCCAGGCAAGAACCGTGTTGCCGTAGTAGACGGTCTGTCCGAGTTCGCTGAGGCTGTCGAGCGTCACGCCTGCATTCTATTCGAGGCCGAGCTCGCGCAGCTTCCGTGTCAGCGTATTCCGTCCCCAGCCTATGAGCCGCGCCGCTTCCTGCCGGCGTCCATGCACGCGCTCGAGCGCGGCCTGCGCGAGCGTGCGCTCGAAGCGCTCCGTCGCGACCGCGAGGAGCGGCGGGCCGCCGCCGGCGAGGTGGCGCGCCGCCCAGGCTTCGAGCTCGCGGCACCATTCGTCCGCGTCAGGTGCGGCGCCCTCGCCGCCGAGGTCCGCGGGAATGTCCTCCTCGCGGATCTCGCGTCCGGGCGCGGTGACGGTGAGTCGGCGCGCGGCGTTCACGAGCTGGCGCACGTTCCCGGGCCAGCCGAAGGCGACCAGCCGGTTCTGCGCGCGCTGCGTCAGCGTCTTCGGCTCGGCGCCGAGCTCGCGCGCGGCCGTCGCGAGGTAATGCGCGAGCAGCTCCGGGATGTCGCCCGGGCGCTCGCGCAGGGCGGGCACGCGGATCCGGATCACATTGAGGCGGTGCAGCAGGTCCTCGCGGAACTGGCCGGCCCTCACGAGCGCGTCGAGGTCCTGGTGCGTCGCCGCGATCACGCGCACGTCCACGCGGATCGGGACGTTCCCGCCGACGCGGTAGAACTCGCCTTCGGCGAGCACGCGCAGGAGCCTCACCTGCAGCGCGGCGCTCATGTCGCCGATTTCGTCGAGGAAGAGCGTGCCGCCGTCCGCCTGCTCGAAGCGCCCGCGGCGCATCGCGTCCGCGCCCGTGAAAGCGCCCTTCTCGTGGCCGAAGAGCTCGGACTCGAGCAGCTCCGAGGCGATCGCCGAGGTGTTGAGCGCGATGAACGGCCCGTTCGCGCGCGGGCTGTGCCGGTGCAGCGCGCGCGCGACGAGCTCCTTGCCCGTCCCCGATTCGCCCGTCACGAGCACCGAGAGGCTCGAGCGCGAGAGCCGCCCGATCGCGCGGAAAACCTCCTGCATCGCGGGCGCCTGGCCGAGGATCCCGGGGATCGCAGTGCCCGCACCGCCGGCGGGCAGGTCGACGCCCGGCGCCGACGCGCGGCGCACGAGTGCCACCGCCTCGTCGATGTCGAACGGCTTCGGCAGGTACTCGAAAGCGCCGCCGCGGTAGGCCGCGACCGCGTGGTCGAGGTCCGCGTGCGCGGTCATGACGATCACGGGCAGGCCCGGATGCTCGCGCCGCGCGATCTCGAGCAGGCGCAATCCTTCCGTGCCGGGCATGCGCAGGTCCGTGAGCAGCACGTCGGGGCGGCTCGTCGCGAGCGCGGCGAGCACGGCATCGGCACGGTCGAACGTCGTCGGCGCGAGGCCTGCCTGGCGCAACGCGCGCTCCAGCACCCAGCGGATCGACGCATCGTCGTCCACGACCCAGACCTCAAGCGGCTTCGTCATGTCCGTTCTCCAGCGGCAGCAGCAGCGAAAACACGGTGCGTCCCGGGCGGCTGTCGAACTCGATGATGCCGCCGTGCCGAGTCGCGATGTCCTGCGCGACGGCGAGGCCGAGCCCCGTGCCCCCGGCGCGCGCCGTCACGAGCGGATAGAAGATCGTCCCGCCGAGCTCCGGCGGCACGCCCGGGCCGTCGTCCTCGAACTGAAGCGACGCGACCACGCGATGCCGGCCTGTGCCGATCGTCGCGTTCGTCAGCGCCCGGCTGCGCAGCGTCAGGCGGCCGCTTTCGCCGAGCGCCTGCACCGCATTGCGCGCGAGGTTCAGCATCGCCTGCATGAGGAGGTCGCGGTCGAGTTCCAGGGCCGGCAGGCTCGGGTCGTAGTCGCGCTCGATCAGGATGCCCGCGGGAGCCTCGGCGCGCGCGAGGCGGTACACGCGATCGAGGATCTCGTGGACGTTGGCGGTCTCTCGCCTCATCGGCCGCGCGGGGCCGAGCAGGCCGTCGACCAGCGCGCAGAGCCGGTCCGCCTCGCCGATGATCACGCGGGTGTACTCGCGCAGTTCCTGCGACGGCAGCTCGCGCTCGAGCAGCTGCGCGGCACCGCGCAGCCCCCCGAGCGGGTTCTTGATCTCGTGCGCGAGCTGGCGCGCCATCACGCGGCTGCCGCCCTGCTGGACGAGGAGCGCCGCGTCCCGCGTCATCCGCGAGGGCCGCGTCGTGTCCGCGATCTCGAGCAGAATGCCGCCCTGCGGGGAGCCCGGCAGCGGCGTCAGCGACACGTCCACCTGGTAGCGAGCATCGGCGCGTGCCGTGGGCGACAACGTGAAGTCGCGCACGGCGAGCCTTTCCTCGCTGGCGCGGCTGCGCGCGAGCAGCTGCTCGATGCCGGCGCCGTCCGCGACCAGCCCCGCGAGCGACCGCCCGCGAGCGGCGGCCGGGCTGGTGGCCAGGAGATCGGCGGCGGCCTGGTTGAGCGCGAGCACCTGCGAGCGCCCGTCGACGACGAGGACGGCGGTCGCGAGCAAATCCAGGATGGCCGCGGCTTCAGGCGCCACGGCAGGCATCGCGATGGAGGGCGGCGCTCAGCCGCTGTTCGGGCGCGGCGTGGGCTTCGGCTTGGGAACCGGCTTCGGCGGCTGCGGCTTCGGCGGGGCCGTGGGGCTCTGCGGCGAATTGATCGAGGGCTGGCGCACGTGGAACGCGACCTGCGGGCTGGTGATGACCGGCTTGCCCGCGGCGTCCAGGACGCTCGCGCGCAGGACGTAGGAGCCGCGCGCAAGGCCAACGTATTCCGTGCCGAGACCATCCGCCTCCGTGCGATTGCCGTTCAGGAAGAACACCAGCTTGTCGTCGGCCCTGAGCGTGCCCTGCAGTTCGGCGGAGACGTTCACGATGGCGTCCGCCCCGAAGAACACCTCGTCCGGCGCGGGCGACGTGATCGACAGCGACGCATACGGCGATTCGCCGGAGTCGTCTTCCGCCTCGTCCGTGTCGCGTGCATCCGCGGCCGCCGCCGCGTCCTGCGCCTCGTACGCGTTCGGCTCGATGACGTTGATCAGCTCCGCGTTCGGCGAGTCGGGCTGGTCCGAATAATGGACGACGCCGTCCTTGTCCACCCACCGGTAGATCTCCTGCGACGCAGCCGCGACGGAGAGCGCGAGGCCGGCGAGGATCAGCAGGATACGCATGTAGACAGCATATCCCCCGCCCCGCCCGCCCCGCCAGAACGCCCGTCAGAGGCTGTAGTACATGTCCATTTCGACCGGGTGCGTGGACATCCGGAACCGCGTGACTTCGCCCTGCTTGAGGCCGATGTAGGCATCGATCAGGTCGTCGCTGAAGACCCCTCCGCGCTTCAGGAACTCGCGATCGCGGTCGAGATGCTCGAGCGCCATGTCGAGCGAATGGCAGACTTCGGGAATGTTCTTCGCCTCTTCCGGCGGCAGGTCGTAGAGATCCTTGTCCGAGGCCTCGCCCGGGTGGATCTTGTTCTGGATGCCGTCGAGCCCCGCCATCATCATCGAGGCGAAGGCGAAATACGGGTTCGCCGAGGAATCCGGGAAGCGCACCTCGATGCGCCGGCCCTTGGGGTTCGACACCCACGGGATGCGGATCGACGCGGAGCGGTTGCGTGCGCTGTAAGCGAGCATGACCGGCGCCTCGAACCCGGGCACGAGGCGCTTGTAACTGTTCGTGCCGGGGTTCGTGAACGCGTTCAGCGCCCTCGCGTGCTTGATGATGCCGCCGATGTAATAGAGCGCGATGTCCGAGAGGCCCGCGTAGCGCTCGCCCGCGAAGATGTTCTTGCCGCCCTTCTGCAGCGACTGGTGCACGTGCATGCCGCTCCCGTTGTCGCCGACCAGCGGCTTCGGCATGAAGGTCAGCGTCTTGCCGTAGCCGTGCGCGACGTTCCACAGCGCGTACTTGAGGATCTGCACCTCGTCGCCCTTCCTCGTGAGCGTGTTGGCGGCTACGTTGATCTCGCCCTGGCCGCCGGTGCCGACCTCGTGGTGGTGCACCTCGACCTTGAGGCCGAGCTCCTCGCAGGCCTGGCACATCGCGGTGCGCAGGTCCTGGAAGCGGTCGACCGGCGGCACGGGGAAGTAGCCGCCTTTCACGGTCGGGCGGTGGCCCATGTTGCCGCTCTCGTACGTCGTGCCGGAGTTCCACGCGCCCTGGACGGAATCGATGTGGTAGCTGCTGCCCTGCAGCTCGTTGGTCCAGCGCACGCTGTCGAAGATGAAGAACTCGTTCTCGGGGCCGAACAGGCAGGAGTCGGCGATGCCGGTCGACTTCAGGTAGGCCTCCGCGCGCTTCGCGAGCGAACGCGGGTCGCGGTTGTAGCCCTGCATCGTGGTCGGCTCGACGACGTCGCAGCGCAGGAGCAGCGTCGTCTCCTCGAAGAAGGGATCGATCATCGCCGTCGAGGCATCCGGCATCAGGATCATGTCGGACTCGTTGATGCCCTTCCATCCGGCGATGGAGGAGCCGTCGAACATCTTGCCGTCGGTGAAGAAGTCCTCGTCCACCAGCCGCGTCGGGATGGTGACGTGCTGCTCCTTGCCGCGCGTATCCGTGAAGCGCAGGTCGCAGTACGAGATTTCCTTGTCCTTGATCAGTTTCACGACATCGGCCGGGGTCATGGCTGTCTCCCTGTTCATTCGCTCGTGAGCGCGATCCCCATTCTGGTGCAAGGACTGTGCCAAGCAACTTGCGGCTCGCAATTTATAACAATCAATATCTTAGGCGCAATGCTCGATGCTGTGGATTTCCTGTGCACTACGATGGTGCACGAAGAAATTTGCATGCACCATGGGAGTGCGGCGACATTCCGGGCGCCTGTCGTCACAATCGCGGCCCCATGCGGCTCAACAAGCACATCAGCGAGAGCGGCATCGCGAGCCGCCGCGAGGCGGACGCCTGGATCGCCGCCGGACGGGTGACCGTCAACGGCAAGCCGGGCGAGCTCGGCACGCGGGTAAAGCCCGGCGACATCGTGCTCGTGGACGGCCGCCCGCTGCCGGCGCGGCGATCCGCGGTCTACATCGCGCTCCACAAGCCGCCGGGCGTCACCTGCACGACGGAGCGCGACGTGCCCGGGAACATCGCCGACTTCGTCGGGCATGCCGAGCGCATCTTCCCGATCGGCCGCCTCGACAAGGACTCCGAGGGGCTGATCCTGCTCACGAACGACGGCGACATCGTCAACGAGGTGCTGCGCGAGGAGCACGGCCACGAGAAGGAATACCTCGTGACCGTCGAGCCGGCCGTCACGGCGAACTTCCTCGCGATGATGGCCGCAGGCGTCAGGATCGGCGGGGAGAAGACGAAGCCCGCCCAGGTCACGCGCGCGGGCCCGAACCAGTTCCGCATCGTCCTGACACAGGGGCTCAACCGGCAGATTCGCCGGATGTGCTCGGCCCTCGGATGGCGCGTCAAGCGACTGGTGCGGCTGCGCATCATGCATATCCGGCTCGGCGACCTGCCGCGCGGCCGCTGGCGCGAGCTCACG
>DATEEF010000111.1:0-37586 GCA_035281265.1 Steroidobacteraceae bacterium
CCCCGCCGCCGCCCCCGGGCGACCAGGACAAGGATGGCGTCACGGATGACAAGGACCGCTGCCCGAACACGGCACCGGGCGTGTCGGTCGACGAGACCGGCTGCTTCCGCGAGGTGACGCTGCGCGGCCTGCTGTTCGACACGGAGTCGTCCGCGGTGAGCGCGGAGGACGGAGCCCGGATCGACCAGGCGCTCGCGCAGTACAAGTCGCTGCCGGACGACGTCGAGGCGCAGACGCGCATCGAGATCGTGGGCCACACCGACAACACGGGCTCGGAGGCGTACAACCAGGCGCTGTCCGAGCGGCGCGCAGAGGCCGTGAAGGCGTGGATGGTCGCGCAGGGCGTCAACCCCGCGCAGATCACCACGTCTGGCAAGGGCGAGTCCGAGCCCGTTGACGACAACTCGACGAAGGAAGGCCGCCAGAACAACCGCCGGGTCGTGATCCGCGCAACCCGCTGATCAGGCTCTGATCCAGGGCCGGTCCCGCGGGGGCCGGCCCTTTTTATTGCCCGGAATCCGCGTTCGTGCCCGATTTCGCGGCCGTTTGTCATATTTTTGCGCCCCCCGTCACGCCCCGGCGCCGCGCGGTTTGTCACTGTTTTCAGGTAACCGGCCGGCCCCGGAAGGCGCCATCTTGTCCAACGCGAGTCCGATCGAGTCGACGCTTGCGGCCCCGCCGGCCCCGGCCGGTTCGAGCGCCTATGCCGACTGCCTGGAGGCGATCCGGTCGCGGCTGGCCGCGCGCGAGGCGAAGCTCTACGGCATCGCCGTGCTCCTCGTGTACGTGCACGAGTTCGAGCGGCTCGCCGCAAGCGCGGGCGCCGTGAATGCGTCGCGCATGGTCGACGAGCTGCGCAACCGCCTCTCCCAGGTGATGCGTCCCGGCGACTATTTCGCCCGCCTCGGCGAACGCAAGTTCGCGTTCGTGCTGTCGAACCTGCGCAACGAAGGCCACGCGCTCCTCGCCGCGACCAAGATCCTGCGCACGGGCGCCGAGCCCGTCACCGCCGGCGGCCAGCACGCGACGCTGCGCCTCTCGGTCGGCACCGCGATGTACCCCGCGCACGCGCGCGGCGCCGAGGAGCTCATGCAATCCGCCGAGACGGCGCTGCTCGAGGCCTGGCGCACGACGCAGCCGGCCGTCATGTATGCGGACCGGATGCGCGCGGAGCTCGCGGCGGGCTGGGACCTCGAGACCCAGCTGGCCGGCGCGATGGAGCATGGCGACCTCGTGCTGAACTACCAGCCCAAGCTCTCGCTGCCGAAGCTCGAGCTGGCGGGCGTCGAGGCGCTGATGCGCTGGACTCGTGCCGACGCCGGCAACGTGCCGCCGTCCATCTTCATCGACGTCGCGGAAATGTCCGGGCAGATCGATCCGCTGACGCGCTTCGCCTTCCAGCGCGCGCTGCGCCAGCTCGGCGAGTGGCCGAAGTCATTCGGCAAGTGCCGGGTCGCCGTGAACGTGACGTCCTCGATCATCTGCAACCCGGACCTCGTCGACGTCATCCGCGGCGCCGCGGACGGCGCCTCGGTCGGACCCGAGCGGCTGACGGTCGAGGTCACCGAGAACGCGCTCCTGGTGGATCGCGAGCGCAGCCACCGCGTTCTCGAGGAGCTGCGTGAGCTGGGCGTGCGCGTCTCCATCGACGATTTCGGCACCGGGCTTTCCTCGCTCGCCTACCTGAAACGCATTCCCGCCGACGAGGTCAAGATCGACAGGTCGTTCGTGATGAACATGCTGTCCGACGCCGCGGACGCGCGCGTCGTCGAGCAGATCATCGCGCTCGGGCACGGCTTCGGCCTCGAGGTCGTCGCGGAGGGCGTCGAGACGGCCGAGGCCGCCGCGAGGCTCACGGCGATGGGCTGCGATTTCGCGCAGGGCTTCCATTACGCGAAGCCGCTGCCGCCCCAGGAGCTCGTGGCCTGGGCGCAGGAGTGGCGTCGCTCCCACGCTGACTGAAAAGGGGACGTTCACCTTTTCCCAAAGGTGAACGTCCCCTTTTTTGTCCTCTTCGTCAGTTGTTGTCGTAGGGGTTGAAGCCCCCGGACCGGTCCTTCTTGGTCGCCGGCTTCTCGACCCCCGCCGTCCCGTCCGGCCTCACGACCTTGCGCAGCATCTGCGTGCTGACAAGCGACAGCTCGTCGGCCTTCCTGCGCACGGTGTCGGAAATCGGCGCGCCTGCCGTGACGTTGCGGCGCTGCGGACCGTCGGCGGGCGAGGGCGGTGCGGTCGCGGCCCTCCTGAGGTCCGCCTCGCTCAGGATGCGGAAGTGCCCCGTCGCTGCTTCGCGTGCGAGCACGCCGTTCTTGCGGCCCGAGGCGAGCTTGCCGATCTCGGCGCGGGTGTCGCCACCACCGGTCTTCAGGATCTTCTGCAGCGCAATCGTCGAGACGAGCTCGAGCTCGATGGGTTCGACCTTGCCGAGCCACACGGAACGCCCGCGATCGTCGGGCGCGACCTTCGCGACCCTGCGGATCTGCACGGTTTTCGTGTGATCCTTCGCCATCACCGAGCTCCCTGGCGCCGGCAGGCCGCGGCGCGAAAACTATATACTGCCGGCCGGTGAACGTCTTCATCCTCAGCACGGGCCGTTCCGGTTCGCAGACGTTCGCGCGCGCCTGCGACCACCTCACCAACTACACGAGTGCGCACGAGTCGCGCAGCGGCCTGCTCGGGGAGCCGCACTTCGACTATCCGGACAACCACATCGAGTCGGACAACCGGCTGTCGTGGATGCTGGGCAGGCTCGACCGCAAGTACGGCGACCGCGCCTTCTACGTCCACCTCACGCGCGAGGTGAGCCCGGTTGCCGCGAGCTGGGCCAAGCGCGCGCACACCGGCATGATGAATGCGTACCGCTACGCGATCCTCTGGCACTGCCCGAAGGACGCGACGCCCTACGAGGTCGCGCTCGATTACTGCGATACCGTGGAGGCGAACATCCGCCTGTTCCTGCGCGACAAGACGAACTGGATGGACTTCCGGCTGGAGGAGGGGCGCGCTCGCTTTCCCGAGTTCTGGCGCCGGATCGGCGCCGAGGGCGACCTCGACGCGGCGCTCGCGGAGTTCGACGTGCGCCACAACGCGGCCTGGGACCGGCGCACCGATGTCGCGCCGGGGACGCTCGAGCGTTTCGGCAGCAAGGTCTACCGCGTCGCGCGCAAGCTGCCGGTCTTCCTGCGGAATGCCTGAGGCGCGCTCGGGGGCGGCTCACGTCATCGGCGCCTCCGCGCTCGGCACGCTCTTCGAGTGGTACGACTTCTTCCTGTACGGCGCGCTCGCCGGGTACATCGCCGCGCATTACTTCTCGGGCATCGACCCGACGGCGGCCTTCATTCTCGCGCTGGCGACCTTCGCCGTCGGCTTCATCGTGCGGCCGCTCGGGGCGCTCGTCTTCGGCGGGATCGGTGACCGGGCCGGCCGCAAGAACACGTTCCTGGTCACGCTCGCGATCATGGGGCTCGCGACCTTCCTGGTCGGCGTGCTCCCGGGCCGCGCGGAGATCGGCATCGCAGCGCCGCTCCTCCTCGTGCTGCTGCGCGTCCTCCAGGGCCTGGCGATCGGCGGTGAGTTCGGCGGCGCGATCGTATACGTCGCCGAGCACGCGGAGCCGGACCGGCGCGGGCTCGCGACGAGCTGGATCCCGGGCATGGCGCTCGGCGGGCTGCTGCTGTCGCTCGGCGTGATCATGGCCGTGCGGGCCTCGATGCCGGAGGAGGAGTTCGCCGAGAGCGGCTGGCGCGTCCCGTTCCTGCTGTCCGCGGTGCTGCTCGCGATCTCGCTCTGGATCCGGATCCGGCTGCAGGAGAGCCCCGTTTTCCGGCGCATGAAGCAGGAGCAGGCGCTGTCGAGCGCGCCCGTCTCGGAGGCCTTCCTGCACGGGCCGAACGCGAGGCTCATGCTGGCGGCGCTCTTCGGTGCCGTGGTCGGCCAGGCCGTCACGTTCTACACCGGCACCTTCTATGCCTTCTACTTCCTCGAGCGCATCGCGCGCGTGGACGCCGCGACCGTCACGGCGCTCACGGCCGTCGCCATCGCGATCGGCGCGCCGCTCGTGCTCGCCTGCGGCTGGCTGAGCGACCGCGTCGGCCGCAAGCCGCCCTTGCTCGCGGGCCTCGCCCTCGCGGTGCTGCTGTACGTGCCGCTCTTCGAGTCGCTGCTCGCCGCCGCCAATCCCGCGCTGGCGAGGGCACGCGCAGAGGCGCCGGTCGTCGTGCGGGCCGTCGCGGCGGAGTGCTCGCTGCAGTTCGACCCGCTGGGCCGGCGATCCTTCGAGGGCAGCTCCTGCGACATCGCGAAATCCTTCCTCGCGCGCGCCGGCATCGGGCACGCGACCGTGGCGCTCGCCACGCCGTCGCCTGCGCGCGTCGAGATCGGCGGCCTCGTCATGGCGGCGCCGGACCCCGCGGGACTCACGGACGCGGAGCGCAGGCACGCCGTCGCGGAGTTCGGGAAGCGGGCCCGGGCGGCACTCGATGCCGCGGGCTACGGGCAGGCCGCGGACCCCGCGGCGATCCGCAAGCCGCTCGTGGTCGCGATCCTCGTCGCGCTGCTGTTCATCACGGCGCTGGTCACGGGCCCGTATTCGGCTCTGCTCGCGGAGCTGTTCCCGGCGCGCATCCGCTACACGGCGCTGTCGTTCCCGCAGAATTTCGGCAACGGCTGGTTCGGCGGGCTCCTGCCCGCCGCAGCGTTCACGATCGTCGCCGCGACGGGCGACGTGTTCGCCGGGCTGTGGTATCCGGTGGGATTCGCGGCGCTCGGCCTCGCGGTCGGCGCGCTGGCACTGCCCGAGACGCGCGGGCGCGCGGTCGACGGCTGACGGTCAGGCGCTCTTCTCGAGCTCGAGGAGGGCGAGCTTCACCTCGCGCAGGCCCGGGCGGTCCTTGCCGCCCATGTTCTCCTCCTCGGCGACGGTCAGGAGTTGCGCATCCAGGGCCCAGGAGTCGAGGATCCTGCGCTTCTCGTCGGTCGAGAGGCGGTTGTCCATGACGACGTCGCGCGGCGTCGCGAAATGCTTCACGGGATCCTTCACGATGGCCTCGATGTCGGGCTTTTCGCGCGCCTGCGCCATGCCTCACCTCCGGTGCTGGGCCCAGAGTGTTCCCCCCGCACCGGACTACGCCATGCGAGGCGCGCGGCTCGTCGCGTGAGCCGCCTCCTACGCGCTGTAGTCCGCGAAACCGACGGCCCGGCGGCAGCGGGCAGGGGCAGTCTCCTCGCATCGCAGCGAGGTTGCAGCCATGCTTTATTACGCAGTCGTGTTCTTCGTCGTCGCCCTGATCGCCGCCGTATTCGGGTTTTCCGGGATCGCGGCCGGCGCGGCCGGGGTCGCGAAGATCCTGTTCGTGCTGTTCCTGATCGGAGCGATCGTCACGTTCTTCATAAGCCTCGGGCGACGGGCCTGAGCGGCCGGGCGCCCGGCGGGCCCCCGCCGCCGGGCGCCGTGCTAGGATCGATTGTCAAGGAGAGACGCCATGGAAAACATTGCTGAAACGGGGAAGAAGGTGCGTCGCGCCGTGCGCAACGGCGGCGGCGCGGGCCGCGACGAGTGGCACAAGCTGGTGGCCGACGTCGAGGACCTGGTGAGGAAGGTCGCGCACGTCGACGACGAGGAGATCGCCGAGATCCGCTCGAAGGTCGAGGACACGCTCGCGCGCGCGAAGACGACCGCGACCGAGGGTGTCGCAGCCGTGCGCGGGCGCGCCGAAGAGGCCTCCGAGGCGACCGACGAATACGTGCATGAGAATCCCTGGGCTGCGGTCGGCATCGCAGCCGCCGTCGGCATCATCATCGGATTCATCGCCGGCCGTCGCTGATCCGCGGCCAGCGGGGGAGCTCGCCATGCGCTCGCTGATCGGGCGGCTGGTGCCGGCCCTGTTCCGGCATCTCGAGGCGTATGCGGAGGTCGCCGGCGAGGACGCGCGCGAGGCGACGTCCTTCGTCGCCCGGCGGCTGCTTGCGCTCCTCGTGGCGGGCGCCTGCGCCTTCGTCGCCCTGCTGATGGCCTGCACGTGGATACTGGTGCTCGCCTGGGACACGCCCTGGCGCGCGTGGACGGCCGCCGGGCTCGCGTTGCTGTTCGCGGCCGCCGCGGCAGCCCTCGCCTGGCCCTCATTCAGGCGCCACACGGGCCAGGCTGCGCTATTCTTTCCCCGCGTCCGCAGCGAGCTCAGCCGGGACCGCGAGCTGATCGAGCGCGCCTTCGACGGGCGGGACCAGGGCAGGGAGAACGGTGAACAGAGAGCCGACTGAGGTCACGGACGGGGAAGGCCCGGCGCGGGAGCCGTCGCCCGGCGAGCGCCACATGGCGCTGACCCGCGCGGAGATCGAGCGGATCTTCGCGCCCGGCCCCGACGAGTTCCCGCGCAGCCGCACGATGAAGTACCTGCTGGGCGGGAAGGGCCGCATGGTCGCTCTCGGCGCCTTTGCGGGACTGATGGCGGTCAAGCCCCGCTTCGCGATGAGCCTCATCCGTTTCCTGCCGCTCGGCAAGCTCCTGCCCATCGCCCGCCTGATCCAGTCCCTGCGCTGAAACCCGCGCGCTTGAGCATCCCGCACCGCAAGTACCTCCTTGTGCTGTCGCTGGTGTTCGCCGTCTGGTGGGCGTTGCTCGCGATCAGCCCCTGGGACCGCGAAACCTGGCTGGTCGAGAACGCCCTCGCCGTCGCTGCCGCGGCGCTCATCATCGGCTACCACCGCAAGCTCCTGCTCTCGCGCGTCTCCTACACGCTGATCTTCATCTTCATGTGCCTGCACCAGGTGGGGGCGCACTACTCGTACGCCGAGGTGCCCTACGACGCCTGGTTCGAGTCGCTGACCGGCCGGACCTTCAACGAGCTGGTCGGCTGGGAGCGGAACAACTTCGACCGGGTGATCCACTTCCTGTATGGCCTGCTGCTCGCGTACCCGATCCGCGAGGTGTTCCTGCGCGTCGCCGACGTGCGCGGGTTCTGGGGCTATTTCCTGCCGCTCGACCTGACGATGTCGACGTCCATGCTGTTCGAGCTGATCGAGTGGTGGGCGGCGGAGTTCTTCGGCGGCGACCTCGGCCAGGCCTACCTCGGCACGCAGGGCGACGTGTGGGACGCGCACAAGGACATGGCGCTCGCGAGCCTCGGCGCCCTGATCGCGATGCTCGTCACCTACGGCATCAACCGCCGCTACCAGCGCGACTTCAACCGCGAGTGGGCGGACAGCCTGCGCGTGAAGCACAAGAAGCCGCTCGGCGAGGACGCCCTCGCGCGCCTGGTGCGCGACGGCAAGCACTGACGTCCGCGCGGTTCAGGCGGGGAACACGGGCGCGAGGGTCGGCAGCGCTTCCCGCACGGCGCCGGCGCGGCGCGCGTGCTCACCCATCGTCACGAGCTCGCGCCCGGCGGCCAGGATGTCGAACAGCTCGGCGACGATGCCGAGCTTCTCTGCGCGCGCGATGTCCATGCCCGGGAAGAAGGCGAGCGGCGGGCAATCCTCGCCGCCCATGAAATCGAGCGGGTGCAACAGGATCGAGGGCTGCGTCCCCGTGACCCGGCAGGCGGCGAGCGCGAAACGCAGGTAGGCGCGCGCTGCGACGCGCGAGAACCTGGCGAGGTAGATCAGGTAGGACAGGTGCATCGGCACCTTGAACAACGGCAGCGTCGTCACCGGGATCTCGAGGAGACTTCCGCTCGCGAGGCGCCACTGGAATGGCCGCACGGGGCGGAAAGCATCCTTCCACGTGCCGAAGAGGGCGCTGCGCTGCTTCTTTTCCTCGGCCGTCAGCTTGCTGGTCGAGAAGAGGTAGGCGCGGGCAAGCGGGTTCAGCAGGTTCGGGAACACGGTTGCGTCGTAGTCGTAGCCGCGGCGCGCGAGCGTCTCGAGCGTGCCCTGGGACAGGCTGAATCCAGGCCCGCGGAAGCCGCGCGGCCGCACGCCGGTCGCCCCCTCGATCGCGTCCTCGGCCCGCCGCAGCTCCTGGTCGAGCTCATCGCCCGTGTAGAGGTGCAGCCAGGGTTCGTGGCGGAAGCTGTGGTTGCCGATCTCGTGGCCCGCGGCCGCGATCGAGGCGAGCGCGGGCCGGTTCGCGGGCATGGCCGCGTCCTGCCCGACGATGAAGAAGGTGATCGTGAGCCCGCGGGTGGCGAGGAACTCGAGGATGCGCGGCACGACGGCGTCGAGATAGGACGGGTACGACTGCCAGCCGGCATCGCCGTGCGTCTTCATGTAGGACCACTGGTTGTCGAGGTCCAGCGACAGGCTCGCGTAGGGCTTCATCCGAGCTTCACCGGCTCGCCGTTCCGTTTCAGGGACCGCTGGGCCGCGTCCAGCACCTTGACCACCCGCAGGCCGTCCTGGCCGTCGCTGACCGGCGTCCGGCGGGTGCGCACGCACTCCAGGAAGTGGCGGCACTCGATCTGCAGCGGCTCGCCGACCTTGATGTAGGGCATGGTGATGTCGCCGAAGCGCAGGCCCACGTACTCCGCGAAGGTATTGTAATCCTGGTTGAGCTGCGCCCCCTTGTCGTAGACGCGCAGCTTCTCGTTCGCCTCGAGGTCGTCGAACACGGCCATCTTGCGGTCGCCGACCAGCGTGAGCTTGCGGATCTTGTGCGGGTCCAGCCAGCTGACGTGCACGTGGGCCATCGCGCGGCCGCCGAAGTTCATCGTGAGGAAGACGACGTCCTCGACGTCCTTCTGCAGGTAGCTCTGGCCGCGGGCGGCGACGTCCGTGGGCGCCGCGCCGAGCAGGAACATGATCACGGAGATGTCGTGCGGCGCGAAGTTCCACAGCGCGTTCTCGTCGGTGCGCACGGTGCCGAGGTTCACGCGCTGGCTGTAGATGTAATAGAGGCGGCCGAGCTCCTCGCGGCTGATCATCTCCTTGAGGCGCGTCACCACGGGGTGGTACTCGAGCAGGTGCCCCACCATCAGGATGCGCCGGTTCCTCTCCGCGAGCGCGATCAGCTCCTCGGCGTGGCCGATCTCGAGCGTGAACGGCTTCTCGACGTAGACGTCCTTGCCGGCCTCGAGCGCCATCTTCGCCAGCGGGAAATGGCGGGGTCCGGGCGTCGCGATCACCACCGCCTGGACGTCAGGATCGCGCAGGACGGCGTCGAAGTCGCGGGTCGGCGTGGCCCCGGGCACCTGGCGGGCCAGCTGGTCGAGCTTCTTCTGGTCGAGGTCGCAGACGTACTTGAGGTTCGCGTCCGGGATCTGGTGGAAGTTGCGGGCGAGGTTCTTGCCCCATCCTCCGACGCCCGCGACCGCGATCTGAACGGGTTCCATGCGGCTCTTCATCCCCTTCTTGTTGAAAAGCATGATATCCGAGCCGAAACGTCCGGATCGGCGCCAGGACCGTGAACCGGCGCACATTTCGGCCGCATGCGGTGGGTGGCCGCTTCAGTCGGCCGGCCTGCCGGCGGTTTTCGTCCTCTCGTAGATGCCGCGGGGCGCGCGGGCATCCGCTGCGTCCACGGCCACGTATTCCCGTTCGATCCTGCCGTACAGCAGCGCAGCGACGTCCGCCCTTGCGGCCTCGTCGGGAACCTGGCCAGCGATGATGAAGCGCGGCTCGCCCGCGAGGACCGACTCCACCATCTCGTAGGGCCTGAAGCCGAGGCGGGCGGCGACGACGCTGTTGAGGTGGGTGTCGGGAAAGGCGAAACGGGTCGGCGGCACCGTACGCGTCATGAAGTACAGGATGGGCTGGCCGTCGTAGACATAGATCGTGTCGCCCGGGCGAAGCCGCGAGGACAGGAACGACCCTGCCGCGGCGATGGAGTCAGCCGGCGCGCCTTGCAGCACCCTTTCATGCGCCCGGAGGCCGCGCAGGAAATCGTCGCGCGAGTTCATCACGGCCGCGAGGCCGATCAGGCACAGCCACAGCGCGCCGAAGCCGCGCAGCCGGCCGGCGGGACAGGTGATGCGCAGGAATGCGGCGGCCAGCATGACGAGCGCCGGCGCCGAGAAGAGGAAGAAGTGCTGGTAGAACTTCCGCGACGCCAGCGCGGCGAGCAGCGAGAAGGCGCAGAGCACGAGCCAGCCCGTGATGCGGCGGTCGGCGGCGCTGTGCCCGGTGTCGTACGGCCGCGCTGCGGCGGTGCCACCCCGGATGGCGTAAACGAGCAGAACGAGCGCCAGGGCGTAGAACGCCCACCAGGCCGTCAGCGCCTCTGACACGCGCCGCAATGCGACCCCGGGCGCGTCGACTCCCTGGTACCCGGTCAGGTAACGCAGCTTCAGGCCGAAATAATCGGAGGGGTCGCCCTGCAGCAGGACGGGCAGCTGCACCACGAACGCGGCGAGCACCAGGCCCGCGAGCATGAAGGCGCCGTTCACGACGTAGCGTTTCACCGTGCCCGGGCTCACCCCGGGGCCCGGGGGCCCCATCCACGCGAGATAGAAGCCGGCGACGCCGAGCAGCAGGATGGCCGCGAGGTAGTTGACCTGGAGCGCGACGCCGAGGCTCGCACCGGCCGCGAGTGCGGCAGGCAGCGACGTGCGCTCGTCGAGGCGGCGCGTGGCGATCACGTATACCGCAAGCACGATGAAGAAGTTGATCAGGATCTCGGTGTTGGTGGCGAGTCCGCCGTTCGTCAGCGTCAGGAGCCCGTAGAGCGCCGCGGTCACGGCGCCGAGCGACCGGTCCGGGCCGAAATTGTCCTGCGCCAGCCGCGCCAGCAGCCAGGCGGTGCCGGCCACGAACGCGATGGGTATGAGCCGGATTGCCTGGATCGTGTCGCCGAAAACCGCGAAGAACGCGGCGAAGATGGCGTAGAGGCCGATCGGCTTGTGGTCGAACACGGTCTCGTGGGGAACGTGCCCGGCAAGCCACTGTTGCCCGATGAGCGCGTAGATGCTCTCGTCCCAGTCGATGACGCTGACGTGGAGCATCACCAGGCGTGGAAGGACGACCGCCAGCAGGATGGCCGCGAACACGGGCACCGTGGCCGCGCGCGCGCTGCCGGCGGCGTCCGGCCGCTTCATGCCCCGACCCCGGCGGCTTTCAGGCCGTGCCGAATGCTTTCCAGCTCCGCTTCGTCCCGCACGACGTTGTTGACGGGTATCGGCGCGATGCTGCCCGCATCGGTGCCGGCCGCCATCGGTATGGACAGCTTCGCCGCGACGGCCGCGACGAGCGTTCCCGGGCTCCGGCAGAATTCCTCGTAATCGACGATCCAGAACCGCTCCGGGCCGACGCGGGCCCGCATCTCCTGCGCCATCCGGTCGAGGAATGCGACTTGCGCGCAGACGGAGGGCACCGGTTCGCCGGCCGCGCCGCCATTGCCCGCATCCTGCACGCCGTAGCCGCGCGCGACGGAGCCGTGGATTTCACGCCGCGCCTGCAGCAGCGACTGCGCGAGGAACTCGGGCCGGCGCCGCAGGCACAGGATCAGCGCGCCGGGCACGGCGGAGGCCATGACGTCCGCGAACGCATTCAGGTTGTTGTTCTTCGCGATGACCGGCTTCCCTGCCGCATCGCCGAGCGCGGCGAAAAAGCGGGCCGCGGCCGCGGCACCGGCGGGGGGCAGGATCGTCCGGAAGCCGGTCGCGTCCGGCAGCACCCACCGGTGCCAGACGTGGTTGGCCTCGCTCGGCCCCGCGAGCCCTCCCGTCTTGCCGTAATAGTTCTCGTATGGCCGCGCGATGTCCGTGCGGCTGCGCGCCAGGCGCCGGTAGATCCGCGAAACGACGATCGGCGAGCGCGGGAAGAGCGCCGTGACGTTCTGGAGATAAGTGACGTCCAGGTGCCGGCACAGGACCTGGAAGACGAGCGTCGTACCGCTGCGCGCGGGACCGCAGATGAAGATGGTCGGCCGTGCGGGCACGGCGGGCGCCGACGCCACGCGCTGGCGCTCGCGAATGGCGAGCAGCAGGTCGAGCGGAATGCACAGGATGCCGAGGATGGTCGCGAACAGCGTGAACAGGGCGACGCGGTTGCCGGAAGCGATCATCCGGCGCGCGAGGCCGAACGGATTGCTCACGTGCGCGGGCACGAACGGGGAGAGCAGGGACTTCAGGCGCGGCGGCATCGGCGATCAGCCCCGGCGTGCCCGGATCCTGCCGGCTGCGGGCGCGGCGTGGCCGTGCCGCTTGTATGATGCCCGCGGAACATCCAGGCCGGGCGCGACCTCCGATGAAGAAAATGATGACATTCGCGGGCATCGCGCTGGGCGCCCTGCTGCTCTGGCTTGCGGTGAAGGACGCCGATTACGGCGAGATCGCGGCGTCGTTCGGCAGCGCCAGGGCCGTGCTGGCCTTGCCCCTGCTCCTGGGGGCCGCCGGCTTCTACTTCCTGAAGGCCTCGCGCTGGAGCGACCTCCTGTCCCCGATCGCACGCATCCCGCCGCTGCGCCTGGTTCCATCGATGATGGCGGGAGCGGCGGGCAACAACCTGCTGCCCGCGCACGCGGGCGAGCTGGTGCGGATCTACCTGCTTGGCCGCGAGTTTCGCCTGCCAAAAGCCGGACTCCTGGCCACGCTGGTTGCCGAGCGCATATTCGACATTATCGGCGTCCTGCTGCTGCTGTCGTGCGCGCTCGTTTTCGTGGATGCCTCCACCGCCGCGCGTCCGCTCGTCATCCTGCTGCTGGTCCTCGCCGTCGGCGGTTCGCTGCTGATCGGCCTCATGGTGAGGCACCCGGGCTGGCTGCAGCAGGTCGTCGCAGCGCACGCGGGAAAGCTTCCGCGCGTCATCGGCGAAAAGGCGGGCAACTTCGCTGTTCACATAACGTCCGGGTTCGGCGCGCTCCGCGAAGGCCGCCTGTTCCGCAGAATTCTAATGAACTCGATACTACAGTGGGTGCTCATGAGCGTCTGCATCTACGCTGCGCTGCGCGCATTCCGGATTGACGCGGCATACCCGGCCGCGGTCGTCGTCCTCGGGTTCGTCGTGGCGGGCCTCACGCTGCCGACGAGTCCGGGCTTCATCGGCACGATCCAGTACTGCTTCGTCCTCGGGCTTGCGCCGTTCGGCGTCGAACCCGCGCACGCGCTGGCCGCCTCCATTTTCTACCACACGATCCTGTGGCTGTCGGTCACCACGACGGGCTTGTACTTCATGCGAAGATACAGCGTCACGATGGGGGAGATCCGGGAAATGGAGCGTCGGCGCGCGCATGCTTCGCGCGGTGCGTCCGATGGGCAGTAGCCGGGTTCCGGAAAGGGGGCAGTCCCGCGTGCGTCGCCTGTTGCCGATTGCCGTCCAGCTGGCGGCGGCCGCCGTCGTGTTCCTGCTGCCCCTGCTGCTGGCGGGCCGCGCCGGCGGCAACGCGCGAAAGCCGGCGGCGCTCTTCTGCCTGCTGGCCGCTGCGGCATACCTCGCCGCGGCCCTGCCGGGGCTCCTGCGCCGTTACGCGGACCCGGGCTTCGTCCGCCTCGCGGTCCGCGGACTCGCCGCCTTCGGCGCCGCTTTCATCATCTTTGCGCTCCTGCAGTGGAAATTCCCTTCGATCGCCGGAGCGGCGCTGCCGTTCGGCGTCGCGTTCGCAGCGCTCGGGCTCGGCATGTTCCTGTTGCTGGCGCTCACCGCCGTTCCCGTGGCGCCGGCGTGGCAGTTGCTGGCTCTCGTTCCCGTCGTGCTGGCGGCGGCCTGGGCCCAGGCGGCGTACCGGCCGCGTCCGCCGAAGGCGCCGCTGCAGGAAACCGCCTATGTCGACTCCTCGCTCTACGTGCTGAAGATCAGCTCGTACCGCAAGCGCGTATCGGACGGCAATACGCGGGGCGGCGCGGTCGCGCCGCTCGGCGACGGCTACCTGCTGGCGGCGGGCGACGGTTGGCTGTACTCCGTCGCCCAGGACCCGGCGAGCGGGACGCTCCGGGTGGAAAAGCTCCGCCATCGCGTGCCGTACAACCCGGAGGAATTCAACGCGGGCGGCCGGAAGATCTTCGGCGACGCGTGGCGCGACAACAGCATGGACAAGCTGCGAATCGCCGACCTGCTCGTGCTCCACGGGCCCGCCGACACGTTCCGCGTGTTCGTGTCCCATCACTACTGGAAGGCGGGACCGCAGTGCACGGTGGTGCGGGTTTCGGTGCTCGAAGCCACGGCCGCGCAACTGCTGGGCACGGCCGGCAAGCCGGACTGGCGCACGCTCTACGAAACGACGCCCTGCCTGACGCTGAACCAGGAAGGCCGCCGGGGACTGCGGTTCGGCGGGCTGCAGGTCGGCGGCGCGCTCGGGCTGCTCGACGAGAGGGAGCTGCTGCTCACGGTCGGCGATCACGAGTTCGACGGCTTCAAGCGGTCCGGGTCGCTGCCCCAGGATCCGTCGAATTCATACGGCAAGGTCGTGAGGATTCCTCTCGACGGCGGGCAGGCCGCGATCTACACGCTCGGCCATCGAAATCCGCAGGGTCTCTACGTCGCGCCGGACGGCAACGTTTGGGTCCTCGAGCACGGGCCGCGGGGCGGAGACGAGCTGAACCTCTTGCGCCAGGGAGCGAACTACGGCTGGCCCGCCGTCACGTACGGCACCGACTACCGCATGCACGAGTGGCCTCTCAGTGCCACGCCCGGTCGTCACGAGGGCTACGAGAAGCCCGCTTACGCCTTCGTGCCGTCCATCGCGGTTTCGCAGCTCGCCGGCGTGCGCGGCCCGCTGTTCGAGCGGTGGCGGGGCGACCTGATCGCCGGCTCCTTCTTCGGCGGACTCCATCGCGTCCGGATCGAGGACAACCGCGTCGTATTCGCCGAGCCGATCCGGATCGCAGGTCGCATCCGCGACGTCACGGAGGGCGCCGACGGCAGGATCCTGGTGTGGACCGACGAGAACGACCTGGTATTCATCGAACCGGCGTCCAGCGACGCCGCGGAGAACCTGCTCACGCAGTGCATCGTCTGCCACACGCTGAGCGAGCGCGAGACCGTCTCGGTCGCGCCGAGCCTGCGTGGCATCGTGGGCCGTCCGGTCGCCTCGGTGGAGGGCTTTGCGTACTCGGAGGCCATGACCGGGCTCGGGGGCCGATGGAGCGAGGAGCGGCTGGACCGGTTCCTGGAGAATCCGGGAGCCGCGGTTCCCGGCACGACCATGGCGTTCGAGGGCATCGACGACGCCGGCGAACGCCGGCAGATCATCGAGCTGCTGAAGCTGCAGGTGGAGGAGCAGCGGCGGTCGCGCTAGGCCGGCGCGCCCGCGCCGCCGCGAAACGCCAGCAGGGCGGCAACGATCCGCTCGGCCGCCTTTCCGTCCCCGAACGAGCGGCCGATCCCGGCCGTGAAGTCCGGAACGGCGCGCGCGAGCTCTGCATCCCAGGCGGCGACCGCCTCGAGGATCCGGCGTGGCTCCATGCCGGCGACCCGGTTGCCGCCGGCCTCGACCGTTTCGACCCACTCGGTCTCCTCGCGCAGCGTCACGCAGGGCCGGCCGAGGAAGAAGGCTTCCTTCTGCAGGCCGCCGGAATCGGTGAGCACGACGCGCGCGCGCGCGACGAGCGCGATCATGTCGAGGTAGCCGAGCGGCTCGATCGCGCGCAGCCCGCCGCCCCGCGGCAGGACGAGGCCCGCGTCCCGCATGGACTGCGCCGTGCGCGGGTGCAGCGGCAGGATCACGGGCCGCGCCTCCGTGCCGGCGGCTGCCAGCGCCGCGAGCAGCGGTGCAAGGCGTTCCGCCTGCGTGTTCTCCGCCCGATGCAGCGTCGCGACGAGGTAGGCTTCCGCCTCGAGGCCGAGCCGCTCGAGCACCCGCGAGCGCTCGAGCGCGACGGGCGCGAAGGCGCGCAGTGCGTCGAGCATCACGTCGCCGACCTGGCGGGCCCGCGCGGCCAGCCCCTCGCTCGCGAGGTTCCGCATCGCCTGCGGCGTCGGCGCGAAGAGAAGGTCCGAAAGGTGGTCGGCGACCAGCCGGTTTGCCTCCTCGGGCATGCGCCGGTTGAAGCTGCGCAGGCCCGCCTCCACGTGCGCGAGGGGCACGTGGAGCTTTGCCGCGGCGAGCGTCGCCGCCAGCGTCGAATTCGTGTCGCCATAGGTGAGGACGAGGTCGGGGCGGCGCTCGCCCATCGCGGCCTCGAGAGCTTCCAGCATGCGTGCCGTCTGCCGGCCGTGGCTGCCGGAGCCTATTCCGAGGTCGAGGTCGGCATCCGGGATGCCGAGCTCCGCGAAGAACACGTCGGACATCGCCGGGTCGTAGTGCTGGCCCGTGTGCACGACGAAGTTCGCGAGCCCTGCGCCGCTGGCATTCGCGGCGGCGATCGCGCGGGAGACCGGCGCGAGCTTCACGAACTGCGGGCGCGCCCCGACCACCTGCATCAGGCGAAAGGCCGGCGCGGCCGCTGCGTCAGAGCTCGGCGACATGGCGTCCCTCGCGCCGGTACCTGCGGCCGCAGGCCTTGCAGGCGGACTCGCGCTTCGCGCCGTCGTCGCCGCCGAGGTCGAGGCCGACCCCGCACCAGCACACCCAGCTGCGCAGGCGCGCAGGATTGCCGTAGACGACCGCATGGTCGGGCACGTCGCGGGTGACGACCGCGCCGGCTCCGACGACGCAGTAGCGCCCGAGCGTGACGCCGCAGACGATCGTCGCATTGGCGCCGATGGAAGCGCCCTTCTTCACGAGCGTCCGGCGGTACTCCTCCTTGCGCTCGACGTGGCTGCGCGGGTTGATGACGTTCGTGAACACCATCGACGGCCCGCAGAAGACGTCGTCCTCGAGGACGACGCCGGTGTAGACGGAGACGTTGTTCTGGATCTTGACGTTGTCGCCCACCGTGCACTGCGGCGAGATGACGACGTTCTGTCCGATGTTGCAGCGCGCGCCGATGCGGCTGTCCCGCATGACGTGGCTGAAGTGCCAGATCCTGGTGCCGGCCCCGATCTCCGACGGACTGTCGATCACGGCCGTCTCGTGCGCGAAATAGCCCTTCGGGTCCTGCGTCGTCATGCGGCGCTCCGGAGCTCGGGTTCGAACTGCTCGAGGAAGTCGTTCACGCTGCGGATGACCTCGTTGTTGTTGAGTGTGTTGCTGGCGAACTGTGCCGTGTTGACGACGTAGAAGTCGGGATGCCGCGTGCGCGGCGGCTGGACCAGGCCGGAGTATCCGACGACCTGCAGCGGCTGGACCTTCACGGCGCGGTTGAGGTGCATCCCCGCGATCTCGGATTCCGGGAAGTCCGGGAACATGCGCCGGAACCCCGCCATGAACTCCGCCACCACCTCCGCGTCCGGGCGCCTGAGCGCGGCGTCGTCCGAGAGCACGTACTTCGGCAGGTAGGTGAGGTGCAGGCCCGCGGTTTCGGCCGTGTCGACCAGCGAGCTCATGCCGATGATGCCGGTGAACGGCACCCGCTCGTCGGCGATGTTGAGGACGTAGTAGGGACAGAACGGCCTGCGCGTCAGGAGCGCCATGCACAGCACGCCGAGGTACTCCACGTCGCCCTGGGCCGGCACCTGGACCAGCGCCGGGTCCGCGACCGCGCGCAGCACGTTGACGGGCCCCGTGAAGATCACCTTGTCGTAGGCTTCGCTCGCGCCGGCGGCCGCGACTTCGACGCCGCCGCCCGCGCGCGGGCGCACCGAGCCGACGTCGGCGCCGAGCCTGAGCTCGCCGCCGGAGGCGCGGATGCGCTCGAGCAGGCGGGCGAAGACCGCGCGGTAGCCGCCCGACACGTAGCCGAGCGACTCCTTCTGCGCGGCAGCGTCGCGCGCCGAGAACAGGCGCTTCACGTAGGTCCAGATGAAGACGGCCGACACGCGCCGGTAATTCTCGCCGAGCTTCGCGAGCAGGAGCGGCTTCCAGAACTTCTCGAAGGTCGCGCGTCCCGAGTGCCGGACCAGGAATTCCTCGACGGTCATGCGCTCGAGGGGACGCCAGTCGCGGATCCGCGCGCAGTAGAGGATGGTCGCCGCGAGCCGGGCCTTGCTGACGGGGCCGAGCAGCGGAAACCTGAGGAAGTCGAGCCCGCTCGACAGCGAATGTGTCGCGCGGTCCACATAGAAGCCGGTCCGCGTCGCGCGCCAGCGCAGCTTCCCCCCGAGCCCGATGCGGCGCACGAAATCCACCAGGGCCGTGTCCGAAGGCAGGATCACGTGGTAGAAGCGGTCCCAGGTGAAGGGGCCGAAGTCGTGCCAGGTGGCGAGGCCGCCGGGCTGCTCCGCGCGCTCGTAGACCGTCGCGCGGTGGCCCGCGGAGCCGAGCCGCTCGGCGAGCGCGAGACCCATGAGCCCACCGCCGATGATGCCGATGCGCACCGGCCGCCCTCGCGCGGCGGGCCTCAGCCCGCGGCGCGCCTCGCGACCGTGGCGCGCTGCCACTCGATCGTGCGCGCCAGGCCTTCGTCGATGTCCACCCGTGCCCGCACGCCCAGCAGGCGCTCGCAGAGCGAGACGTCGGGCACGCGCCGCATCACGTCCTCGTACTTGCGGCCGGTGAACGAGGCGTAGGGCACGAACTCCACCTTCAGGTCCCCGGGCGTGCCGGAGGCCTTCTTCACGCGGCGCGCGAGCTCGAGGATCGTGATCTCCTGCGTGTTGCCGATGTTGATGATCTCGCCGTTCGCCTCGGGGCGCACCGTCGCCTGGTAGATGCCCTCCACGGTGTCGGTCACGTAGGTGAAGCTGCGCGTCTGGCTGCCGTCGCCATGGATCGGGATCGGCTTGTCGTTCAGCACGCAGTCGATGAAGACCGGCGGCGGGCCGCCCCACCAGCTGAGCGGCTGCTTCGGGCCGTACGAGCCGAAAAAGCGCAGGATCGTCACGGGGAACCCGTAGGCGTCCTGGTAGGCGAGGGCGAGGTGCTCGTCGAAGAGCTTGGAGACCGCGTAGGCCCAGCGCGGCGACTTCGAGTTGCCGATGACGTGATCCGTGCTCTCCTCGCTGAACGGCAGTGCGGGGTTGCGCCCGTAGACGTCCGAGGTCGAGGCGAGCACGAGCTTGCAGCCGAGGCGTCGCGCGAGCTCCAGCGCGCACTCCGTGCCGCGGTAGTTGATCTTGAGCGTGTCGATCGCCTTGCCGTAGCGCGGGATCTTGAACGCCGCGAGGTGCACGACCGCATCGAACGGCCCGGCGAGCGCGCCGAGCACCGCCGGCTCGGTGACGTCCGCCTGCAGGAAGCGGAAGCGCCGGTCGTCGCGGTAATCCGCCAGGTTGTCGGCCAGCCCCATGGACAGGTTGTCGACGCCGGTGACCTCGTGGCCGGCGGCGAGCAGGCGGCCGACGAGGTTCGACCCGAGGAAGCCGGCGCATCCGGTGACGAGGATTGGCGCGCTCATCGCGGCGCGCCTGGATCGCCCTGGCGGCGCATGCCGTCCTCGCGCTGCTCGCGCAGCATCGTCGAGCCGAGGTGGAACAGCTCGTCGAAGTAGCGCTTGTTCTGCAGCGAGAGCATGGCCATGCCCACGAGCTGCATGGCGAGCATCAGCGACAGCAGGCCGACGATGAACGTGTGCGGGTAGCGGGCATAGGCGAGGGCCACCGCCGCCGACATGCCGCTCGCCGTGCCGGGCGTTGCGCCGAGCCCGGCGTAGGCCTCGAAGAAGTGGATGACCATCCAGGTGTTCACGTAGGCGGAGAACGCGAGCAGCAGGAGGCCGGGCACCAGCAGGAACGTGAACGGCCGCAGCAGGAAGCCCGACATCGTGGTGCCGGCGATCTGCTGGAGGACCTTGAGGCTCGAGCGCCGCTTGCCGGTGACCCGGTTCTGGCGCTCCCAGTTGAGCTCCGCGGGCACCTCCTCGATGCTCGCGCGCAGGAGCTTCGCCTTGTGGATCATCTCCGGCATGGCATCCATGCCGGTGCTGCGCAGGTGCATCGAGCGCAGGAAGCGCCCGTCGATGGCGCGCACCATGCAGGTCATGGTGCTGATCCGCTCGCCGGACGCGCGCGCCAGGAACCAGTTGGCGACGCGGCTCAGGACGATGCGACGCCACGGCACCGCCACGACGCGCCCGCCGCGCATGTAGGGCGAGGCGAGCACGAGCCGGGCTCCGGTCTTCGTCATGCGCTCGAGCAGGAGGCCGACATGCTCGGGCCCGTAGGACAGGTCGATGTCGAGCACCACGACGTAGCGGCCGCGGCACTGGGCGAATCCGGTCTTGAGCGCCTGGCCGAGCCCGAAGTTGCGCGGGTGGTGGATCACGCGGATGCCGTCCGACTCGGCGGCGAGCCCCGCGGCGACGCTGCCCGTCTCGTCGCGGCTGCCGTCGTTGACGATGATCAGCTCGAACCGGTACGCGCCCTGCAGCGTCTTGAGGTAGTCGAGCAGCAGGTGCACGTGGTCGCGCAGGATCGCCGCTTCGTTGTAGGCCGGCAGGACGATCGAGACGAGCGGTCGATCCGGCACGGACGGGCCGAGGGCCTCGTTGACGGCGAAACTGCCGCTGGTCGAGGTGTCGGCTGCTGCGCGCGACGGTTGCGAGCCGGGCGGATTGCTGGCGGGCATGACGCGCACAGTTTACCGGGGGCGCCGCAACCGGGCAGGGGACTTCGCCGGAACGCGACGCGCGCCCCGATCGCGCTTGACGAAGGTCACATTTCGGGCGGAAAGCCCGTCAATTCGGCTTCAGGCTGCCCGGGATCGCGGGGCCGGCCGCGGCATTGAAGTCGCGCGCGTCGAGCCCGAGGTACTGCAGCATGGTCGCGGCGACATCGCTCTGCGTGACGTCCGCGAAATCGCGCGCCTCGCCGATCGCGGGCGTCTTCGGCCCGAGGATCGCGATCCAGATGTCCTGGCAGCCCTGGATGCCCGCGTCGTGCTCCGCCCAGTCCGCGGGCGTGCGTCCGCGGCCGTGGTCCGTCGTGATGATGAGCGTCGTGTTGTCGCGGTACTGCTCCATCGACTGCAGCGTGCGCCACAGCTCCGCCAGCAGGCGGTCCGCGAGGTGCAGGTAGTCGAGCACCAGGTCGTAGCGGCGCGCGTGCGCCCAGTCGTCGGACTGGCCGAGGCCGAGCCACATCACGCGCGGGCGGTGCTTGCGGATGTACTCGAGGCCGATGCGGTAGCTCAGCACGTCGTTGCTGCTCTCCTCCCACAGCTGCTGGATCTCCTGCCGCAGGCCGTTGTACAGGTCCATCTCCGGCGTCGTGAGCGCGGCCGGCACCGGATCGCGCGCGCCGCTCATGAAGAACGCGCCGTCGCGGCTGGACGCGGCGTACTTGAACCCGTCCCAGGAGCCGATCTGCGCGACCTCGGTCGGCTGGAGGGACATCTTCTCGAGCGCGTACTCGAGCACCGTGCGGTGCGGGTAGCGCACGAGGTCGTTGCTCCTGACGTCGGGCTGCGCCTGCCCGGTCAGGATCTCCGAGTAACCCGGGTAGGAGAACCACTGGTCGTTGCGCACCGTGACCTTGCTGCCCTTCGCCTGGTTGCCGAGCACGATGCCGGCCGGCGCCAGCGTCTTCCAGATGAACGGCATGAGCGCCTCGCGCCGCGCTTCGGGCGTCTCGCGCCACCATCGCTTCGTGGTGACCTCGGCGTCATAGATCCCGGACTCGGCCTCCGGCGCCTTCGCGACCACGGGGTCCATCCCACCGAAGAATTCCTGCACGCGCACGCCGTCGAGCGTGACGAGGACGATGTTGTGGCCGTTGTCGGCGGCGCGCGCCGGCGGCGCGGCCCAGGCGACGGCGAGCGCCGCGGTGGCGAGGAGCGTGTATTTCATGGTTTTCAGTTGATGCCGCTGAGTTCGAGCTGGTACTGCAGGTCCGGGCGTGCGTCGCCGCGCCATTCCACGACGTGGACGTAGAAGGTCGTCGAGCCGGTCACGCGGACCTCGAGCAGGGAGTCGAGGTTGCCCGGCACGCGATCGTCGTTCATGCACTCCTCGTCGTAGAGCGGCGGCCCGCAGGTCTGGAGCCGGTTGCCCGCGGCGTTGACGAGCTCGACCACCGTGTCGACGCCGCCGCCGAGGCCCGTGAGGTCCACCGTGATCGTGGACGTCGCCGTCGTCTGCACTTCGTAGTAGTCCTCGTCCGGCGCGAATTCCGTGTTCGGATGGCCGCTCGGGCTGATGGAGGCGACGATAGCTCCGTTGCCGACGGGTGTCGCGGTCGCGGTCGAGTCGTTGCGGCCGGCGGGGGCATCGCGCACGACGAGCGAAAGCGCTGCCGCGTCGGACTCCCCGCAATCGTCGGTCACGCGGACGGTGAACTGGAACGTGCCGCCGGCGTTCGGCGTGCCGGACAGCAGGCCGCTCGCCGCGTTCAGGGCGATGCCGGGGGGCAGCGCACCCGCGGTCACCGCGAACGCGTACGGCTCGACACCGGGCGTCACCTCGATCTGGAAACTGTAGGACTGCCCGAGCGATGCGACCGGCGGCGCGGACGTCGCGGGTATGCTCACGGCGCGCGGCAGCACGTCGAGCGTGATGCCCTGGCGCTCGGCGGACCGGGCGGGATCGTCGCTGTCCGTGACGCGCACGTCGAGCGTGTAACTGGCCAGCGAGCAGGTCGCCGCCACCGGCCCGGTGACGGTTCCGCCGGAACTGACGTTGACCGGCGCCGTGCCGCCGGTCATCTCCCAGGCGAATTCGGGCAGGCCGCCGCTTGCCTGCAGCTGCGCCCCATACGAATCGTCGCCGCCGATGGCATCGGGCAGTGCGGCCGTCGAGACGCCGAGCTCCACGCGCACGCGGAAGGGATCGCTGGCGACCTGTTCCGGGTTTGCGCTGTCGGTGATGGTCGCGCCGCCGGTGGCCGTGCGCGCATTCGCCGCCGGCGTGCCGCTGATCTCGCCGTCCGCGTCGATGGAAAGTCCCGACGGCAGGTCGGCGG
The DNA here is from genome assembly GCA_035281265.1 of Steroidobacteraceae bacterium. Taxonomy (GTDB): domain Bacteria; phylum Pseudomonadota; class Gammaproteobacteria; order Steroidobacterales; family Steroidobacteraceae; genus SCUD01. The sequence goes on from DATEEF010000111.1 coordinate 22,681, forward strand.
CGAAGACATAGGGCGGCGTGCCGCCGCTCGCGCTCAGGGAATGGCTGTAGGGGTCGCCGATCACGGCCAGCGGCGGCGTGCCGAATTCCGCCACCATCGGCTCCGCGATCCGCAGCGTGTACGCCTGCGTGTCCGTCTGCGCCGGCGAGCCGGAATCGGTGACCGTCACGCTGAAGTCCGATTCGCCTGCAGGTCCCGTGGGCGTGCCGGTGATGACGCCGTCGGCCGTGTCGAAGCTGAGTCCGCCCGGCAGCGTGCCGGACAGCGAGAACGCATGCGTGCCCGTGCCTCCACTCGAGACGATGCCCTGGCTGTAGGCGACGCCGATGACGCCATCCGCGACGGCGGTGTTCTCGATATTGAGGGCCGGGGGCGGGTTGTTCCCGCCGCCGTCGCCGCCGCCCCCGCCGCAGCCGGTGACGACGAGCATCGCCGCGCAGGGCGCGATCCATGCAGGGCGCAGGAGCCGGTGCGCGCTCATGGCGCCGACTCGAAATCGTCGAAGCGCGGCGCGGTGCCGATCAGAATGACGTCGTGGCCGCTTTCGTGCTCGCCGGCGGCGACCGCGATGGGCGCGCTGGGCGCCGGTGCGTCGCCGGGCAGGTCGATGACGAAGAGCCCGGGGCCCACGCTGGATCCGTCGACGAACTCGCCGTGGATGCCCTCCACCTCGATCCGGTAGCTGCCGGCCGGCACCGGGATCTCGAACAGGCCGATGTGGGCCGGGTTGGTCGAGCCGGCGCCGTTCGACTGGGCGCCCGTCACCGCGTTGCCGTGGATGAAGCCGAAGCGGTACCCCGAGACGCAGGAAACCGCGAAGCGCAGGTCCTCGTTCGCGCCGGCCTCCACGCGGCGGGCGATCACGTTGACGAGCTGGGCGTGCGATTCGCCGTCCGAGAAATAGACGACGCCGGAGATTCGCCCGTGCGTCGCGTTGAATCCGCCGCCGCCGCCTTGCGGATACAGCCACGAGATCCAGGCGATGTCGTCCGTGGACAGCGACCGCTGCTCCGCGCTCATCAGGAACGGGAACATCGTGGGCAGCCCCGCGAGGCTGGCATTGCCGCAACCCTGCAGCAGGCAGTTGAGGTTGACCTGCGAGTGGTCGAGTCCGGAGAAATGGCCGAACTCGTGGATGAAGGCCGCGTCGAACTCGTCCTCGCTCAGCTCGAAGTTGTCGCCGGAATCGACACCGTCCTGGAACAGGCCGTTCATCACGGCGCGGCCGCTCACGATGTCGCCGGCGCCGTTGGCGGCGCAGGGGCCGGCGAAGCCGATCACGCCGGAATCCTGCCCGAGGTCCTCGAACAGCGAGCCGTCGACGTCGTACACGATCGGGCTCTGGTCGCCGTCGAAGCAGTCGCCCTCTACGGCGTTGAACTCCGCGGCCGTGTTGACGTCGCCGTCGGAAAACCCTGGTACGGCCTGGATCTGCCCGGCGCGCTGGTAGGCGATGCTGGCGGTCGTGACGTTCTGCCAGACGTCGAACATCGAGTCGACGCGCGCCTGGGCCTGCGAGCCGTTCACCTGCGAGCTCAGGTTGCCGCCGTCGGTGCGATAGGCGATCGGCTGCGCCGTGCTCCAGGTGAGCGCCGTGCCGGTCTCGTCGATGAAGAGCGGCCCGCCGGCGCCGGCGCCGCCCGCCGCCAGCGACGCGAGGATCGCCACGAATCGCGCGGCGCCGCGGGGACGTGACGGAAGGGGGGTCATCAGCTGCTGCCCCGGGCGAGCTCGCGGATCAGGCGCACGAGGTCGTCGACGGGGATCGCTCCCTGCTGGTGCTTGGCGACAAGGTTCGAGGATTCGCGCGACAGGGATGCCCCGCTCTTCGCGAGGTCGGCGCCGACGCCCTGCATGAGGAGCGCATTGCCGCGGCCGTTGACGGCGACGTCCCGCCCCGATGCATCGCGAGTGACCCGGAACCGCCCCTGTTCCATCCCGGCCGGGCTGGTGAGGCCGTAGCGGCTGGGGGCGTTCATCAGCAGCAGGTACTCCTGCCCCTTGGTGTAGCCCGCGGCATCGCGCGCGTCGCGCAGGTCCCAGAGGTACTGCCGGAAGGTGTAGGTGCCCTGGGCGCCGCCCTTGATCGTCTCGCGGACTTTCAGCGTCACGACGAGCGTGTTGAGGTTGGACAGCTCCGGGTGCTTCTCGACGCGCGCGCTCAGCACGGTGCCGCGCACGATGTCCGCGGATCCCGCGACGATCTGCTCGAGGTTGCGCGGCAGGGTCATCGCGCCGCGCTGCGCGAAGGCGGGCGTCGCGGCGGCGCAGGCGGCGAGCACGACGAAGCAGTGGAGGATGCGGCGCATGCTGTCGGTCGACATCAGCAACCCGGCGGGCTCCGTGATCATGCCCCGGCTCGTCCGCGGGGCGGGTTCATCATGCGGGCGGCCTGCCGGCATGGCAAGCCGCGCCTCAACGCGCGCTGAATTCCGCGGCTATCGGGAAATGGTCGGAGCCGATGCCGGGCAGGACGCGGAAGTTCCTCACGTGCACGCCCGGCGAGGCGAGCACGTGATCGATCGGCACGCCGAGCGGACCGAGCGCCGGCCAGGTCGGCTGGATGCCGTGGCCCTGGCGCGCATTGCGCAGCCCGGCGACATCCTCGAGCGGGCGATAGGCGTCGTTCCACATCGTGAGGTTCAGATCGCCTGCGAGCACGAGCGGCGCATGCGCAGCTGCGGCCGCGCGCGCAATGTCGGCGACCTGCGCGTTTCGCTTCGCGATGTACTCGGCGCCGATGGGCGACATCGGGTGCGCGAGGACCAGCTCGACGCTCCCGCCCGGAGCCATGAGCGTCGCCGCGACGGCGTGCGGAGCGCGCTCGCCGGGGAGCGAGAGCGAAAGGACCTCCTTGATAGGCACGCGGCTGTAGATCGCGAGTCCCGCGTAATGCTCGTCTGGAACCTCGTAATGGTATGGATACCGTTCCTGGAGCGGCCTGAGCCTGCGCAGCCACCAGGAGTCCACCTCGATGAGGCCGACGACGTCCGGGTCTTCCTGCCGTACCAGCGCGAGCAGGCGGCGGGGATGCCGATTGCCGGAATAGACGTTCGAGACGAGGAGCCGGACCCAGGGGCGGGCCGGGTCGGCGGGCACCGGCTCCGCGCCGAAGTACCAGGGAACGACGCGGGCGAGCGCGAGCGCCGCCAGCGCGGCGCAGGCGAGCGCGGGCAGGGCCCTGCGGCGCCACGCGAATAGCGCGGCGCAGCCGAGGAAAGCGGCAGCGAAATGGGCCGGAAAGTTCGACAGGTTGTCGAGCACCGCGAAGGGGCCCGGGAACTGCGCCCCCGCGTAGGCGAGGGCGAGCGCGACCGCCAGCGCGGACACGGTCCGGTCGCGGCCCGCGGAAGTCGCCGCGATGCGCGCTTCGCTCAATCCTCGATGAGGAAACTGCGCAGCTGCTCGCTGCGGCTGGGATGCCGCAGCTTGCGCAGCGCCTTGGCCTCGATCTGCCGGATGCGCTCGCGCGTGACGTCGAACTGCTTGCCGACTTCCTCGAGCGTGTGGTCGGTGGACAGGTCGATGCCGAAGCGCATGCGCAGCACCTTGGCCTCGCGCGGCGTCAGCTGCGACAGCACGCCGTGCACGGTCTCGCGCAGCGACTCGACGGTGGCGGAGTCGAGCGGGCTCTCGGCGGCGGCGTCCTCGATGAAGTCGCCCAGGTGCGAATCCTCGTCGTCGCCGATCGGCGTCTCCATCGAGATCGGCTCCTTGGCGATCTTGAGGACCTTGCGCACCTTGTCCTCGGGCATCTCCATGCGGCCCGCCAGCTCGTCCGGCGTCGGCTCGCGGCCCATCTCCTGGAGCATCTGCCGCGAAATGCGGTTCAGCTTGTTGATGGTCTCGATCATGTGCACCGGGATGCGGATCGTCCGCGCCTGGTCGGCGATCGAGCGCGTGATGGCCTGGCGGATCCACCACGTCGCGTAGGTCGAGAACTTGTAGCCGCGGCGGTATTCGAACTTGTCGACCGCCTTCATCAGCCCGATGTTGCCCTCCTGGATCAGGTCCAGGAACTGCAGGCCGCGGTTCGTGTACTTCTTCGCGATCGAGATCACGAGGCGCAGGTTCGCCTCGACCATCTCCTTCTTCGCGCGGCGCGCCATCGCCTCGCCGGTCGCGATGTCGCGGTTGACCTGCTTGAGCTCCTGGATCGAGCGCGTGAGCCGCTTCTCGAGCGCACGCAGCTCCTGCTGGCGCCGCACGACCTCCTCGCGCAGGCGGCCGAGCGGGGCCGAGTGCTTGCGCTTGGCGCGGATGTGCTTGTCGATCCAGCGCACGTTCGTCTCGTTCCTCGGGAACGTGCTGATGAAGTCCTTGCGCGGCATGCCGGCCTGGCGCACGCAGACGGTCATGATCTCGCGCTCGAGGCGGCGCACGTCGTCGACATGGCTGCGCAGGTGCGCGACCAGCGCGTCGAACATCTTCGGGGCGAGCTTCAGCTCCATGAACTGCTCGGCCAGGCGCTTGCGCGCGCGCACCACCTTCGGGTCGCGTGCGCTCTTCGCCGTGACGAGCCCCTTGCCGACCGTCGCGTGCAGGCGCGCGATGGCGGCGAAGCGCCGCGCGGTCTCCTCCGGGTCCGGCCCGGTGTCGATCGCCTCCTCCTCTTCGGAGTCGCCTTCGCCTTCGTCCTCCTCGGACTCGCTCTCTTCCTTGCGCACCACCGCTTTCGGGTTGTTCGGCTGCGCGATCTCGTCCGGGGCGTTCGGGTCGAGGAAGCCGACGATGAGGTCCGTGATGCGGCCCTGGCCGGCCTTGACCGGCTCCCAGGCGGCGAGCAGGTAGTCGTAGGTCGGCGGGTAATAGGCGAGCGCGGTGCGCACCTGGTCGAGGCCTTCCTCGATGCGCTTGGCGATGCGGATCTCGCCCTCGCGCGTCAGCAGCTCGACGGTTCCCATTTCGCGCATGTACATGCGCACGGGGTCCGTCGTGCGGCCGAACTCCGAGTCGGCGATCGCGAGCGCGGCGGCGGCTTCCTCGACCGCTTCCTCGTCCGGCGCGGAGGCGTCCGTCAGCAGCAGCGACTCGGCGTCCGGTGCCTTCTCGTACACCGTGATGCCCATGTCGTTGATGGTGTTGACGATGTCTTCGATCTGCTCCGGATCGACGATCTCGGGCGGCAGGTGATCGTTGACCTCGGCATAGGTCAGGTAGCCCTGTTCCTTGCCGCGCGCGATCAGCAGCTTGAGCTGCGACTGGCGGTCTTCAGGGATGGCCGGGAGCTTCTTTTCGCTCAAAGCGGGGTTCCTCGAGGGGGATATCGGGCGGCCGCAGATCAGCCGAGCATTATACAGTCTGACGGAGGGCTAAATGAAGGCCGACCGGCCCCGATTCAACGCCCGGGCGCCGGTCTGCGGGCGCCCAGAAGTTCCTGAAATTCCTTCTGTTCCGGCCCTGTCAGCCGGCGCTCCTTGGAGAGCTCTATCAACTCATTGAGCCGTTTTTCCGGCCCGAGTTCCCCTCCGATACGGTCGAGGAGGGAGGCGAGCTCCCGGGCGGCCGCCCGGGGGTCGGCCACGAGGCTCTCCGCGCCGGCGAGCTCGGCGAGCCGCGCCCCTTCCGGCCGGTCGCGCCAACGCTCGACGATCTGGGCGGTCGAGAGTCCCGGCTCGGCGCGCGCCGTTTCGAGCAGCTCGCGCAGCACCGGGAAGCCCTTCTGTTCCGAAGCCAGCCAGTCGGGGACGGCCGGCACCCCCTTCGCGGAAGACGGGTGGTGCAAGACCAGCATGATCGCCTGCGTCAGGAGCGGCTGGCGGCCGGCGGAGCGTCCCGGCCGTGCCGTGCCGGCCGGACGATCGGCATCCCGGCCGCCCCGCGTCGCGGCCCTCGGCGACCGCAAGAGCTCGGCAAGCCGCCCGGCCGGCATGCGCACTTCCTCAGCCAGGCGCTCGAGCAGCAGCTCGCGGTAGACGCCGGCCGGCACGCGCGCGAGCAGCGGCCGCGCCAGCTCCGCGAGCCGCGCGCGCCCGTCGACACTCGAGAGGTCCGTGCGCGCGACGAGCTGGCTGACGAGGAACTCCGAGATCGGCACCGCGCCGGCGACCCTCGCCTCGAAGGCGGGACCGCCTTCGGCCCCGACCAGCGTGTCGGGATCATGGCCCTCGGGCAGGAACAGGAAGCGCAGCTGCCGGCCGTCGCGCGCGTGCTCGAGCGCGTTCTCGAGCGCGCGCCAGGCAGCGGTGCGCCCGGCGCGATCGCCGTCGAAGCAGAACACGACTTCGCTCGTCACGCGGAAGAGCCGGTTGAGGTGCTCGGGCGTGGTGGCGGTGCCGAGCGTCGCGACAGCATACGAGATGCCGGACTGGGCTAGGCGTACGACGTCCACGTAACCCTCGACGACGAGCAGGCGCTCGATCTTGCGCAGCGCCTGGCGCGCCTCGTACAGGCCGTAGAGCTCGCGGCCCTTGTGGAACAGTGGCGTCTCGGGCGAATTGAGGTACTTCGGCTCGCCGGCGTCGATCACGCGGCCGCCGAACGCGATCGGCCGCCCGCGCGCGTCGCGTATCGGGAACATCACCCGGTCGCGGAACCGGTCGTAATGGCCGGACTCGCCGCGGCCCGAGCGCTCGATCACGAGCCCGGCCTCGAGCAGCGCGCGATCGCGCGCCTCCGATCCGCCGAATCGCCTCAGCACCGAATCCCAGGCGTCCGGAGCATAGCCGACCGCGAACTTCACGCAGCTCTCGGCGGTGATGGCGCGCCCTTCCAGGTACTGCTTCGCGCGCGGCGACTCGCGCAGGCAATCGCGGTAGAACTGCGCGACCTGCGCGATGAGGCCGTAGAGGTCCTCGCCCGGCCGCGTGCGCGGTGCGCCGCCGTCCTCGCGCGGCACCTCGAGGCCGAGGCGCGAGGCGAGCTCCTCGACCGCATCCGGGAACGGGAGCTTGTCGTGGTCGATGAGGAAGCCGAGCGCCGTGCCGTGCGCCCCGCATCCGAAGCAGTGGTAGAACTGCTTGTCCGGGCTGACCCAGAACGACGGCGTCTTCTCGTTGTGGAACGGGCAGCAGGCTTTCCACTCGCGGCCGGCCTTCTTGAGCTGCACGCGGCCGCCGATCAGCTCGACGATGTCGGTGCGCGCGATCAGCTCGTCGATGAATGCCTGCGGGATGCGGCCGGCCATGGCAAAAGATACCGCATCGGTCAGGCGGGCAGCGGCGAGCCGGCCTTCCAGCCGTCGCGGCGCAGCCGTTCGAACAGCGCAAGCGCATGGCCGCGGCCGTCGCGCGAATGCAGGGGCAGCACCAGCACGTCCCCGGCGCGCGCCCAGGCGAGCACGAGGCGGACCGCCTGGTCCTCGTCCGGTGCGTCGGCCACGGTCTCCGGCGCGATGCCGGCCTCCGCGAGCGCGCGCTTCAGCAGTGCCGGCACTTCGCCGCTGCCGCGGCCGCGCAGGTAAGTGCCGAGCTCCTTCACGACCACGAAATCGGGCCGTGCCGCGGCCGCCACCGCCGCCAGCCGATCCAGGTCCGCATCGACGCGGTTTCCGGCCTGGCCGAGCAGGAGCGCGAGCCTGCCGGCCCCGCGCAGGTGCTGGGCGAAATCGGCGAGTCCGGCGAGCGCCGCCGGGTTGTGGGCGAAGTCGACGATCAGGTTGAGGCCGCCGAGCTCGTAGCGCATCAGCCGGCCCGCGTTGTCCTCGGGGTTCGCGCCGAAAGCCGCGAACACGGCGGCGATCGTCGCGGGCGCGACGCCGAGGCCGGCGGCGCCGAGCGCGGCGGTCGCGAGGTTGGCGACGTTGAAGTGCGAATGTCCGCCGGCGGCGAGCGGCATCGCGTCGATCGCGCCGAGGTCGCGCTCCGTGCCGGCGTGGAACAGGACCAGGCGGCCCGCGCGCACGCCGGCCGTCGCGCCGCCGCTCTGCCTGTGTGCCGCGAGGAGCGGCGCGTCCGCGTCCTGCGCGAACCAGCCGACCGGCTTGCCGGCCCCGGGCGCGCGACGTGCGAGGACCGCGTCGTCCGCATTGGCGACGAGGAGCCCGCGGCTGTCGAGGGCCCGCGCGACGGCGAGCTTGACGTCGACCAGCGACTCGAGGTCGTTGACGCCGTACTCGCCGAAATGGTCGGCGGCGATGCTGGTGATGACGGCGACGTCCGCGCGCGGTACGGCGAGGCCGCGCCGCAGGATGCCGCCACGCGCGGTTTCGAGGATCGCCGCCTCCGCGTGGACGTCGCGCAGCACGCGGCGCGCGCCGGCGGGCCCGGAATAGTCGCCGGTGCCGAGCGCGCGCCCCGACACGAAGACCCCGTCCGTGCAGCTGTAGCCGGTCTCGAGTCCGGCAGCCTTCGCACAGGCCGCGAGCAGGCGCACGACGGTCGTCTTGCCGTTGGTGCCCGTCACGAGCGCGATCGGGATCGTGCGCAGGCTGTCCCAGGCGACGGCGGCGGCATCCGGCAAGTCGATGAGCGGCCAGCTGTGGCCCCCGGCGCCCGCGCCGAGCGTCAGCGCCTCGTCGTCGAGGAGCCAGGGCAGGGCGCGCGCACGCGCGGTCTCGACGAGCCCCCGCAGCTTCGGGTTGGCCTCGAGCGCGGCCCGGCGGCGCAACCGCAAGAGCGCCCCGGACGTCGCGAGCGTCGGCGGCTCGGATTCCTCGGGCTGCTCCGCGGCGAGCGCAGCGACGAGCGCGGGCGCCTGCGAGGGATCGCGCTCGGCGATCGAGGCCGCGAGCGCCCATTCGTTGACCTCGGTGGCGGTGAAGAGCTGGTCGACGGGCGCGGCGACCGCGAGCGAGGCGCCATTCGCGTGCGAAACGGCGCTGGCTTTCGCCGCGGGCCAGCGCAGCTCCGCGCAGGCGGCGAGCGCGCGTTCCCGCCAGGCCGCCAGGATCGCGGGGTCGCGCACGGTGGTCTCGAGCACGGCGCCGGTGCCGTCGAAGAACCGGTTGTGGCCGGTCAGGCGGCGCGATTCGTCCCAGGGCGCTGAAGCGGAATCCGTCAGTCGGACGCCTCGGGTGCGTAGCGGATGCCGCGCTCGTCGCGGATCAGGCCTTCGAGCGAAAGCGGCGCAACCGCTTCCGCCGGCGCCTCGAGGACGGGCGCCGCCGCCGGCAGCGGAGCGGCGGGCTGTGCCGGGGCGCCCTCCGGCCGGAAATAGATGATCTGCTTCCAGGAGCGCACGAGCGCATCGGCGAACACCAGCAGCAGGTCGCCCTGCCGGCCCATGCGCAGCGCGGCTTCGATCGCTTCCTGCTCGTCGGGGATCACGGAGATCGCGGTCTGCGGCACGCCGGCGGCGAGGAGCGTCGCCGCCATGAGGCGCGGCACTTCCTCGGGCTTGCGGTCGCGCAGGTTGTCGTCGCGCCGGCAGATGTAGTGATCGAAACGCCCGGCGACCGCCTGCGCGATCGCCCTGAGGTCGTCGTCGCGCCGGTCGCCGGGTCCGGCGAGCACCACGATGCGCCGTCCCGGGACGTCGAGCCGCCCGGCGAGGTCGGCGAGCATGCCGACCGCGTGCGCGTTGTGGCCGTAGTCGAACAGCACCTTGAACGGGTGCTCGTTGAACACGTTCATGCGGCCCGGCGCCTGGAAGAAGGTCGTGTCGAAGGTCCTGAGGCCCTGGCGGATCGCGTCGAGCTTCACGCCGAGCGAGAAGGCCATGGAGGCCGCGAACATCGCGTTCTGGACGTTGTGCGTCGCGCGTCCCTCGAGCGTCGCCGGGATCAGGTGAGTCCACAGCAGCGGAATGTGTCCGCCGCGGTCGTACAGCGTGATCATCTGTCCGTTCACGCCGGCTTCCAGCGCGCAGGCCCGGCCGCCCGCGCGGATGTGCTCGCGGACGAGCGCGTGCTGCGGGTTCAGCGTCACGTAGCAGATGTTCTCGGCCTCGGTGTGCGCGGACATCTTGAGCACGAGCGGGTCGTCCGCATTCAGCACGGCGCAGCCCTTGGCGACCTCGACTACCACGCGCTTGACCTCGGCAAGCTGCTCGAGCGTGTCGATGCCCTTCATGCCGAGGTGGTCGGCCTGCACGTTCAGCACGGCGCCGACGTCGACCTCGGAGACTCCCATGCCGGCGCGCAGCAGCCCCCCGCGCGCCGTCTCGAGCACCGCGGCGTCGATGTGCGGGTCGGCGAGCACCATGCGCGCGGAGACCGGGCCGGTCATGTCGCCGGACACCGTGCGCTGGCCGTCGATGTAGACGCCGTCGGTCGTCGTGAGGCCCGGCGTGTAGCCGGACATCTTGAGGATGTGGGCGAGCATGCGCGCGGTCGTCGTCTTGCCGTTCGTGCCGGTGATCGCCGCGATGGGCACGCGCGAGGGCGTGCCCGGCGGGAACAGCATGTCGATCACGGGGCCCGCGGCATCGCGCGGCGTGCCCTCGGACGGCGCGACGTGCATGCGGAATCCGGGCGCCGCGTTCAGCTCGCAGATGCCGCCGCCGATCTCCTTGTACGAGAGCGTGATGTCCTTCGACAGGAAATCCACCCCGCCGACGTCGAGCCCGATCGCCTTCACCGCGCGCACCGCCATGTCGCGGTTGTCCGGGTGGATCACGTCGGTGACGTCGGTCGCCGTGCCGCCGGTCGAGAGGTTCGCCGTCGAGCGCAGGAAGACCTTGCGCCCGGCTTCTGGCACCGAGTCAGCCGTGAGCTCCTGGCGCTTCAGCATCATCTCGGCCTGGGCGTCCACCTCGAGGCGAGTGAGGACCTTCTCGTGGCCGACGCCTCGGCGCGGGTCCTGGTTCACGGTCTCGACGAGCTGCGCGACGGTGTGCTCGCCGTCGCCGACCACGTGGCCGGGCGTGCGGCGGGTCGCCGCGATCAGCTCGCCGTTCACCACCAGCAGGCGGTGGTCGTCGCCCTCGAGGTAGGTCTCGACGATGACGGAGCGCGAGTGCTCCTTGGCGCGCTGGAAGCCGGTCACGACCTCGGCGTCGCTCGTGAGCCGGATGGAAATGCCGCGGCCATGATTGCCGTTGTAAGGCTTGGTCACGACCGGGTAGCCGAGCCGGTTGGCGGCGCGGACGGCCTCGCGCTCGCTCTGCACCAGCTCCTGGCGCGGCACGGGCAGGCCGAGCGCCGCGAGGATGCGGTTTGTCTCCTCCTTGTCGCTGGCGAGCTCGACGGAGATGTGGGGCGTGCGGCCGGTGACCGTGGCCTGGATGCGCTGCTGGTACTTGCCGTGCCCGAGCTGGATCAGCGATTGGTCATTGAGCCGCAGCCACGGGATGTCGCGCTTCTCGGCCGCATGCACGAGGGAAGCGGTCGAGGGCCCGAGCGCGCGGCGCTGCGCGAAGCGGATGTACTCGTCGCGCGCGGTCGGCCAGTCCCAGTCCTCCGGCACGCTGCCCGCGGGCCGCAGCTTTTCCGGCAGCAGCGAGAGGAGCAGGCGCATCGCGAGCTCGCCGGCCGCGACGCCTTCCTCGCGCTCGGCGTACTCGTAGATGACCGAGTACAGCCCCGGCCGGTCGAGGCTGCGCGTCTTGCCGAAGGTGACGTCTTCGCCGGCGACGTTCTGCAGCTCGAGGGCGACGTGCTCCAGCACATGCCCGAGCCAGGTGCCTTCGTCCTCGTTCATGCGGCGGATGAAGCCGCCGGGCTCGCGGTAGGAGCAGCCATGCTCGGCGAGGCCGGGCAGCGCGGCGACGAGGCCATCCACGAACGCTCTGCCGAGCCGGCCCGTGGGCCAGGCCTCTAGCTCGCCGAGGTCCAGCTCCAGCCGGATGACCGGGAAGCGCGCGTAATGCGACGGGCCGACGTAGATGGAGCGGTCGAGGATGCGCATGCGGGGGCCGTCACCAGGGAGCGGGTCGGGCCGATCATGATCGCACACGGACCGCGGGGGGCGGCAAGGCCTGCCGCCCCCGGCAACCGGTCAGTCAGCAGGTCAGGCGGCCTTGCCCTGGGCGAGGGCATGGACGTCCGCGGCTTTCAGCGACTTGCCGCCGATGGCCCAATCGCCCTGCTCGAACTCCTGCACGCGGACCCAGGTGACGGGGCGCATGGCTTCGCCCTCGACTTCGATCATCGCCGCGGTGACCTTGGCGATGAGCTCCTGCTTCTGCTTCGGGGTGAAGACGTCCTTGATGACGTCGATGGTGACGAGTGGCATGTGATGACTCCTTGAAGTCGTTGGGGGAAGTGAATCGGTTACGGGTTGCTGGCCGCCACGGGCATCGCATCCACGGGGCCCTCGAAGGCGATGACGAGGATGCAGGGCCCGTCGGTGGCGCAACGGCCGGCGTGCGGCCGGCCGGCGGGGCCGTAGGCGTAGGTCCCGGGCGTGAGCCTTGCCTCGGCCTGCCCCTCGTAGGTCACGAGGAGCTCGCCCGCGACGAGCACGATGCGCTCGGCGGAGCTGTGCGTGTGCAGCGCGATCTCCGACTTTCCGGGAACCTTGAAGAGGATGTCGGCATTGGGCTTTGACGGGTCGCCGTGCAGCACGGCGATGCCGCAGCCGGCGGGCAGGAACGCGGGGCAGGGCCCCCACTGCAGCCCGGCGTCATCGGCGGTGATCGCGAGTGCGGGCTCGCGCTCGTCCGCGGCCTGCGCGAGATTCGGCATCGAGGCCAGCACGAGGCCGCAGCTCGCGGCCGCGAGCAGTGACGCCTGGCGTGTACGCGGTGCATTCATGTTCATGGCTCCTCCCTTGTGGACACGGACCGGATCGGCGGTATCGGCCACCGCGACGACAGCGTGGCAGGACATCGCCGCCCGTGCTTGCAGACGTCCTGGAGATTTCATGGAGGTTTCCGGGAGGCTGCCCGGCGGGTGATCTATGCTCGGGCCCGTGATCTATCGCTTTGCCGGCTTCGAGCTGGATCTCGCCAGGGTCGAATTGCGGGCCGGGGACGCGGTGCGGCCGCTCGAGCCGCAGGTCTTTGCGCTGCTTGCCCTCCTGGTCGAGAACCGCGACCGGCTCGTGTCGCGCGAAGAGATCATCGAGAAGGTCTGGGATGGCCGCGTGGTGACGGACGCGGCGGTCGCGAGCCGCGTGAAGTCCCTGCGCCAGGCGATCGGGGACGACGGGAAGCGGCAGGAATTCATCCGGACCCTGCACGGCCAGGGTTTCCGCTTCGTCGCGCCCGTGCGCGCGGCGCAGGATCCGGCGCCCGCACCGGCACAGGAGGCCGCGCGCGCGGATGCGGCCAGGCCGTCGATCGCGGTCCTGCCGTTCCGGCTCGTCGGCGACGCAGGCATCTGGACCGCAGTCACGGAGGCCCTGCCCGACGAGCTCATCATCGACCTCGCGCGCCTGCGCTGGCTGCTCGTGACGGCGCGCGGCTCGTCGTTCCGCCTGCGGGCCTCCGACGCGGACATCGGCGAGATCGGCAAGCTCCTCGGCGTCCGCTACTGCCTGACGGGCGCGGTCGAGATCCGCGGCCATCGGCTGACCGTCATCGTCGAGCTCGCCGACACGCGCGACGGCAGGGTCGTCTGGGCCGAGCGCTTCGGCGGCCTGCTCGACGACGTTCACCGCCTGCGCGAGGAGATCCGGCACAAGGTCCTCACCGCGCTCGAGATCCAGATTCCGATGCACGAGGCATCGCTCGCGCGGCTCGGCGTGACCGAGAACCTCGACGCCTGGTCCGCCTATCACCTCGGCCTGCAGCACATGTACCGCTTCAACCGCCAGGACAATGCCGCAGCGACGGCGCTGTTCCAGCGCGCCATCGCCAATGACGGTGGTTTCGCCCGGGCGCACGCCGGCCTCTCGTTCGTCCACTTCCAGACCGCGTTCCTGAGGCACACGGACGACGTGGCGGGCGAGATTCGGCAGGCGCGTCGCTTCGCGGCGCGCGCCTACGAGCTCGATGCCATGGACCCGTTCGTGAACTTCGTGATGGGCCGCAGCTACTGGCTCGAGGGCGACCTCGAGCGCGCGCTGCCCTGGCTCGAGCGCGCGACGGCGCTGAGCCCGAGCTATGCGCAGGGCTTCTACGCGCGTGCCTGGACCGAGACGCTCGCCGGACAGGCCCGCGAGGGGCGCGGCCACGTCGATTTCGCGATGCGGCTCTCCCCGCTCGACCCGCTCCACTACGGGATGCTCGGCACGCGCGCGTTCGCGCACCTTGTGCTCGGGGAGGACGCGGAGGCGGCGCGCTGGGCGGAGCGCGCTGCGCGCGCACCGGGCGCGCACGTGCTCATCGCGATGATCGCCTGCGCGACGAAGGCGATCGCTGGCGACGAGGCAGCCGCCGGCGCCTGGGCGGCGAACGTGCGCGAGCGCAACCCGGCGCTGACGCGCGAGGACTTCTTCCGGTCGTTCCCGATGAAGACCCCGGCTGCGCGGATGCGCGTCTCCGAGGCGCTGCAGCTGCGCGGCTTCTAGGCCGCGGCCTCAGTCGCGCGGCTGTACGAGCGCCGTCGACGACGCCTGCCGCGTGTGCAGGTTGAACGTGGCCCCTGCCGTCAGGACGTGGACGATCAGGCCGAGGATGCAGATCGGCTGGCCCTCGGTCACGGCGTCGACCGAGGAGAAACTCACCCGCGAGGCGTCGACGACCGTCACGCCGCCCGTGCCCTCGACCTCGAGCGTCTCGTCGGGGCCGATGAACGCCGCGGTGTCCTCGTCGAGCCCGAGCCCGACGGCGAAGGGGTTGTAGGCGAGCGCCGTGATCAGCCGGCCGAGCCGGTCGCGCTCGCGGAAATGCTGGTCGATGATGAAGCGGTTCGTCAGCCCGAGCCCGGGCGCGAGGCGCACGCTCCCGGCGATCGCGGTGGCGCCGTCGTCGCCGTAGGCGATCATGTGCTCGGAAAGGATCGACGCGCCGGCGCTCGTGCCGCCGACGGTGACGCCGCGGGCGTTCTGCGCGCGGATCAGCTTCGCGACCGGCGTGCCGCCGAGCAGGGTCGTCAGCCGCAGCTGGTTGCCGCCGGTGAAGAAGATGCCCGTCGCGCGCTGCAGGCGCTCGAGCCGGCCCGCCTCCTGGCAGTCGCGGCGGGTATCGAAGTCCATGACGTC
>DATEEF010000112.1:0-26814 GCA_035281265.1 Steroidobacteraceae bacterium
TCGGTGAGCGTCGATGGCGCGACCGCATCCTCCTGCAGCGCCGGGTGCACTTCGATCAGGAGCTCGCCCTGGTGCCATCCCCACTTGTACGGCTGGTTCACGATCGTGACGGGAGTGCCGATCGTCACCATGCCGTAGAGCATTTCGATGTCTTCCGGATAGAGCCGCATGCAGCCGTGCGTCACCTGCATGCCGATGCCCGCCGGCCGGTTCGTGCCGTGGATCAGGTAAGCACCGCCGGGAATGCCGAGCGCCATCTTGTAGCGGCCCATCGGATTGTCGGGGCCTCCCGGAACGATCGGCGGCAGCGGCTCGCCCCGCTTCTCGTGCTCTTCTCGCACGGACTTCGGTGGTATCCACGGCGCATCCTTCGCCTTGGAAACGATCGTTGTCCTGCCGAGCGGCGTGTTCCAGTCCATCTTTCCGATGCTGACCGGGAACGTCCACACGACCGGCGGCTTGCCGGCGACCGCTGGCGGAAACCAGTACAGGCGGTGCTCGGGCAGGTTGATCACGATGCCGGCACGCGGTGCGCGCGGCAGCAGGCGCTGTTTCGGGACCACGACCGGCGTGCCGGCGCCGGGCAGCCAGGGGTCGATGCCAGGATTTGCGTTTGTGATTTCCTCGTAGCCGAGGCCATATCGCCGGGCGACGTCGAGCAGCGTGTCCTGCGCGTCCGCAGGGGTCGTGATCGTCTCCCCGATCACGTCGCTCTCGGGTGGCGGCAATGGGTACTCGTCGGCAGCCGCGGATGCCGTGAGCAGGAAAGCCAGTGCCGGGATGAAGGACCGCATGCCTGAAGGGACCGCCCTGTCCACCGTGGGTAGCCGCGTCAGTAGCGTATCAGCGCCGAACCCCAGGTAAAACCGCCGCCGAACGTCTCGAGCAGCAGCAGCTGGCCGCGATGGATGCGGCCGTCGCGCACGGCGGTATCGAGCGCGAGCGGTATCGACGCGGCCGACGTATTGCCGTGGTCCTGGACGGTCACGACGACCTTTTCCATCGGCAGCCCGAGCTTCTCGGCCGCCGACTGGATGATGCGCAGGTTGGCCTGGTGGGGAACCAGCCAGTCGATGTCGCCGCGCTCGACGCCGTTCTTCGCGAGCGTCTCGTCGACCAGCTTTGACAGGGTGCGGACGGCCACCTTGAAGACCTCGTTGCCCTGCATCTTGAGGCCGTCGGTCGAGTTGCTGCGCAGCGTCTCGAAGCCCTTGGAAACGCCGTACGGGAAATACAGCAGGTCCTGGTACTTGCCGTCGGAGTGCAGGTGCGTGCCGATGATGCCGGGCTCGTCGGCGGGCGTCAGCACGACCGCGCCGGCGCCGTCGCCGAACAGCACCGCCGTGCCGCGGTCGCTCCAGTCGATGAAGCGCGACAGGCACTCGACGCCCACGACCAGCGCGCATTTCGATTCGCCGAGGCGCACGTATTTGTCCGCCACGGACAGCGCGTAGATGAAGCCGCTGCACGCGGTCTCGAGCGAGAAAGCCGGGCAGCCGTGGATGTCGAGGCGCTGCTGGAGCAGCGTGCCGGTGTTCGGGAAGATGAGGTCGGGCGTCGTCGTGCCGACCACGATGAAGTCGACGTCGGCCGGCGTCATGCCTGCGGACTTCAGCGCGCGGCGTGCCGCATGCTCCGCGAGCGACGAGCTCGACTCCTCGGGCGAGGCGATGTGCCGCCGCTCGATGCCGGTGCGCGTGCGGATCCACTCGTCGCTTGTGTCGATCGTCTTCGCGAGGTCGTGGTTGGTGACGATCTTTTCCGGCAGGTAGCTGCCGGTGCCGGCGATGCGCGAATAGCGGTTCATGGACGACCCGGCGGCTGCCGGGTTACTCCTGGCCCGCGTCCTCGGTCTGGACGTCGATCACCTTGCGGCCGCGGTAAAAACCGTCGCGGCTCACGCGGTGGCGCAGGTGCGTCTCGCCGGTGGTCGGATCCTTCGACAGCGCCGGCTTGGCCAGCCGGTCGTGCGAACGGTGCATGCCGCGCTTCGACGGCGTCTTGCGGCTTTTCTGGACGGCCATGACATTCTCTCCGGTTCAGTGTTTCAGCAAATCCTTCAAACCCGCGAACGGCCTGCGCATCTCCGTCGCCGCCGCGCCCTCCTCGTCCCTGCCCGGCGCCGCATCCGGCAGCTCGCATGCCTCGCCCGCATCGTGCTGCGGAATGAGCGGCACAGCGAGCAGCAGCTCATCTTCGACGAGCGCCGCGAGGTCGAGCTTGCGGGGATCGCCACCGACCGCCTCGAAGCCGTCCGGCAGCTCGGCCGCATTTTCCTCCGCGAACACGAGTTGCGATTCCGATGCCAGCCTGCGCCGCATCGGGCCGAGGCACCGCTGGCAGGTGAGGACGACATCCGCCGCCACATCCAGCCGGGCCACCGGCCAATGCCCCTGCAGTCCGAACTCGGCGCGCGCGGTCGCCGATCCCGTCGGCGCCGCCAGCCGGTCGCGCAGCCGGGCAAAGCCGGCGACCTCGAACTCTCGCTCGACCCGCGCCGCGCTCCGCGCCAGCCCGAGAGCGTCGAGCGGCCGATCGGGGGGCATCGACATGGGGGCGGTATCATAGTGACCGGCCGCCGGGGTGTCAAAGAACTTACGGCGCAAACCATTGTTTTTTAAGCCCCGAGTCATGGAACCCTCCCTGATACTGGCATCGACTTCCCGTTATCGGGCAGAGCTCCTCGCGCGCCTCGGACTTGCCTTCGAGACGGTCGCCCCGGAGGTAGACGAAACCGCACTGCCTGGCGAGCCGCCACGCCTGCGGGCAGCACGCCTCGCCGCGGCCAAGGCGTCCGCAGTCGCCAGGCGCCATCCGGGCCGCTGGGTGATCGGGTCAGACCAGGTCGCGGATCTCGCGGGCGAAATTCTCGACAAGCCGGGCGACGCGGTGCGTTGCCGCGCGCAGCTCGCTGCCCAGAGTGGTCGCGCGGTGGAATTCCACACTGCGGTGGTCCTGATGCGCGCAGGGCCGCCTCGCGCCTACGAGCACCTGGACCGCACCGTCGTGCGGTTTCGCCACCTGTCGGCGGAAGAGATCGCGCGCTATGTCGAGCGCGACCGCCCATTCGACTGCGCCGGCGGATTTCGCAGCGAAGGCCTGGGAGCTGTCCTGTTCGAGTCGGTACAGACGAGCGACCCCGCGGCCCTGGTCGGCCTCCCGCTCATCTGGCTCGCGGGGGCCTTGCGCAGCGCGGGATTCGACCCGCTCGAAGGGGCCTGACCCCTTCATATTCGTGAAGGGGTCAGGCCCCTCCAACTGGCGTGGCCTCGCGCAGCCGCGCGAGCAGCGCCGCGAGCTCGGCCGGCAGCCGCGACTCCGCACGGAATGCCGCGCCGGTATCCGGCCAGCGGAACGCGATCGATGACGCATGCAGGAACATGCGCCGCAAGCCGAGCTTGCGCAGCCGTGCGTTGAACTCGCGGTCGCCGTACTTTTCGTCCCCGGCGACGGGATGGCCTGCGAATGCCGCGTGCACGCGGATCTGGTGCGTGCGACCGGTGTGTATGGCGACGTCCATCAGCGTGGCGATGCCGCCGTACCGCTCCGCGACGTCGAACGTCGAGACCGCGATCTTCCCGGCACGGTGCACGCGCACGGTCCGCTCGCCTCCCTCGCGCGCATTCGTCAGCACCGGCGCGTCGATGGTCTTGCGCCCGAGCCGCCAGCGTCCCGCGACCAGTGCCGCGTAGCGCTTCTCGACGGCGCCTTCGCGCATCAGCGCATGAGCGTGCCTGAGCGCGCTGCGCGAACGCGCGACCAGCAGGCAACCGCTGGTGTCGCGGTCGAGGCGGTGCACGAGCTCGAGCGACTCATCCGGCCGCAAGGCGCGCAGGGCCTCGATGGCGCCGAACGACAGCCCCGACCCACCGTGCACGGCGAGACCCGCCGGCTTGTCGAGGACGAGCAGGCGCGCATCCTCGTGGACGATCGCGGCACGCACAGCCGCGAGCAGGCTGTCCGGCACGCGTCCCGGCGTCCCGCCCGGGGGTGGTCCCTCCCGCAAGGGCGGGAGGCGCACCTCGTCGTCGGCCACGAGCCGGTAGTCGGCCGGCTTGCGCTTGCCATTGACCCGGACCTCGCCGCGGCGCAGCAGGCGGTAGACCCGGCTGCGCGGGACGCCCGCCAGCTCCCGCAGGAGGAAATTGTCGAGGCGCTGGCCTGCGAAGGCGTCTCCCGCCTTGACGCGCCGCACGCCGACGGCCGGATTTCGACCCGCCATCACCGAGGTTCTCTAACGTGTTGATTTTCCGGGCGCATCTGGTATCTTAGCCCGCAGTCAGGTCTTACGGCGCAGGCTTCGCGAAGCGAAGCGTGGCCGCTGACCGGTACGCGGTCCCTCCCAATCGTCCCCGTACAATCGTGGTGTCGTGGCGGGCAGGCCGCATGTTAGTTGGTCCGGCTGATCCGGACCATCGCCGGCCCTTCGATCGGATGTGATGATCCCCGCGCGTGTCGACCACGTTGGTTCGTGCAGGAGCGATATGACCCGCAGCCAGGTGCTGCGGCCCGCTCCCGAACGCCCGCGGTCCGCGTGCGAGGGCGTGCGCCCAGTTTCCGTGAAAGCACGTGGCATCTCCCGCGACAGGGCCCCAAGCACCTTGGATGGGGCACATGAAGAGAATGCTAATCAACGCGACTCAGCAGGAGGAGTTGCGCGTCGCTCTGGTTGACGGCCAGAAGCTGTACGACCTGTCGATCGAGTTACCGTCCCGCGAGCAGAAGAAGGGCAACGTCTACAAGGCGCGCGTGACGCGCGTCGAGCAGAGCCTCGAAGCCGCGTTCGTCGAGTACGGCGCCCAGCGCCAGGGCTTCCTCCCGATCAAGGAGGTCGCCCGCGAGTATTACCGGTTCCAGCCGGCGCCCGGGGCGCGCTTCAACATCCGCGACGTTCTGCAGGAGGGGCAGGAAATCCTCGTGCAGGTCGAGAAAGAAGAGCGCGGCAACAAGGGCGCCGCGCTCACCACCTACATCAGCCTGGCCGGCCGCTTCCTGGTCCTGATGCCGAACAACCCGCGCGCGGGCGGCGTGTCGCGCCGCATCGAGGGCGAGGAGCGCGACGTCACCAAGGACTCCCTCGACCAGCTGCACGTGCCGGACGGGATGGGCACGATCGTCCGCACCGCGGGCGTCGGACGCAGCCCCGAGGAGCTGCAGTGGGACCTCGACAACCTGCGCGCCAACTGGGATGCCATCGTCACGGCCGCGGGCGAGCGTCCCGCCCCGTTCCTGGTCTACCAGGAGAGCGACGCGGTGACGCGGGCGCTGCGTGACTACCTCTCCGACGACATCGGCGAAGTGCTGATCGACGAGCCGGGCGCCCACCAGCGCGCGATCGAGTACGTGCAGCGCTTCCAGTCCGCCGAGGGCACCAGGCAGATCAAGCTGTACACCGACGAAGTGCCGCTGTTCACGCGCTTCCAGATCGAGAGCCAGATCGAGTCGGCCTATTCGCATTCGGTCACCCTCCCCTCGGGCGGCAGCATCGTGATCGACTACACGGAGGCGCTCGTCTCGATCGACATCAATTCGGCGCGCGCGACCCGGGGCTCCGACATCGAGGCGACGGCCTACAACACGAACCTGGAGGCCGCGGACGAGATCGCGCGGCAGCTCCGCCTGCGCGACCTCGGCGGGCTGATCGTCATCGACTTCATCGACATGGAGTCCAAGAAGAACCAGCAGGGCGTCGAGGACCGGCTGCGCGACGCGGTCCGCTCCGATCGCGCCCGGATCCAGCTCGGCCGCATCTCCCGTTTCGGCCTCATGGAAATGTCGCGGCAGCGCTTGCGGCCGTCGCTCGGCGAGTCGACACACATGGCCTGCCCGCGCTGCAGCGGCATGGGCACCATCCGCAGCGTCGAGTCGATGGCGCTCGCCGTCCTGCGGCTCATCGGCGAGGAAGTGCGCAAGGAACGCACGACCCGTGTCGTCGCCCAGCTGCCGGTGGACGTTTCCACCTTCCTCATCAACGAGAAACGCGACTGGCTCCACCGGCTCGAGAGCGCGCGCGAGATCGACATCGTCCTCGTGCCCGACCCGAACATGCAGACGCCCAACTACTCGATCCGCCGCGTGCGCGACGACGAGGTCGCGCTGCCCGAGAACGCGGTGACGAGCTACCAGATGGCCGGCACCGCCCCCAAGGAACTCGACTTCCAGTCACAGGCCGACAAGCGCCCCGCGGCGGCACCGGCTGCGGTGCAGCAGATCGCACCCGCCGCGCCGGCGCCGACACCACCCGCGCCTCCGCCGGCGGCCGCAGCGCCCCGCGGCGGATTCTGGTCGTGGCTCGCCGGGCTCTTCGGCGGGGGGCAGCCCGAGCGCGAAGCGGCCGGCAACGCACCGGCGCCGCGGCGTGAGGAGCGCCATGGCGGCCGTCATCGCCGCGATCATCGTGACCACCGGGACCACCGCGAGGATCGCGGGAACCGGCGCCCGCAACGCGGCGACCGCGACCGGGGATCGCGCCACGGGGGCGATCGTGATCGCGACCGGGATCGGAACCGCAATCGGGACCGCGACCGCCATCGCGACAACGAGCGCGGCGACCGCCAGGACCGGCCCCGCAGTGCCGACAACCGCGACGAGGGCCAGCGCCCGCGGGAGCGCCAGCCGGACGCGCAGCGTCCGCCACAGGCACAGCAGGCCCAGCGTCAGGACGCGACGCCTGCCGAGGGCGACCCACAGCGCCGTCGGCGCCGCCGGCGCGGCCGCGGCGGCCGCGGCCGTGCGCGTGAGGAGGGTTTTCGTCCCGGAGAATCGCAGCCGATGACCGGTGCCGAATCTGCCGGGGCCGAATCGAAGT
This sequence comes from Steroidobacteraceae bacterium, assembly GCA_035281265.1. GTDB lineage: Bacteria > Pseudomonadota > Gammaproteobacteria > Steroidobacterales > Steroidobacteraceae > SCUD01. The sequence goes on from DATEEF010000112.1 coordinate 6,809, forward strand.
CGCCGGAACCGGTTTCCCCGGCGCCTGCAATGAACTCGACGCCGCCAGCGGAATCATTCGCGCCGCCGGCGCCCGTTGCACCGGCATCCGTCGAAGTGCCGTCTCCTGCGGCCAAGCCGGCCTCGACCTATACGGTGTGGTCGTCCTCGCCCAGCGACGGACACCACTTCGGACCGAAGGAATGAATCAGCTGCGCGCGGCCAGCCTCGCCAGCAGGCCGCGCGCACCTTCCTCGACGAGATCCAGGACGTCCTCGAAGCCTGCCGCGCCGCCGTAGTACGGGTCCGGCACGTCGCGGCGACCGACTTCGGGTGCGAAATCCATGAACAGGGCGAGCCGCGAGGCATAGTCCGGCGGCGCGATGCGGCTGAGCCGCCCGTGCACTTCCTCGTCCATCGCCACCACGAGGTCGAAGCGCTTGAAGTCGCTGGCATCGATGATGCGCGCGCGCAGTGTCGTCAGGTCGTAGCCACGGCGTCTTGCCGCGGCGATCGAGCGCTCGTCGGGCGGATCCCCCGCGTGGTAATCATGCGTGCCCGCCGAGTCCACCTGCAGCGCGATGTGCGCCGCCTCCCGGCGCGCGAGCTCGCGGACAACGGCCTCCGCGGTCGGCGAGCGGCAGATGTTTCCCATGCAGACGAACAGGACGCGGGTCATGCGCGCTTCCTGCGGCGCAACCAGCCGTCCAGGAGCTCGATCGCACGGACGGTTTCCGCCGTCGACACCGCGAACGAGATCCGCACGAAGCGGTCGCCGTGCACGCCATCGAAGTCCCGGCCCGTGTTCAGCGCGACGCCCGTCGCGTCCAGGAGCTCGTGGCACCAAGCCAGCGAGTCGCGCGTCAGCTCGCCGACGTCGGCGTAGAGATAGAACGCCCCGTCCGGGGGGGCGATCCGCCGGATGCCGAAGCCCGCCAATGCCGCGGTCAGCAGCTCGCGGTTCCTGGCATAGGTCGCGACGTGGGCCTCGAGCTCGCCGGTCGCGTCCATCGCGGCGAGCGCGACATGCTGTGAAAGGGTCGGCGGAACCAGGAACAGGTTGCCCGCGAAGCGCCTCACCGGGTCGACGAGCGTCTCCGGCACGACGGCCCAGCCGAGCCGCCAGCCCGTCATGCACCAGTACTTCGAGAACGTATTGACGACGACGGCATCCGGCGCATGGGAGAGCAGCGACTCTGCGCGATCCGCATACGTGATGCCGTGGTAGGTCTCGTCGGACAGGATCCGGATGCCGCGCTCGCGGCAGACGGTGGCGATGCGGGCGAGCTCCGCACCGGGAATCATGGATCCGGTCGGGTTCGAGGGGCTCGTGAGAATGAGTCCGGCCGGCGGCGGGTCGATCGCCGCGACCAGCTCGGCCGTCGGCTGGAATCGCGTGTCTTCGCCGCAGTCGAACTCGACCGGCTCGAGACCGAGCGCGAGCAATGCATTGCGGTGCGCCGGATACCCGGGACGCGGCACCGCAATGCGATCGCCGCGACTGAACAGGACCGACATCGCGAGGACCAACGCGGCCGATGCGCCCATCGTGAGCACGATGCGCCCCGGGTGGACGTCGAGGCCGTAGGTATCGCGGTAATGGCCGGCCAGGCGCTCCGCGAGCGCGGCACTTTCCCAGTAGCCCTGCGGGCATTCGGCCAGCGCGCGATGGCCTGCCTCGATCGCCATGTCCGGCGCCCCCGCGGACGGCTGGCCGACTTCCATGTGGATGACCGGCAGGCCCTGACGCTCGCGTGCGTTCGCCAGGCGATTGATCTCGACCGCATAGAACGGCGACACCCGGCCTGCCGCATGGTTCATGTGGCGGCTCCCGCGTCCATGATCGCCCTGGCGCGAGCGAGATCCTCGGGCGTATCGATGCCCGGTCCCGGCGGCTCGACGGCGTCCGCGACGACGATCGGCAGGCCGATGGCAAGGGCGCGCAGCTGCTCCAGCCGCTCGCGCAGCTCGAGCGCCGCCGGCGGTGCCGCCGCCAGCGCATGCAATGCGGCGACGCGGTACGCGTACAGACCGAGGTGGCGCCGGCTGCCACGATGCCGATCGTGGCTCGCGGGATCCGCGGCCGATCCGTCCCGGTCCCAGGGCACCGGCGCACGGCTGAAATACAGCGCCATGCCGTCGGGACGCGCGACGACTTTCACGACGTTGGGATCGACATAATCGGCTTCCTCGGTGATGGGCGCCGACAGCGTCGCGATGGCGGCGTCTGGCGTCGCGGCGAGAAGCGCCGCGACCTGGCCGACCAGCGCGGAAGGCAGCAAGGGCTCGTCGCCCTGGACGTTGACGACGATGTCCTGGCCGGCCCAGCGGCGGCGCGCCGCGACCTCCGCGATGCGATCGCTGCCGGAGGCGTGCTCCGCGGCAGTCATCTCGACCGAGGCACCGGCGGCCAGACAGGCATCCCGGATGCGCGCGTCGTCGGTCGCTATGATCACCTCCGCGGCGCCGGAGCGCTCCGCCAGGCGATGCACGTGCAGGATCATGGGTTCGCCCGCGATCGGCAGGAGCGGCTTGCCCGGCAGCCGCGTGGAGGCGTGCCGCGCCGGGATCACGACCCTGAACATCATCAGCGGCCGGCGGGCGCGCCGTCGTCCGCCGGCAGGTGCCTCGCCTCCTCCGGCAGCATGACCGGGATGCCGTCGCGCACGGGATAGGCGAGCCGGTCCGCACGACACACGTATTCCTGCGCCTCGCGCTGCCACACGAGGGGGCCCTTGCACACCGGGCACGCCAGGATATCCGCCAGCCGCTCACTCACGAATCCGCTCCTCGCTTGCGCAACACGTGCCCGGCAATCAGGCCGATCAGCGCCTCGCCCGCGTCGGCATCGACGCCGGCCGTCACCTCGACGTACCACGCATCGGCCCAGCCGGCACCGTCGCATTTTACGGCATCCTTCTCGGTCAGCAGCAGGGGTTTGCCCCGCCCGGCACCGGCAAGCTCCGGCGTGAAGCGCGCGTGGTCCGGCAGCGTCCGCGTCTCGATGGCAAGCCCGTGGCTGCGCAGCATCGCGAAGAAACGGTCCGGATTGCCGATTGCCGCGGCGGCAACGACCTCGCGGCCGGCGAAGTCCGAAAGCGGCCGGCGCGAGCCGTCCGCCAGCGAGACGACTGCGGCGGGTTCGAGCGCCATGCGAATCGCTCCCGATCGCTCGAAGCCGGGACCGTTGACGACGACGGCATCGGCCTCGTCGAGACGCGACGCTGCCTCGCGCAACGGGCCCGCCGGCAACCTGCGTCCGTTTCCGAACGCGCGCGCGCCGTCGACGACGACGATCTCCACGTCCCGCGCGAGGGCGTAATGCTGCAAGCCGTCGTCGCAGAGGATCACGTCGCAGTCGGGTTCGAGCAGCCGCACGGCGTCGGCGCGGCGACCTGCGATCGCGACCGGCACGCCGAGGCGGCGGTGGATCAGCGTGGGCTCGTCGCCGGCCGAAGTCGCGCTATCGGCGTTTGTCACGCGCCGCGGCCCGCCCACTGCGCTGCCGTAGCCCCGCGTCGCGACGCCCGCCCGCAGGCCCTTGCGCGCAAGCGCAGCGCCGAGCCACAGCACGAAGGGTGTCTTGCCGGCTCCGCCGACCGTGATATTGCCCACGACCACGACCGCACGGCGGGAACGATACGGCCGGAGCAGGCCGCAGGCGTACGACGCACGGCGCAACCGGGCGATTCCGGCGAACAGCCAGGCCAGCGGCAGCAGCCAGCGGCCGCGGCCGCTGCCGCCATACCAGGTCTCGAGGAACCAGTCGTGCAGGCGCCTGCGCATCCGCTGACCGGTCAGCCGCTCAGGCGTTGAACTGCATCCGGTGCAGGGCGGAGTACGTCCCCCCGGCGGCCAGAAGCTCGGCATGCGTGCCCGATTCGACGATGCGTCCGCCATCCATCACCAGGATCCGGTCCGCGCGCTCGATCGTCGACAGGCGGTGGGCGATCACGAGCGTCGTGCGTCCCTCGAGCAGGCCCGCGAGCGCGGTCTGCACGAGGTGCTCCGATTCGGCGTCAAGGGCCGAGGTCGCCTCGTCGAGGATCAGGATCGGCGCGTCCTTGAGGATCGCGCGCGCGATGGCGACCCGCTGGCGCTGGCCGCCCGACAGCAGCGTGCCGCGCTCGCCGATGCTGGTGTCGAGGCCACGCGGAAGCTCCGCGGCGAACTCCAGCACGTGGGCCGCCCGCGCCGCGCGCTCGACGGCGGCCGCGTCGGCCCGCGGCGCGCTGAACGCGATGTTGTTGCGGATCGAGTCGTCCACCAGCATCACGTCCTGGCTCACGAGGGCCTGCTGCCTGCGCAGTTCGGCTAGGCGATAGTTCCTGATGTCGATCCCGTCCAGGAGCACCTGCCCGCCGTCGGGATCGTGGAATCTCGGCAGCAGGCTCACCAGGGTCGACTTGCCGCTGCCCGAGCGGCCGACGATGGCGACCGTCTCCCCCGGCGCGACCCGGAAGCTGACGCCCGCAAGGACCTGCCCCTTGTCGACATCGTAGGTGAAAGACACGTCGCGGTATTCGATCTCGCCTCGCGCGCGGCCGAGCGGGACGTCTCCGCCACGGTCTTCGGCCGCGGCGTCGAGCACCTCGAACACGCTCTCGCCGGCCGCGATGCCCTGCTGCAGCGGCCCGACGATGCTGACGAGCCGCCGCAGCGGCGCGGTCACGAGCAGCAGCGCCGTCAGGAACGACGTGAATTCACCGATGGTCAGTCCGTGCGCGAGGACGTCGCGGATGGCCATGTACAGCACCGCCGCGAGGCCGGCCGCCGCGATCATCTGCACGACCGGGTTGGAGACCGCCTTGACCGTGATGAGCTTCATGAAGCTCGCGCGGTTGCGCTCGTTGACGGCCTCGAAAGCCTCGGCCTGCCGGGACTCCGCGTTGAACACCTTGATCATCCGCTGGCTCTCGAGCGACTCCTTGGCGACGCGCGTGACGTCTCCCATCGAGGCCTGGATGCGGGCGCTGTAGCGTCGGAACAGACGGCTAGTGGCGCGGATCAGCCCGATGATGAGCGGGGCCACGGCGAGCGCGAACAGCGTCAGCTTCCAGTTCAGGTAGATCAGGTACCCGATGAGCCCGGCGATGGTCAGCGTGTCGCGGATGATGAAGGTCACCGCGTTCGTCGCGGCTTCCGCCACCAGCTCGATGTTGTACGTGAGCCGCGACAGCAGCTGGGCGACGCCGTTCCTGTCGAAGTACGAGACCGGGAGCTGCAGGTAATGCGCGAAGACGTCGCGGCGGATCGCCTTGATGACCTGTCGCCCGACCCAGCCGGGGGCGTAGACGGACAGGTAGTCGCCCACGCCGCGCACCAGGAAGAGCACGATGATGCCCGCGGGCACGTACACGAGCATCCGCGGGTCGCGCTCGACGAAGGCGCCGTCCAGGAATTTCTTGACCAGTACGGCGAATCCCGTGTCGACCGCCGCGTACAGCACCATGCCGACCACGCCCACGAGGAACATCGCCCAGTGCGGACGGGCGTAACCCAGCAGTCGCACGTAGGTCTTGAGCCCGCTCGCCGTGAGCGGCGGCATCGGCGCCTTATTGTCCGGCTTGCTGGCTGACTGTCGCAATGTTGACCTGCGTGAAGCCCTGCTTCGCGGCGACGTCCATCGCGGTGACGACCGACTGGTGCGTGGCGCGCGCATCCGCGCGGATGGTCACCGGATCCTGGCGCGCGCCCCCCGCGACCTGGCGCAGCGCCGCGCCGAGGGTGGCACGTTCGTTGTTGACCAGGGCACGACCGTTGACGCGGTAACTGCCCTGCGCCGAGATGGTGACCACGATCGGCTGGGCAGCCCGCTCGGCGGACGCCGAATCGGCGCTCGGCAGCTCGACCCGGAGCCGCGTGTCCTGCACGAACGTCGTGGACAACATGAAGAAGATGACGAGGAGCAGGACGACGTCGACCAGCGAAATCAGGTTGAGCTCGACCTCGTCGTGGCGCTTGACCTGGAGCTTCACGATGCCGCTTCGCGGCGGCGCGGGCCGCGCTCCGCGCGCTTCTGCAGCTCGTCGAAGGCGCGCACGAGCTTCATCGCCTCCTTCTCCATGTCGACGACCAGGAGGTCGACGACGCCGCGCAGGTAGCGGTAGGAGAACAGCGCCGGAATCGCCACGATGAGGCCTGCCGCGGTCGTGATGAGCGCGGTGCCGATGCCCCCGGCCAGCACCTGCGGGTCGCCCACCCCCTCCGCCGAGATGGCCTCGAAGGCCTGGATCATGCCGGTGACCGTGCCGAGCAGCCCGAGCAGCGGCGAGACGGCGGCGATCGTGCCGAGCGTTCCGAGGAACCGCTCGAGCTCGTGCACGACATGGCGGCCGGTGTCCTCGATCGCCTCCTTCATGATCTCGCGGCCCTGGTCCTTGTTCGCGAGGCCGGCGGCGAGCACGCGCCCGAGCGGGGAATTGTGGGCGAGCGCCTCGATGTGGCGCTCGTTCAGTGTCTGGGATTCGACCAGCTTCCAGATGCGGTCGGTGAGCTCGCGCGGTATGACGCGCTTGCGCTGCAGCGTCCAGAGCCGCTCCAGCACGATCGCGGCGGCGACCACCGAGCACAGGATGATCGGCCACATGACCGGGCCGCCGGCCAGGATGATTTCCCACATGGCGCCGGATGATACCGTGCGGCCGCCCCGGCTGCCCGCGGCGCCTCAACGGCCGCTTCCGGCACGCCACCAGTGCGGCTGGTCGCGCCGCTCGGCCTCGATCGCAAGGGGTGCATCGTGCGGGGCAAACCGGACGCGCACCGCGCCGTGGCCGGCCGTGCCAAGTACCGTCGTGCCAGCCGCTCGCCAGCGCGCGACGACATCCGCGCGCGGCAAGTCCCAGCGATTGCCGAATCCCGCCGATACGATGCCGATGCGCGCCGACACGGCTGCGACGAGGCCGGGCGAGGATGAGGTCCTGCTGCCGTGATGGGGAATGAGGACGACGTCCGCGGCAACTGGCTGCTGCGCGAGCGCCGCCTCGGCGGCAGTTTCGGGATCGGCGAGCAGCAATGCCGCTCCGCCCGGGCCCCGGACGTGGATGGCGCAGGAGCGCTCGTTGTCGTTCCCTTCGAACCGCCGCGGCGGATGCAGCACGCGGAAGGCAATGCCGTCCCAGTCCCAGGCATCACCGGCGACGCATTCCGCATCCGCGGCCCTGCCTCCGCCGGGCGCCGTCATCCGCAATGCGACGTCGAGCGCCTGTTCGAGCGTCGGGGCGCCACCTGAATGGTCGGCGTCCTCATGGCTCACGACGAGCCGGTCGATCCGGCGGATGCCGCGGGCGCGCAGGAACGGCAGCAGCGACACCCGTGCGGCCACCATGCCGCCACGCCAGCGCGGTCCGGTGTCGAAGACGAGGACATGGGAGGCGGTTTCGACGACGGCGGCCTCGCCCTGCCCGACGTCAAGGACGGTCAGCGTGAACCCGCCAGGCAGCGGCGGCCCGCCCCGCCCGCAGGCGACGGCCGCGAGCGCGACGCATGCGAGCACGCGAAGGCCTGTGATCGGGACCAGCAGTGCAGCAAGCGCGAGCACGCCGGCGCCCGCAACGAGTGCCAGCGACTGTGCCGCAGGGGCGATGCTCGCGGCTGGCCAGGCTGCGATCCTTTCGAGCTGCGGCCACAGCGAATCCAGCGCCGCCGCGAGCGCCTGCCACAACATCGCCGGCGCAGCGGGTGCGACCAGCGCGAGCGCGGTTCCGACCAGCACCGCGGGCAGGAGCAGCACGCCGAAGGCGGGAATGGCGATCGCATTGAGGAACGGGGCGACGAGCGACAGGCGCCCGAATGTCGCCGCGAGCACCGGCGCCAGCAGCAACGTGACCGCCGACTGGGCGCGCACGAACTGTCCGGCGCGTCCTCGCCAGCCGCGCGCCGCGGATCCCGCGGCCAGCAGCCCCGCCGTCGCGACGAACGAGAGCCAGAAACCGGCCGAGCTGACGGCGAGCGGGTCGGCCGCAAGGAGGACGGCCGCCGCGAGCGCGAGGGACTCCGAGGCAGCGACGTTGCGCCGAAGCGTGCGCAGCGCGTGGAACAGGCCGACCATTGCGACGGTGCGCAGCGCAGGCAGCGATGCCCCGGACAGGAGCGCATAGGCCGACGTGACGATGACGACAGTCGCGGATTCCGCTCCGGGGCGCCAGCGTGTCGCGGGCAGCAGCCCCCGATGCCAGGCCGTTCGCAGCAGGAGCAGGACCGCAAGCGCGCAACCGGTCACGTGCAGTCCCGAGATCGCGACGAGGTGCGCGAGCCCCGTCGCCGCGAGCGCCTCCCAGACTCCGTCCGGTATGTTGCCGCGCAGCCCGACCGCGAGACCCTGCAGGACGGCTGCGGACGCACCGGGTTCCAGCGAGCGCGCGATCGATCCCGCGACGCGCTCGCGCAGGCGCTCGATGCGCTCCGCGGTTCCCGCGGCCAGCCGCTCCGGGGCCCGAATCCCGGCGACATAACCGGTCGCATCGATGCCCGCCCGCAGCAGGGCGAGCTCGCGATCCGCGGCGCCCGGATTGGCGAATCCGCGCGGGCATCGGAGCCTGGCCCCGAGTCGCCACCGCTCGCCGGCACGTGGCAGGGCCTGCGCCTCGTACCAGGACAGCCGCACGCGATCGAGACCCGGCGCCAGGCCGGGCGCAGCGGTCACGACGACATCGAACTCCGTGCGGTCCGGCCGCACCACCGCGGGCTCCGCGATGCGGCCTTCGATCACGACGTCCTCGCCGTCGCGGGCGCAGGGCCAGGCGTCCTCGAGCGCTGCCGCCGCACCGTGCAGGGCGGCCGCACACCCGGCCAGGAATGCGGCGAGCAGTGGACGCCGACGCATCAGGCAGGCAGCGGCGATGGCCGGCAGGGCGGCGGCCGGGGCTGCGCCGACCGACGGGAGCAGGTGGATCGCCGCCGTACCGGCGCAGAATGCGAGAGCCTTGCCGAGCATGCCGCCTGGTTCCGGGACCAGCGACAGACAGGGTGCCCGGCGCCGGGCGGCTGCAAACCGCGATCAGCCGTCGCGTTCGCGGAGAATTCCGTCCTCGAGCACGAGCACGCGATCCATCCGCGACGCGAGCGCATGGTCATGCGTGACGATGACGAGGCTGGTACCCAGCTCACGATTGAGTTCCATCATCAGGTCAAGCACCTGTCGCGCGTGGGCGCCGTCCAGGTTGCCGGTCGGCTCATCCGCCAGCACGATGCGTGGCCGCGTGATCAGCGCCCGCGCGACCGCCGCCCGCTGGCGCTCGCCGCCGGAAAGCTGCGAGGGCCGGTGTTCGAGGCGCGCGGCGAGGCCGACGCGTCCGAGCAGCGCTTCCGCCTCGCGCGCGGCCTCGCCGCGCGGCAGTCGGCGGATCAGCAGGGGCATCGCGACGTTCTCCAGCGCGCTGAACTCCGGCAACAGGTGGTGGAACTGGTAAACGAACCCCATGGCGGCGTTGCGCAGGCGGCCGCGCTCGGCGTCCCCGAGCGCCGACATCTCGCGACCGTCGATCAGCACCCGGCCCGCCGTCGGCAGGTCGAGCCCCCCGAGCAACTGCAGGAGCGTCGTCTTCCCGGAACCGGACGCGCCGACCACCGCGACGCGCTCGCCGTGCCGGATCGAGGCATCCACCCCCTGAAGCACGCGTACCAGCGCCGGTCCCTGGCGGAACTCCTTCACCAGGCCCTCGCAGGCGAGTACGACTTGTTCGCTCATGTCGAAGGGTCAGACCTCGTGGCGCAGGGATTCGGCGGGCTGTGTCCTGGCGGCGCGCCAGGCGGGATAGAGCGTCGCGAGCATCCCGAGCGCAAGCGCGACGCAGGCGATCAGCACCACGTCACCCGCGCGGATCTCGGACGGCAGCTCGGCGATGAAGTAGACGCGCGGGTCCACCAGCGTGACCCCGGTCACCCGCTCGAGTCCGGCCGCGATGGACGTGACATTGGCCGCGGCGAGCAGCCCGAGACCGACGCCGATCAGCGTGCCGAGCAGGCCGATGATCGAGCCCTGGGTCATGAAGATCGCGAGCATCTCGCGCGGCGACCCGCCGAGCGTGCGCAGGATCGCGATGTCGGCGCGCTTCTCCTTCACGACCATCACGAGCGTCGAGATGATGTTGAAGGCCGCGACGGCGACCACGAGCAGGAGCACGAAGAACATGATGGACTTCGTCACCTGCAGCGAGCGGAAGAAGTTGCCCTGCCGCCGGCTCCAGTCGCTGATGTAGTAGCGGCCCTCCAGCCCCTCGGCGATCGCGCGGATGCGGCGGGCCGCGGTGGCCGGGTCGTCGAAGGCGTAGCGCAGTCCCGTGACGGCGTCGCCGAGCCTGAACAGCCGCCGCGCATCGTCGAGATGCACGAGGCCGAGACCCTGGTCGAACTCGTACATGCCCGCGTCGACGAGACCCGCGACGGTGAAGCGCCGCATGCGCGGCATGACGCCAGCCGGCGTGACGTTGCCCTGCGCGATGACGACAAGCACCGGGTCTCCCACCGTGACAGACAGCGTGTCAGCGAGGCCGCGGCCCAGCAGGATGCGCCACTCGCCCGGAACGAGCTCGTCGAATCCGCGTCCCGTCAGGTGCCGCTCGAGCGCGGAGACCCGGCGTTCCTCCGCGGGCAGCACGGCGCGCAGGTCGATGGCCGCGGAGCGCTCGCCGGCCACCACCATGCCGCGACCCTCGACGAACGGCGCGACGGCGACCACCCCTTCCTCGCCGCCCGTCCTGTCGGCGATTTCCCGCCAGGCCTGGAGCCGGCCCGCGTCGCCCTCGAGCGTCGCGTGCGAGACGACGTCGAGGATGCGCTGTCCCAGGTCGCGCTCGAACCCGTTCATGACCGAGAGCACGACGATGAGAGTGAAAACGCCGAGCGCGATGCCGGTCATCGCGATTCCCGAGATGAAGCCGACGAACCGGCTCCCCTGGCGGGCGCGGAGGTAGCGCAGCCCGATCCATGCCGCCGTCCTACTCATAGCGCAGCGCCTGCGCAGGCTCCGTCGCCGCCGCGCGGCGTGCCGGGTAGATCGTCGCGACGAGGGTCAGGGCGAAGGCGGTCACCGATACGAGTGCGACGTCCGCGCCGCGCAGTTCCGACGGGATCCTCGAGATGTAGTAGACGGCCGGGTCGAACAGCTCGAACCCGAACGCGACCTCGAGCGCGTGCACGATGCTGCCCGCGTTCAGCGCGAGCAGGATGCCGAGCCCGATGCCGGCCAGGGCGCCAGTCCAGCCGATGACGGTTCCCTGGACGATGAACGTCGCGACGACGCCCCCGCGTGACAGGCCGAGCGTGCGCAGGATCGCGATGTCATTGCGCTTCTCCGCGACCACCATGACGAGGCTCGCCACCACGTTGAATGCGGCGACGGCGACGATCAGCAGCAGGATGATCGTCATCATCGTCTTCTCGAGCCGGATGGCCCGGAAATAGGCTGCGTGCTCCACCGTCCAGTCGGTTCCGGCGGCGGTGCCGAGATTCGCCGCGAGAATCGGCGTGCGCCGCGGCGCCTCGAACGGATCCGCATAAAAGATGCGCAGGCCCGCGGTGGCCGAGGGACCCGCGAGCGCCGCGACGTCTTCGAGCGAGGCAAACGCGAGCGTGACGTCGTGGTCCGCGAGCCCGATCTCGAAGCTGCCGGCCATGGCGAACGCGCCGATCTTCGGCGCCAGGGCACCGCCGTCGCCGGCGCGCAGGAGCAGGACGCTGACGGCATCTCCGACCGTCGCCTGGACCTGGAATGCCAGTGCGCGACCGAGGGCGACGTTGCGGCTGCCGGGCCGCAAGTCCGAAAGGCGGCCTTCCACCATCGCGCGCGCCAGGGCGCCGTTATCGCCCTGGTCCTGCCAGTCGATGCCGCGGAGCACCGTGCCGGCGAGGATCGCGCCATGCGAAAGGAGGCCCTGGACCTCGATGAAGGGCTCTGCGGAAGCGACGCCGGCCTCGGCGCGCGCACGCTCCGCAAGCGCGCGCAGCCCCGCCGGATCCGCCGGCGCGGGGAGGGTCGCATGCGCGGCGAGGGCGAGCAGGCGCGTGCGCAGCTCGCCTTCGAAGCCGTTCATGACCGACAGGATCGCGATCAGCGCCGCGACGCCGAGGCAGATGCCTGCGAGCGAGACCCAGCTGATGAAGGAGACGAAATACTGGTGCTGCCGAGCGCGGACGTACCTCAGCCCGAGCCCGAGGGGCAATGGCATCAGCATGTGCGCTGGTTCACAGGATTCGGAATGCCTATCAAGGATTTACCGTGGCAACCTCGACAGGCTCCCACCCGGTGCTACACTCAAAAACGGAGGTACCGCGATGCCTATCCTACGCATTTTGCTGCTGCTTGGGCTTCAGGCAGCCGCCCCCGCCCTCGCGGAAACGCTCGACACGGCGACGGGCAATCCCGCTGCTGCCGGCGACCGTCCGAACCGCGGAAGCACCATGGCGAGCGTTGAAGGTCACTTCGGCGCGCCCTCGGGCCGTCATGCCGCCGTGGGCAATCCGCCGATCACGCGCTGGGACTACCCGCAGTTCTCGGTCTATTTCGAGCACGACCGTGTGCTGCATACCGTCCTCGTGAGAGGCGCTCCCGCCGGCTGATCCTCGCCCCGCCGGGTCGGGGTATCCTGTGCATCCTCTCCCCGCCGGGTTCGCCCGGAACGGGGAGTTCTGCCTGCAGGATCCCTGATGCCCGATGCGCTCACCGCAGCCCCTTTCCTGCCGACCGGCACCGAGCGGCTGCGCTGGGGCGAGCTCTACGGCAGCAGCCCCGCCTTCTTCATCGCCCAGGCGGCCGTCGTATGGGCGGCGCCGCTGGTCCTGGTCACGGGAAGCGGCCGCGAAGCGGACCAGCTGCTGGCGGAACTGCGTTTCTACGGGTCCGGCCGCCTGCCCATCTGGTCGTTTCCGGATCGCGAGACGCTGCCCTATGACCCGTTCTCTCCGCACCCGGACATCGTTTCCGAGCGGCTTCGAACGCTCGCCGCGCTGCCCGGCCTCGAGCGCGGCGTCGTCGTCACGACGGTCGCCGCCCTGCTCGACCGGTTGCCGCCGCGCAGCTTCATCGAGGCACATGCCTTCGCGCTCGCAGCCGGGGAGCGGATCGACGTGCAGCGCCTGCGCAAGCGCCTGGTCGACGCGGGCTACGCGCAGGTCACGCAGGTGCTGGGGCCGGGCGAGTTCGCCGTGCGCGGTTCGGTCGTCGATCTCTATCCGGCGGGCGCTCCGCGACCATACCGGCTGGACCTGTTCGACGACCTGATCGAGAGCGTCCGCGAGTTCGATCCCGCGGACCAGCGGTCGGGCGCGAAGCTCGACGCCGTTCCGCTCCTGCCGGCCCGGGAGATTCCCTCGTCGGCTGATGCCATCGCCGGGTTCCGCGGCCGCTGGCGCGAGCGTTTCGAGGGCGATCCCCAGCAGTGCCCGGTCTATCGAGCCGTCACGGCCGGCCAGATTCCCGCGGGCATCGAGGCCTGGCTGCCGCTGTTCTTTGAAAAGACGTCGGGGCTCGGCGACTACCTGCCGGCCGGCGCAGTGGTGATCGATTTCGGCGACCTTGACCAGGCGCTGCTCCGTCACGGCTCCGACATCGCGACGCGTCACGAGGAGCGCCGGCACGACCGTGAACGGCCGCTCCTGCCGCCAGCCGAGGCGTTCGTGACGCCCGAGGCCGCACTGGCCGTGTTCGAGCGGCATCCGCGCGTGCAGCTGGCCGCCGTCAAGGTGGAGCCGATCGCAGAAACCCTGCCTTTCCGGAACTTCGGCGCCGCCCCACCGCCCGAGCTGCGCGCCGACACCCGATCTGCGGACCCGCTCGGAAAGTTCGCGCAATACCTGCAGAGCCATCCGGGTCGCGTGCTCGTGACGGTGGACTCTGCCGGCCGGCGGGAAGTGGTCCTCGACATGCTGAGGCGCCAGGGACTGGCGCCGCGCGTCATGAACGACTGGCAGGCGTTTCTCGGGGGCGACGAGTCGCTGGGCCTGGCCGTCGCCCCCGACGTGCGCGGGCTCGCACTGCCGGAACTCGGGATTGCGGTCGTCGCCGAGGAGCAGCTCTTCGGCGAACGCGCGCGCCAGGAGCGGCGGCGGCGCCGAGCCGAGCGCGATCCGGAGGCGATCCTGCGCGAGCTGGCGGCGCTCTCGCCCGGCGCTCCCGTCGTGCACGAGGACTACGGGGTCGGACGCTACCGCGGCTTGAAGGTCATGCAGGTCGCCGGCCACCCCGCGGAGTTCCTGGTGCTCGAGTACGCGGGTGGAGACCTGCTCTACGTGCCGGTGCATGCGCTCGACCGGGTGACGCGCTACACCGGCGGCTCGCCGGAAGCCGCGCCCTGGCACAAGCTCGGCACGGAGCAATGGGCGCGCGCGCGCCGCCGTGCGGCCGAGCGCGTGCGCGACGTGGCCGCGGAGCTCCTCGACCTGTATTCGCGCCGCGCCGCCCGCGAAGGCCGGCCGCTTGCCTTCGACGAGAATGCGTATCGCGCGTTCGAGGCCGCCTTCCCCTTCGAGGAAACGATCGACCAGCACGAGGCGATCGAGGCCGTGCTCGCGGACATGCGCTCGGGCAAGTCGATGGACCGCGTCGTCTGCGGCGACGTCGGGTTCGGCAAGACCGAGGTCGCGCTGCGGGCCGCCTTCGCTGCCGTCGCGGGCGGCCGGCAGGTCGCTATCCTCGTGCCGACCACCCTGCTTGCGCAGCAGCACGCCCAGACCTTCGCCGATCGCTTCGCAGACTGGCCGGTGCGCGTCGAGAACCTGTCGCGGTTCCGCACCGCGCCCGAGCAGCGCGCCGTCGTCGAGGGCCTCAAGGCCGGTTCGGTGGACATCGTCATCGGCACGCACCGGCTGCTGCAACGCGACGTTGCCTTCCGCGACCTCGGGCTTGTCATCATCGACGAGGAGCACCGGTTCGGCGTCGCGCACAAGGAGCGCCTCAAGAAGATGCGCGCCGACGTCGACACGCTGACGCTGACGGCGACGCCGATCCCGCGCACGCTCAACATGGCGCTCGGCGGGCTGCGCGACCTGTCACTGATGACCACCCCGCCCGCCGAGCGCGTCGCCGTCGAGACGTTCGTCGCCGAGTGGAGCGACGGCCTGGTGCGGGAGTCCTGCCTGCGCGAAATCCGGCGCGGCGGCCAGATCTACGTCGTGCACAACGCCGTCGAGGACATCGAGTCCTTCGCCGAACGGCTGCGCCGCATCGTGCCGGAGGCGGCCATCCGGGTCGGCCATGGGCAGATGCGCGAGCGCGAGCTGGAGCAGCTGATGCTCGACTTCTACCACCGCCGCTTCCAACTACTCGTGTGCACGACGATCATCGAGTCCGGCATCGACGTCCCGACCGCGAACACCATCCTCATCGACCGCGCCGACAAATTCGGACTCGCCCAGCTGCACCAGTTGCGTGGCCGCGTCGGCCGCTCCCATCACCGCGCCTTCGCGTACCTGCTCGCGCCGCCGCTCGCGACGCTCCCCGACGACGCGCGCAAGCGCCTCGAGGCGATCGAGTCGCTGGAAGACCTCGGCGCGGGATTCACGCTCGCCACCCAGGACCTCGAGATCCGCGGCGCCGGCGAACTCCTGGGGGAGGAACAGAGCGGGCAGATCCAGGAGATCGGCCTGGGCCTGTACCTGGAACTGCTGGAACGCGCCGTCGCGGCGCTGCGGGACGGGCGCGAGCCGGAGCTCGGCGGCCCCTCGGCGCCCGGCTGCGAGGTCGACCTGCAGCTGCCCGCGCTGCTGCCGGAGGACTACATCCCCGACGTGCACCTGCGCCTGCAGCTCTACAAGCGGCTGTCCGGAGCTGCAGATCGCGAGCGGCTCGACGACCTCGAATCCGAGATCGTCGACAGGTTCGGGCCACTCCCTCCCCCCACCCGCACGCTTCTCGTCGTGCACCGGCTGCGCCAGCGCGCGGCACGCCTCGGCATCCGCCGACTGGAGCTCGGCGCGGCGAGCGGGCTCGTCGAGTTCGGCCCGGATCACCGCGTCGCTCCGGAACGCGTCGTGAACCTCGTGCAGAAGACCGGCGGCCGCTATCGGCTCGATGGCCCGGCGCGGCTGCGGTTGCGGATCGCGGCGGAAGACGCGGCGGCGCGCATCGGCGCGGCCGACACGGTCCTCGACGAACTCGGCGCCTGACTCAGGCGGGGCGCTCGCCGTCGAGCTGCAGGGCCGGTCGCTCGATCAGCCCGCGCGCGGCGGCGACCGCTTCCTGCCAGCGGGGATTCCGGTCGAGCGGCGACGGTTCGGCGTCCCGGCCGTGCAGCCGCACGAGGCGCAGGCGGCTCACCGGGTCGGGCGAGGTCCGCAGTCCGTCGAGCAGCCGCAGCGCCGAGGCCCGGTCATTGCACACGGGCAGGACATCGCAGCCCGCTGCACGCGCGAGGCTCGCGCGGGCGACGATGTCCCCGAACTGCGCGGCCCCTGCCATCGAAAGGTCGTCGGCGAAAACGGCGCCCTGGAAGCCGAGCTCGCCGCGCAGAACCTCGCCGATCCAGCGCCGCGAGAGGCTCGCCGGGCGCTCGTCCACCGCGGGGAACACGACGTGCGCGACCATGACCGCGGGAAGTCCGTTCGCGATCAGCCGCCGGTACGGCGAAAAGTCGGCCTCGATGTCGGGCCATTCCCGGCGATCCACCGGCAGCGCCACGTGGGAATCCGCGGCCACGGCGCCGTGCCCCGGGAAATGCTTCGCCGTCGCCGCCATGCCGGCATCCCGCATGCCGAACATGTAGGCGACACCGAGCTCGGCCACGACGCCGGCATCGGCGTGCAGCGCGCGGTCGCCGATCACCTGGCTCACGCCGTAGTCGAGGTCGACACAAGGCGCGAAGGAGAGGTCGACGCCGACGGCGCGCAACTCCGCCGCCATGAGCCAGCCAAGCTCGCGCGCGAGCGCGAGCCCAGCGGCGCGGTCGGATGCGTGGCGGCGGCCGATTTCCCGGAGCGGCGGCAGGCGCGTGAAACCCTCGCGGAATCGCTGCACCCGCCCACCCTCCTGGTCCACCGCGACGATCAGGGCCGGGGAACGGATCGCGTGGATTTCGGCGACGAGTCGCGCGAGCTGTGCGGGATCCTGGTAGTTGCGCGTGAACAGGATCACGCTGCCGACCTGCGGGTGCGCGAGCATCTCGCGCTCATCCGGCTCGAGCGCGACGCCGGCGACGTCGACCATGACCGGCCCCAGCGTCATGCGACCCGCTCGAACAGCGCGATGGATTCGACGTGCGAGGTATGCGGGAACATGTCCATGATGCCGGCCGTCGCCAGGCGGTAGCCGTGCTCGCGCACCAGTATGCCTGCGTCCCGTGCCAGGCTGCCCGGGTGGCAGGACACGTAGGCGATCCGGCGCGGCCGCGAGGCGACCGCCACCGGCAGCACCTCGCGCGCGCCCGCGCGCGGCGGGTCGAGCAGCACGACGTCGTAATGGGCGCGCGCCCAGGCGCCCGCCTGCCCGGCCGCGGACAGGTCGGCGACATGGAAGCTCGCATTGCCGATGCCGTTTCGCCCGGCATTCGCACGCGCACGCGCGACGAGCGCCGCGTCGCCCTCGACGCCATCCACGCTCGCGACGCGAAGCGCGAGCGGCAGGCTGAAGTTGCCGAGGCCGCAGAACAGGTCGAGCGCGCGATCGCCCGGGAGCGGCGCGAGCAGCGCGAGCGCGCGCTGCACCATCGACGCATTGAGGGCGGCGTTCACCTGCACGAAGTCGGTGGGCGAGAACTCGATGCCTGCCGGCAGTCCCGGAAGCGCGTAGCGCAACGGCCGCGCGGGCGGGGTCAGGGGTGCCACGGTGTCGAGCCCGCCCCGCTGCAGGAAGAGCGAGACGCCCCGGCTCGCCTCGAACTCGCGCAGCCGGCGGAGGTCACCCGGACCCGGGTCGTCGAGCACCCGCAGCACGAGGGCCGTGGATTCGTCCCCGACCGCGACTTCGACCTGGGCCACGCGGCGGCGGATGTCGAGCGAGCCGACGAGTTCCGCCAGCGGCGCTATGAGTTCGCCCACCGGGGAGGCCAGCACGTCGCAGGACTGGAGGTCCGCGAGAAACGGGCTGCCTTTCTCGCGGAAGCCGACCAGGACCTTGCCTTTCTTGTCGACGAACTTGCAGCCGAGGCGCGCGCGGCGGCGATAGGACCAGGCCGGCCCGGCAAGCGGCGCGAGCCACGAGTCCGGCCGGACGTCCGCGATCCGCTCGAAGGCTTCCGCGACGATCCTCGCCTTCGCGTCCAGCTGCGCGGCATGAGCGAGATGCTGCAGGGAGCATCCGCCGCAGGTCCCGAAATGGCGGCAACGGGGCTCGACGCGCTCGCTCGATGCCCGCAGCACTTCGACGGCGCGCGCCTCGTCATGCCGCCGCTGGCGGCGGGTGCGGCGGAAGCTGACCCTCTCCCCCGGCAATGCGCCGTCGATGAACACCGTCTTGCCGCCGGGACGGGCAACGCCTCGCCCCTCGTGATCCAGCGACTCGACTTCGGCGGTCTCGATCGCGGCCTCGGGCTTCACGCGCTCGCCCACGCCGCATCGTACTGGCGCCAATGGGGCTCGGCCCTTTCGGCGAGCCAGGATCGCACGCGCCCGACTTCCGCGGCGTGGTCCGCGGTCCGCAACCGGCCGCGCACGAGCTGGAAACGGAGCCAGACGAGATAGGTATTGAGAACGTCCGTCTCGCAGTACGCGCGGATCTCCGCGACGCGTCCGGCCTTCCAGTACTCGAAGACCTGGTCGCCCGCCATGCCGAGCTTGCCCGGCAGGCCCAGCAGCAGCGCGGCGTGCTCGAGGCTCGCGCGTCCGCGCGCCTGGTAGGCGGACAGCACGTCCATGAGGTCCACGTGCCGCGCGTGGTAGCGGTTGAGGTAGTTGTTCCACTTGAAGTCGCGGTCGTCGTCCCCGGTGTCCCAGTACGTCGGCGCAGCGACGCCGTGCTTGAGCATCCGGTAGTGGAGGACCGGCAGGTCGAAGCCGGAGCCGTTCCAGGACACCAGCGTCGGACGCAGCTTCTCGAGCCCGCCGAAGAAGCGCCGGATGAGGTCGTCTTCCGTGCTGTCGACCGCCCCGAGGCTCCAGACCTGCAATTGCCCCTCGGACCGGAGCACGGTCGAGATCGCGACGATGCGATGCTGCTCAAGCGGCAGGAAGCTGCTGCCCGTTTCCTCGGCGCGCGCGGCGAGCATCCGTGTGGCGACGGCATGGTCGTCGCCCTCGAATCCGAGCCGGCGGCCGAGCTCCGCGTCCGGGACCGTTTCGATGTCGAAGACGAGGCAGTCGGCGCCGTGGCTCATGCGCCCTTCCTCATCAGGACAGCAAAGGCGACCACGAGCCCGGCCTCGTCGGTGAGGCTCACGTGGCCCTCGCCGGCGCCGAGCCGGTCGGCGACGGCACGGCCGCGCGGCGAGAAGATCACCTCGGGCTTGCCCCAGGGATTCGGACGGAAGCCGAGGTCGCGGATCCACACGCCGTGCCGGAAGCCGGTTCCGAGCGCTTTCGAAATCGCCTCCTTCGCCGCGAACCGCATGGCGAGGAAGCGCACCGCCCGGCGCTCCGGATCGAACAGCGCATGCTCCTCCGGCATCAGCAGTCGGTCGACGAAATGCCGGCCGAAGCGCCGGTAGGTCGCCTCGATGCGCTCGACCTGGACGAGGTCGGTCCCGATCCCGAAGATCACCGCAGGGCTCCCGGCCGGGCGCGTCGGCAACGGGTCACGCGCGAGCGCCGGTCATCAGCCGCTTCATTTCCGCGACCGCGGGCCCGAACCCGCTCATGACCGCGCGCGACACGATGGCATGGCCGATGTTGAGCTCCACTATTTCCGGGATGGCTGCGACCGGCTGCACATTGTGATAGTCGAGGCCGTGTCCCGCGTTCACCACGATCCCGCCGGCCGCCGCGCGTCGCGCCGCATCGGCGAGTCGCGCGAGCTCGCGCGCGCGATCCGCGCCCCGCGCCTCGGCATAGGCGCCGGTGTGCAGCTCGACAGCCGGCGCGCCGGCGCGGGCCGCGGCGTCCACCTGCTCCGCGTCGGGGTCGATGAAGAGCGATACGCGGATCCCGCCCGCGGCGAGGCGGCGG
>DATEEF010000113.1:0-9400 GCA_035281265.1 Steroidobacteraceae bacterium
GCGCCTCGACGCTGCCGCGCAACAACGGCCGCGTGATGACCTGCGCGCGCGAGGCCTGCGCGACGGAGTTCTTCCCTCGCGTCGACCCGGCGGTGATCGTGCTCGTGACGGACGGCGACCGCGCGCTGCTCGGTCGCCAGCCCGGCTGGCCTGCCGGACGCTACTCGACGATCGCCGGATTCGTCGAACCGGGCGAGAGCCTCGAGGATGCCGTGCGCCGGGAGGTTCTCGAGGAGACCGGTATCGAGACCGGCACGATGACCTACCAGTCGTCGCAGCCGTGGCCGTTTCCGCGCTCGCTGATGCTCGGTTTCCGCGCGGAGGCGCTGTCCACGCAGATCCGGCTCGGTGACGCCGAGCTCGAGGATGCGCGCTGGTTCCATCGCGACGAGCTGCGCGGCGGATCGATGATGCCGTTCGCGCAGTCGATCGCCTACCGGCTGATCCACGAATGGCTGAGCCCCTGACGATCGTGCTCTCGGTGGCAGCCGGCCTCGCGCTCGCGGCGGCCGCCGGGTTTCGCGCCTTCGTGCCGCTGCTCGCGGCCGGGCTCGCGATCCATTTCGGCCACGTGGAACCCGCGCGCGGCTTCGACTGGCTGGGCGAGCCCGTCGTGCTCGTCGCGCTGTCGGTGGCGACCGCCGCCGAGATCGCCGCTTACTACCTGCCCGGCGTCGACCACGCGCTCGACCTCATCGGCGCGCCGGTCGCGGTCGTCGCCGGCATCCTCGCCGCGGCAGGCGTCATGGTCGGCCTGCCGGACTGGCTGCGATGGCTCACCGCCATCGGCGCAGGCGGCGCGGTCGCAACCGCCGGACACGCGCTCAATGCCGTCGGGCGCGCGAAGACCGGCGCCGCCTCGGGCGGGATCGGCAATCCGGTCTACGCGACGGCGGAGCTCGGCGGATCGCTGCTGTTCGCGGCTCTCGCGCTGCTCGTGCCCGTCGTCGCGCTCGTCGCGATCATCGTGCTCGTCGCCTGGGCATTGAAACGCCGGCGCCGGCGCCCGGTCTGACTTTCAGATGCCCCGATTTCTCCCCGCCGCCGCCTGCCTGGCGTTCCTCGTGTCGTCCCCCGCCTACGCCGCATTTCCGTCCCTTCCCGGGTTCGGCAAGGACGAGGACGAGGATGCGAGGGTCGCCGTGGATTTCGTCGGCGTCGAGGGTCCGCTGCTCGAGAACGTGCGCGCGCTGTCGAGCCTCCACCGGCTCAGGTCCTCCCCGGAGCTGGACGCGGAGATGGTCGGGCGGCTCGTGCAACGCGCCCCTGCCGAGGCGGGCGACGCGCTGCGACCGTACGGCTATTACGAGCCGGACGTCACCGCGGGCATGACGGAACGCGACGGGCGCTGGTACGCCGTCGTGAAGATCGATCCCGGCCCGCCGGTGATGCTCGTCGACCAGTCGGTCGAGGTGACGGGGCCGGGGCGCGACGAGCCGTTCATCCGGCGCGCGCTCGAGAAGTTCGCGCTGCGCACGAACGTGCAGCTGAGCCACCCGGCTTACGACCAGCTCAAAGGCGAGCTGCTGCGCGCGACGCTCGGCAACGGGTACCTCGACGCCGAGTTCACCACGAGCGAGCTCGCCGTCGATCCCGCCGCGCGAACGGCACGCGCGCGCCTCTCGCTGGCTACCGGGGAGCGCTACCGCTTCGGCCCGACCACGATCGAGCAGAACGTCGTGCGCGAGAGCCTCGTGCGCCGTTACCTGCGTTACGGCGAGGGCGACTGGTACAGCGCCGAGGCGCTGCTGCGCACGCAGTTCGCGCTCGACGACTCCCAGTATTTCTCGCTCGCCGAGGTGCTGCCCGGCGAGCGCGACAGGAACTCCCACGTCGTGCCGATCCGCATCACCTCGGAGCGGAACCGGCGGCACGTCTACACGATCTCGGCCGGCTACGGCACGGACACGGGCGCGCGCGGCAAGCTCGGCTGGGAGGACCGGCGCCTGAACGACCAGGGCCATCGCCTGCGCGGCCAGGTCCTCGCCTCGAGCATCGAGGAATCCGTCACCCTTACCTACGCGATACCGTGGACGGATCCGGCCCTCGAGAAGCTCTCCTTCGAGCTCAAGGCCTTCACCGAGCAGAATGCCGACGTCGAGACGAGCGGCAACACGTTCACGGTCGGCCTCACCCAGGTGCGCGGGCGCTGGCAGCGCGTGCTGTCGCTCACCCTCGACTCGACCGAGGACAAGATCACCACGAACACGGGCGGCTCGACGATCGTCGAGCGCAAGGAAAGCCAGCTGCTGGTGCCGGGCATCTCGTTCGCGAGGCTGCCGCCGGACTTCCTCGGCACGAACGCGGTGCCGACGGGCCTCAGGGCCGAGCTGCTCGCATCGACGAGCCAGCTCGGCTCCGACACGAACTTCACGCGCATCGACGTACGCGACGACCGCCGTTTCCGCCTGACCGACCTCTGGGCGATCTACGTGCGCGCCGAGATCGGCGCGAGCGTCGTCGGGGACTTCGAGGAGCTGCCCGCCCAGTACCGCTTCTTCGCCGGCGGCGACCAGAGCGTGCGCGGCTACGGCTACGAGGAGCTGTCGCCCGTCGACGAGAACGGCAACAAGATCGGCGGGCGCCACCTGTTCACGGCCACGTTCGAGCTGCAGCGGAACCTGCCGAAAAATTTCGTCGCCGCGGTCTTCGTGGACGCCGGCAATGCCTTCGACAAGTTCGGCGACCCGCTCGAGTACTCGGCCGGCGTCGGCCTGCGCTACCGCCTGCCGTTCCTGAGCATCGGCCTCGACGTGGCCCAGTCGATCTCGGACACGAGCCGGAGTCCCCGCCTGCACATCAACTTCACGCCGGAGTTCTGAGATGCGGCTCCCGGCGCGCAGGTGGATCCTCTGGCCGCTCTCGATCCTCGCGGCGCTGCTGCTCGTCGCGGCGGTCGCGGTGACCTGGCTCGTCACCACGGAGGCCGGGCTGCGTCGCGCGGTGACGCTCGTCGAGTCGGTTGGCAGCGTCAGCATCCGCGTCACGGGCGCGCGCGGCCGGCTCATCGGCCCCCTCGCGATCGGGCAGGTCGAGATCGAGCATCCGCGCGCGTCCATCCGCATCGCGGGACTCGAGGCCGACTACGAGCCGCTCGAGATCCTCGCGGGACGCATCTCGGCCGAGGGCGCCCGCATCCGCGACGCCGCCGTCACGCTGCGCGCAGCCAGCGGCCCGCCGAAGCCGCCGTCGTTCATGCCGGGCTGGCTCACGGTCGCCATCGACGACGCCGCCGTCGACGGCCTGCTCCTCGTCTCGCCGTCCGGCGTCGCGACGCGGTTCCGCGACATCCGCGGCTCCGCGCGGATCGCGCGGACGACGCTGCGCTTCGACGGCGCGGCCGCGCGGTCGACCGGCTGGGCGGTGGCCGGCGCGAGCGGCACGCTCTTCGCGCGCGACCCGATCGCGATGGACGTGACGACGGCCTGGTCGGTCTCCGACGACAACCTCGTGACCGGCATCGCGCACCTGATCGGCGACCTCGACCGCCTGGTCGTCGATGCCCAGGTCGCGGCGCCGGGCAAGGCCCGCGTCAGGGCCGAGGTCCGCGACGTCACCAAGGAGCTTGCCTTCCACGGCACGGCGGAGCTCGCCTCGCTCGACCTCGCCCAGTGGGTCGACGACCCGCCGTTGGGCCCGCTCTCGGGAAAGCTCGAGATCGAAGGCGGCAAGCTCGATTACGCGGCACGCGGGAGCCTCCGCGGTCGCGGATTGCCGCGGAACGGTATCCGGGTCGATGCGCGCGCACGCTATGCGAACCCGGTCGTGCAGATCGAGTCGCTGGCGCTGGCCGCGGCGCCGGGTCTCGACCTGCGCGCCACGGGAACCCTCACGCCCGGCGCCGAGCCGGCATTCGACGTGACCGCCACCTGGGACGCATTCCGCTGGCCGCTCAGCGGCAAGCCCGTGATCATCTCGAAGCGCGGGTCGCTGGCGGCGCAGGGCTGGAAGGAATTCAGCTACCGCGTGAGCGGCGACTTCTCGCCCGCAGCCGGTCCGCCGCTGGCCGGCGAGGCATCGGGCCGTTACACGAGCTCGGCACTCATCGTCGACGGCTCGTCCTGGCGTGTCCTCGGCGGCAACGTCTCGCTCGCCGGCTCGCTCGGGCGCGGTGCCGCGCCGGAGTGGGCGTTCTCCGGACGGGCGAACAACATCGACCCCGCAAAGCTCCGGCCCAACCTGCCCGGACGGATCGGTCTCGAGTTCTCGGCTACTGGCCACGGCTTCGAGCCGGAGGGACCGTGGATCGTCAGGGTCCGGGGACTGCGCGGCACATTCCGGGGCCAGCAGCTGCGCGGCCACGGAAGCCTCCGGCGCAGGCCCGGCCGGTACGAGTTCGGCAAGGTCTCGGTGTCGCTGGGCTCGGCACACCTGGAAGCGGACGGCATCGTCGGCCGCGGCGCAAACCTCGAGGGGCGGCTCGTGGCGGACAACCTCGCGGAGGTCCTGCCCGAGCTCAAGGGGCAGGTGGACGCGACGGTCCGGTTGCGCGGCCGGATCATGGTGGTCCGCTTCAGGGGTCACGACCTCGAGTACGGGCCCCATCGGGCGGTCGTCCTCTCGGTGGACACGCGCATCGACCGGCAGAACCTCAAGCACTCCTGGTTGCGCCTGCGATCGAACGGAATCACGCTCGGCGGCTTCGCGCTCTCGGACACCCGCCTCTCCCTCGACGGCCTGCTGCAGGACCACGCGCTGAACTTCCGGGTCGGCGTCGGCCAGGACGCGGTGTCGCTGCGCGGGCGCGGCGGCTGGCGGGACGAGCGCTACACGCTCGCGCTCGAGGACATCGCGGCGAGCGGGCCACGCGTCGTGCCCTGGCGGCTCGCGAACCCGAGCCGCCTGACGGCGAGCCGCAGCGAGGCGGCGCTCGAGCCCGTGTGCCTCGCGTACGAGGCGCGCCGCTTCTGCCTCGAGGCCAAATGGACGGCAGGCGGCGACTGGTCGGCCCGCGCGAACACCGACGCATTTCCGCTCGAGGCGCTCGACCCGAAGCGGCGCGGCGCGCCGGGCTACCGCGGGATGCTCTCCATCCATGCGAATGCCTCGGGCCGGGCGGGCGCGCCGTGGATCGCGGACGTCGACGCCGCGATCCGCGATGCGACGCTGACTTACCAGTCGGCGAGCGGCGCCGACCGCAGGGTCGCGCTCGGCATGACGCGCCTGTCGCTGGAATCGGATGCGAAGCAGCATCGCGTGAACCTGCGCGTGTCCGATGCCGCCGACCTCGAGCTCGCCGTCGCGCTCGAGGCCACGCGCCTGGCCGACGCCGCGCTCAAGGACCTGCCCGTCAGCGGGACCGTGCGGGGACGGACCCGCCAGCTGACGCTCCTGCCCATGCTGGTGGACGCGATCGACAACGCCTCCGGCGAAGCCGACCTCGACTTCACCGTCGCCGGCCGCGTCGGCGCGCCGGTGCTCACGGGCGAGGCGCGCCTCGCGGACGGCACGCTCGATTTCTACCAGACCAACCTCCGCCTGCGCGAGCTGCGCTCGACGCTGCGGCTCGCGGACACCTCCCTGCGGCTCGAGGCCGAGGGCAAGGCCGGTGACGGCAGCCTGGCGGTCGACGGCCGGCTCGGCTGGCGCGACCGGCGCCTGAACGGCGAGCTCACGCTGAGCGGCGAGCGGCTCCTCGTCGCGAACGTGCCCGAGGCCCGCGTGCTGGCATCCCCCGCACTCAACTTCAGGCTCGACGACCATCGCATCGACGTCACCGGCGAAGTCGCGATCCCGGAGGCGCGCATCCGGCCCGCGGACACGGCGGGCGCCGTGCTCCCCTCCTCCGACGAGCGCATCGTGACGCCGGACGTGACCGAGGGCGGCGGCGAGGCCTTCGCGGTGTCGAGCAACGTGCGCCTCGCGCTCGGTGACGAGGTGTCGGTCAAGGCATTCGGCCTGTCGGCGACGATCACCGGCGCCGTGCGCGCGCGCATGCTGCCCGGCGAAAGCGCGATGGGGTCCGGCGAGCTCGAGGTGAAGGAAGGCGAGTACAACGCCTACGGCCGCGAGCTCGAGATCGAGCGCGGCAAGCTGGTCTTCACCGGCGGGCCGGTCACCGACCCGGGCGTCGACCTGCGCGCGTCGCGCGAGCTGCCCGGCTACAAGGTGGGCGTCATCGCCCGCGGGCCGCTGCGGCGGCCGCAGCTCACGCTGTTCTCCGAGCCGAGCCTGCCGCAGAACCAGATCGCCTCGATGCTGATCGTCGGCCGGTCGAGCATCCAGGGCGATCCCGGCGACACGGACGGCGGCCCCAGCAGCGCCGAGCAGGGCGGCGCGATCCTCGCAGGCCAGCTCGGCAAGTACGTCGGCCTCGACGACATCGGCCTCACGCAGGACGACGACACCGGCAGCCAGCTCGTGATCGGAAAATACCTGTCGCCGAGGCTCTACGTCAGCTACGGTATCTCGCTCGTGGAGGAGATCAACACGCTGAAGCTCCGCTACACGATCGGCGACCGCTGGACGCTGTCCGCGGAGTCGGGCGTCGAGCAGGCGTTCGACGCCGAGTACCGCATCGAAGACTAGGAAGGAGGCAGCAAGCCATGAACAGCAAGGCCGTCACGGTCGTCGCCATCGTCCTGATCGCCCTCGGCGCCTTCGGGCTCGCACGCGGCAAGTTCAGCTACACCGAGGAAAAGCACGAGGCGGAGATCGCGGGCGTCGAGCTGTCCATCAAGGACAAGGAGACGGTCGCGGTGCCCCAGTGGCTGTCGATCGGCGCCATCGCCCTCGGCGCGATACTGCTCGTCGCGGGCCGCAGGAAGTCCTGATGCTCGAGATGAAAGCGAAGTGCGAGCGCTGCGGCCGCGGGCTGGCCGCGGACTCGCAGGATGCGGTCATCTGCTCGTACGAGTGCACGTTCTGCGCCGCCTGCGCACAGGGCGCGCTCGCCGGCCGCTGCCCTAACTGCGGCGGCGTCCTCGAGCGTCGCCCGACACGCTTGCCGCGCAAGGCTTCATGAATTTCGCGGCTGGTGGGGCTGATTCCTGACCTTGCCGCGGGGCGCGCCATCGTGCGTGGAGGTCACCTTCGGCGGCGCATGCTCACGCTCGCAGACGAAGCTCGAAGTCGGGTCGCTGGCGGGAAACGTGTCCGCAAGAGCGGCGTCGAGCAGATCGTCGAGATGGTCCTTTTCCGGCAGTCCGCCCATCGATTCATCGTGGACGGTTCATGGCTCCTTGGCCATAGGCGTATCCTTACAACCGTCATCCGTCCGGCGCAGGAGCAAAGCCAGTGATGAGGGAACGGCACGGGACGGCTCGCACCGGATGGCTGCGCGCCACCGTCCTCGGCGCGAATGACGGGATCGTCTCGACCGCGAGCCTCGTGATCGGTGTTGCGGCCGCGGGCGCCGGCCGCAGCGCCGTGCTCACGGCGGGCGTCGCGGGCCTCGTCGCCGGCGCCATGTCCATGGCAGCGGGCGAATACGTCTCGGTCAGCACTCAGGCGGACATCGAGAGCTCCGACCTCGCCCGTGAGAAGCGCGAGCTCGAGGAGGACCCCGAGGCAGAGCACCGCGAGCTCGCGGCCATCTATGTCGGTCGCGGGCTCGACCCCCGGCTGGCGTCCGAGGTGGCGAGACAGCTCGCCGCAAAGGACGCACTGGCCGCGCACGCGCGCGACGAGCTCGGGCTCACCGAGATCCTGCGCGCCCGGCCGATCCAGGCCGCGCTCGCGTCCGCGGCCGCCTTTGCGTCCGGGGCGGCGCTGCCTCTGCTGGCGGCCGCCCTCGCGCCGGAGCCCTACTCGATGGCCATCGTCGCCGCCCTTTCGCTCGCGTTCCTCGCCTCGCTCGGCGCCCTCGCGGCCCGCGTGGGCCACGCGGGCATCATGAAAGGCGCCTGGCGCGTCACCTTCTGGGGGGCGATCGCCATGGCACTGACCGCCGCGATCGGCCGCGCGTTCGGCGTCGTCGCCTGAGGCTGCGCGCATGGCCGCACACGCGCTGGACAACCCGGTGTGGCATGCGCTCGTAACCCAGCATGCGGGCCTCGCGATCACCGCGGAAGGCGCCGCGCGCTACCCGGCCGAGATCGTGCCCTTCGCGGGAATCGGCGAGCCCACGGCGCGCGCCTCCGACCAGCTCGCGAGCCTCGTCGACGACGCGGAATCGGTCTACGTCGTCGGCGTCGCGCCCGTGGCGCCTCCCGGCTGGCAGCTCGAGCCGAAGAAACCCGTGCTGCAGATGATCTGCACGGCGCGGTCGCCCGAAGTCCCGGGCCCGCCGGTGACGCCGATGGGCGAGGAGCGGATCGCGGACATGGTCGGCCTCACCGACCTCGTGTTCCCGGGCTTCTTCCGGCCGCGCACGCTCGAGATGGGCAGCTACTACGGCATCTACGACGGGAAGCGCCTCGCGGCGATGGCCGGAGAGCGCATGCGGCTAGACGGCTACCAGGAGCTGTCGGCCGTCTGCACCCACCCCGATTACACCGGGCGCGGCTATGCGCAGCGGCTGCTCGGCGTGCTCTGCGATTCCGCATTCGACCGCGGCTTCACGCCCTTCCTGCACGTCTATGCGGACAACGAGCGGGCCATCGGCGTCTACCGCCGGATGTCCTTCGTCGACAGGACCGTGCTGCCGTTCTGGTCGCTGCACCAGTGACGCGGCTCGACACCGAGCGGCTCGTGCTGCATCCGTTCACGGAGGCCGACGCGGATTTCGTGCTGCGCCTGCTGAACGAGCCGTCCTTCCTGCGCTACATCGGCGACCGCGGCGTGCACGACCTCGATTCCGCGCGCCGCTACATCGCCGACGGCCCGGTGGCGGGCTATGCGCGTCACGGCCATGGCCTCCTGCGCGTCGTGCGCCGCTCGGATGGCGCGTCGATCGGCATGTGCGGCGTGCTGAGGCGCGATTCGCTGCCCGACCCCGACCTCGGCTTCTCGTTCTTCCCGGACTACTGGTCGCAGGGCTACGCGCAGGAGAGCGCGCGCGCCGTGATCGACCACGCCCGGCGGTCGCTGGACATCGGCCGGATCCTCGCCATCACGACGCCGGACAACGAGCCCTCGATGCGCCTCCTCGGCAAGCTCGGCTTCCGCTTCGACCGCATGGTCACGATGGGCGCGGAGGAGCTACGTCTATTCGTGAGCGAGCGATGAAGCGCTGCGCCTGGGCCCGCTCGCCCGCGATGATCGCCTACCACGACCGCGAGTGGGGCGTGCCGGTGCACGACGACCGCGTCCTGTTCGAGTTCATCACGCTCGAGGGCGCGCAGGCCGGCCTCAGCTGGGAGACGATCCTCGCCAAGCGCGAGTCCTACCGGCGCGCCTTCGCCGGGTTCGACCCCGCGCGCGTGGCACGCTTCACGGCCGCGCGCCGGGCGCAGCTGATGCAGGATCCGGGCATCGTGCGCAACCGGCTCAAGATCGAGAGCACCGTGACGAATGCCGC
>DATEEF010000114.1:0-25680 GCA_035281265.1 Steroidobacteraceae bacterium
GCTCGAGAGGGCTGAACTCTTCGCGTTCGATACGGAGACGACCAGCCTCAACTACATGCAAGCTTGCGTGGTCGGCCTCTCATTCTGCATCGAGCCCGGAAAGGCCGCGTACCTGCCGCTCGGCCACGACTACGCCGGTGCGCCGGACCAGCTCGAAGCGAAGTCGACGCTCGCGAAGCTGAAGCCGCTGCTCGAGGACCCGAGGCGCCCGAAAGTCGGCCACCACCTCAAGTACGACGCGCACGTGCTCGAGGGCTGCGGCATCGGGCTCGCCGGCATGCGCTACGACTCGATGCTCGAGTCCTACGTGCTGAACTCGACGGCGACCCGGCACGACATGGACTCCTGCGCGAAGCACTACCTCGGCATCGACACCATCAAGTACGAGGACGTCGCCGGCCGCGGCGCGAAGCAGATCCCGTTCAACCAGGTGCCGGTGGACAAGGCATCCGAGTACGCGGCGGAGGACGCGGACGTCACGCTGCAGCTGCATCGCGTGCTGCACGCCGCGCTCGCCAGGGAGCCCGCGCTCCTCAAGGTCTACGAGGAGATCGAGCAGCCGCTCGTGCCGGTCCTGCTGCGCATGGAACACCACGGCGTGCTGGTGGACCGCGCGCGCCTCAAGGCGCAGAGCGCGGAGATCGCGAAGCGCCTGGTCGAGCTCGAGGCCGAGGCCCACGCCTGTGCCGGGCAGCCGTTCAACCTCGATTCGCCGAAGCAGCTGCAGGAGATCCTGTACGGCAAGCAGGGACTGCCGGTCAGGCAGAAGACGCGCACGGGACAGCCTTCGACCGCCGAGGACGTGCTCGAGGAGCTGGCGCAGACGTATCCGCTGCCGCGGCTCATCCTGGAATACCGCGGCCTCGCGAAGCTGCGCTCGACCTACACCGAGAAGCTGCCCGAGCAGATCGACGCGAAGACCGGGCGCGTGCACACCTCGTACCACCAGGCCGTCGCCGTCACCGGCCGCCTCTCGTCGAGCGACCCCAACCTGCAGAACATCCCGATCCGCACGCCGGAGGGCCGGCGCATCCGCCAGGCCTTCGTCGCGCCGCCCGGCCAGGTGCTGCTCTCGGCGGACTATTCGCAGATCGAGCTGCGGATCATGGCGCACCTGTCGGGCGACGAAGGCCTGAAGCGCGCCTTCGCCGACGACGGCGACATCCATCGCGCGACGGCGGCGGAAGTGTTCGGGCTCGCGCCCGACCGGGTGTCCAGCGAACAGCGCCGCGCCGCGAAGGCGATCAACTTCGGGCTCATCTACGGCATGTCCGCGTTCGGCCTCGCGCGCCAGCTCGGCATCGAGAGAAGCGCCGCGCAGGACTACGTAGCCCGCTACTTCGGGCGCTATCCGGGCGTGCGGGACTACATGGACCGCACCCGCGCCCTGGCCCGTGAACGTGGCTACGTCGAGACGGTGTCCGGCCGGCGGCTGTACCTGCCGGAAATCGGCTCGCGCGACCGCAACCTCCAGCAGTACGCGGAGCGCAGCGCGATCAACGCGCCGATGCAGGGCACGGCGGCCGACATCATCAAGCGAGCGATGATCCGCGTGCAGGCCTGGCTCGAGCAGTCGAAAGCCGAGGCGCATCTCGTCATGCAGGTGCACGACGAGCTCGTTCTGGAAGTGGCTGATTCGGCAGTCGAAAGAGTGCGCGCCAAGCTGGTGGAGATCATGTGCGGCGCGGGCGAACTCTCGGTCGCGCTCAAGGTCGACACCGGGGTCGGTCCGAACTGGGACGCCGCGCACTGAGCCTTGAACTTTGGCGGCAGGGCCGCATCTAAGACCCCGAGCGCCGTGAGACGCTCCCCGCTTCCCTCCCTGAGCGGGTCACCCGGATTGCATCCCCAAGCCGGGTATCTGCCCGGCGGTCCTCACGGATCGCCGGGCGCTTTTATGTGTCCCGACAACATGGCCTCCATCGCGCCCTGCGCGGCGGGGACGCCCTCGCCCGATTCCGCCGAGAAGAGCTGCACGCCCGCGCGGCCCCCCAGCACGCGCCGCGCGTCCGACAGCGAAGCGGCTGCCTCACGCCGCCGCAGCTTGTCCGACTTGGTGAGCAGCACGTGGGACGGCAGTCCGCGCGCGAGAGCGTAGCCGAGCATCGCCTCGTCGCTGTCCGCGAATCCCCTGCGCGCGTCCACCACGATGAAGAGGCCGGCCAGGGACTCGCGTTGTCCGAAATAGGCGTCCATGAGCCGCGCCCAGGCGTCGCGAACCGCGCGCGGCACGCGTGCATGGCCGTAACCGGGCAGGTCGACGATCCTGCGCCCGGGCTCGAGCTCGAACAGGTTCACGGCCTGCGTACGTCCCGGGGTTCCGCTGGTCCGCGCGAGTCCGCGGTTGCGGAGGATCGCGTTGAGCGCGCTCGACTTGCCGCTGTTCGAGCGGCCCGCGAGGGCGATCTCGTACCCGGAATCGTCGCCGAATGCCGCCGCGGCGGTGGCGCTCCTCAGGAATCGGGCCTTGGAATACCGGGACATATATAATTCTCGCATGAACAAAAACCGCTTCGGGCTCCTGCTCGCCTGCGCGCTTTTCGCGGGCGCCAGCAGCGCCGGGGACGCCGCACAGGGAGCGCAGAAGGCCGCGGTCTGCGGCGCCTGCCACGGCATGACGGGCAACAGCATCAATCCGGAATGGCCGAACCTGGCCGGCCAGCCCGAGGCTTACGTCGTCACGCAGTTGAAGGCTTTCAAGGAAGGCCGCCGCGTGAACCCGCTCATGACGCCGATGGCCGTCCCCCTCTCCGACAAGGACATGCAGGACCTCGGGGCCCATTTCTCGCAGCAGACCCCGACCGGGCTGGAGGCCGACCCCTCGACCTGGAAAGCGGGCGAGAAGCTTTATCGCGGCGGCGACCCGAAGCGCGAGATCCCGGCCTGCATCGCCTGCCACGGCCCGCAGGGCCGCGGCAACGGTCCCGCCGGCTATCCGGCACTCCGGGCCCAGCACTCGGTCTACGCCTACGCCCAGCTCAAGGCTTTCAAGGACGGTACGCGCAAGTCGGCGGGCAGCGACATCATGGCGGCCGTCACCGACCGGATGACCGACGCGGAAATGCGCGCCCTCGCCTCTTACCTACAGGGATTGCGATGAACAAGATCAAGGCCTTCATGCTCGCCGCCGCCGTCGCCCTCGCGGGCTGCGGCAAGGAGTCGCCGCCCCCTGCGGAACCCGCGACCGAGACCCCGGCGCCCGAGTCGACGGCCGCTGCGGAAGCGCCCTCCGCACCCGCGCCCGCGGCAGCCGCCGAGGCCGGAAACCGCGACGGCGAGAAGGTCGAATCCGCCGGAAGCGCGACGAGCCCGATCGCCTCCGCCATCGCCGCGAGCACGCCGGCGCCGGCGCAGGGCGACCTCGGCCGCTGGAAGGAAGGCGAGAACTTCACCCGATACCCCGTGGCGCAGCCGGTCAGCACGCCGCCCGGGAAAGTCGAGGTGGTCGAGGGATTCTGGTACGGCTGCGGCCACTGCTACGCGCTCGAGCCGCGGGTCGAGTCCTGGGAGAAGTCGAAGCCGGAGTGGGTCGTGCTGCGGCGCCTCCCGGTGATCTGGAACGAGGTGACGCGCGAGGACGCGCGGCTCTTTTACACGATCGAGGGCCTCGGCCTCACCGGCAAGCTGCATGCCGAGGTCTTCCGCGAAATCCACCAGCGCAAGCGTCCCATCACGGCGATCCGGGGCGGCCGCGTCGACAAGGCCGCGACCGAGAAGGCCGCGCGCGAGTTCCTGATGGAGAACGGCGTCTCCGCGGCCGACTTCCAGAAGCAGTACCGGACATTCTCTACCGAGAACAAGCTGCGCCAGGCGGAGAACATGTCGCGGCGCTACCTGCTCGACCACACGCCGATGTTCGTCGTGCACGGCAAGTACCTGACGGACGCCGAGATGGCCGGCGGCCTCGACCAGCTCTTCCAGCTGGTGAGCGACCTGGCTTCACGCGAACGCGCTGCCAACTGACCGGACCCGGACAAAGCCCGCGTGCTGAACTGCTTCGTGCCGGGCAGCCAGGGACTCGATCGGCTCGACCCGCCGCCGGCGGACATCCCCGAGCAGTGCGTGTGGGTGGACCTGCTCGAGCCGACCGTCGCGGAAGAACGCGCCGTCGAGCGCCTGCTCGCGATCGACGTGCCCTCGCGCGAGGAAATGCGCGAGATCGAGACCTCGAGCCGCCTCTACGAGGAGAACGGCTCGCTGTACATGACGGCGACCGTCGTCACGAAGATCGACACGGACCGGCCCGAGTCCGCGGCGATCACCTTCATCCTGTCGCACAACCGCCTCATCACGAACCGCTACGTTGACCCGCTGCCGTTCCGGCGCTTTGTCGCGTATTCCGAGCGGCACCCGTCGGCGGCGACCAATGCGCCCGCGATCCTCGCGGGGCTCCTGGAATCCGTCATCGAGCGCACCGCGGACGTGCTGGAGCGCGTCGGCGTCGGCCTCGACGAGTTGTCTTCGTCGGTCTTCTCGGCGCCCGCGCCGAATGGCACCGTGAGCACCCGCGACCTGCGCGCCGTCATGGAGCGCATCGGGCGTGACGGCGACCTGACCAGCAAGGCCCGCGAGAGCCTCGTGACCATCGCCCGCCAGCTGACCTTCCTGCAGCAGTCGACGGCCGTGCAGCTGCCGAAGGAGCTCCTGCCGCGCTACCGCAGCATGGCGCGCGACGTGCTCGCGCTCTCGGACCATGCCTCCTTCCTCGCGAACAAGTCGAGCTTCATGCTCCAGGCCACGCTCGGCCTCATCAATATCGAGCAGAACAACATCATCAAGATCTTCTCCGTGGCCGCGACCATGCTGCTGCCGCCGACCCTCATCGCGAGCATCTACGGCATGAACTTCCACTTCATGCCCGGCCTCGACAGCCATTACGGCTATGCGCTCGCGCTCCTGCTGATGCTGGTCTCCGCCGTCGTGCCGTACGTCTATTTCCGCCGCCGCGGCTGGATCTGACGAACCCGAAAAACCGGAATTGCGCGCTATACAGAACGTTCTGTATAGTTAAAAAATGCCGCGTCCACCCCTGGCCCGCAACCGCATCCTGTCCGCCGCCCGCCAGATCGTCGAGCGGGACGGCGCCGGCGCGCTGACCTTCGACGAGCTGGTGCGCGAAAGCGGGATCACGCGCGGCGGAATCACCTACCACTTCCCCACCAAGGAAGACCTCCTGCGCGGACTGCTCGAGGCCGACTTCCGCCAGTGGGACGATGCGGAGGCGGCCCTGACGCCCTCGGACTGCGACCCGGAGACCGCGCGCCTGCTCGGTTTCATCCGAACTCTGACGGCGCAGGACGAGTCCCACCGAAGATTCCTGTGCGGAATGCTGTCGGCGGCGACCCTGGATCCGTCGCTGATGGACCCCTGCCGCCACGAGCTGAAGGAGCGGCTCGGCCGCAAGCAGTGGACCGACCGGGACCTGAAACTGCATCTCGTGCACCTCGCCGCCGAGGGGCTGATGTGGCAGGAGCTGTTCCAGATGTACGCGATGCCGGCCGCCGCCCGCGCGCGCCTCGTCGCCCTCATGGAGGACCTCGCGCGCCAGTGGGGCGCCGGGCAAACGCATAAGAAGACCGCGAAGGAAGCCTGAGTCATGCGAAAACTGATCGGAATCGCGGCGGCGCTGGTCGCCGCCTGCGGGGGCAATGCCCAGCAGCAGATGCCGCCTCCCGACGTCAACGTCGCCGCCGTGGTGAAGAAGTCGGTCACGGAGTGGGACGAGTACAGCGGCCACGTCGAGGCGATCGAGTCCGCCGAGATCCGCCCGCGCGTCGGCGGCCACCTGCAGGGGATCCACTACGCGGAGGGCGGCATGGTCGAGAAAGGCCAGCTGCTGTTCACGATCGACAGCCGCGAGTACAAGGCCGCCGCCGACGCGGCCGCCGCGGACGCGAGCCGCGCCGAGGCGCGCGTCGCGCTCGCGGAGCAGGAGCTCAAGCGGGCCGAGACGCTGATCGGCGACCGCGCGATTTCCCAGGGGGAGCTCGACCAGCGCCGCATGGAGGCGCAGCAGGCGCGGGCCGACGTTCTCGCGGCGCGCGCCAATTTCGCGCGCGCCAACCTCGACCTCGGCTTCACCTACATCCGCGCGCCCTTCAAGGGCCGCGCGGGCGAGGCGAAGATCAAGCCCGGCAACCTGGTGACGCCCAACGAGACGCTGCTGACCACGCTCGTGTCGGTGGATCCCGTGTACGTCACCTTCACGGGCGACGAGCGCGCCTTCCTGCGCTACCAGGAGATCGTGCGGGCCGGCAACGCCGAGAGCCCGCGCGACGGCGGCACGCCCGTGCTCGTGGGCCTCGCCAACGAGGACGGCTTCCCGCACAAGGGCCAGGTCGACTTCGTCGACAACGCGCTGAACCCCGCGACCGGCACGATCCGCGCGCGCGCGATCGTCCCGAACCCGGAAAACCGGTTCACGCCCGGCCTGTTCGCGCGCGTGCGCCTGCTCGGCGAGACGCTCGCGAGCGCCCTCCTCATCCACGAGCAGGCGGTGCTGACGGACCAGGACCGGCGCTATGTCTACGTCCTCGGCGACGGCAACGCGGCGCAACGGCGCGACGTCAAGCTCGGCTCCCACATCGAGGGGCTCGTGGTCATCGAGTCCGGGCTCCGTGCCGGCGACAGGGTGATCGTGAACGGCATGCGGAAGGTCTTCTTCCCGGGCCAGCCCGTGAACCCGCACGTCGTGCCCATGGACCAGCCGAACCTGCCGACGCCGGCGCCGGCGCAGGCCGCGGCGGCGAAGTAAATGTCCAAGCACACAGACTTCTCGCGCATCTTCATCGACCGGCCGATCCTGGCGACGGTGCTGTCCGCGCTGATCCTGGTCGCGGGCGTCATGGCGATCCCGAACCTGCCCGTCACCGAGTATCCGGACGTCGTGCCGCCTTCCGTGCAGGTGACCGCCAATTACCCGGGCGCCAACCCGCGCACGATCGCCGAGACCGTCGCCGGACCGATCGAGGAGGCGGTCAATGGCGTCGAGAACATGATCTACATGAAGTCGACGTCGAGCTCCGACGGCCAGATGGCGCTGACTGTGACCTTCAAGGGCGGCACCGACATCGACCTCGCGACCATGCAGGTCCAGAACCGCGTCTCGCAGGCCATCCCGCGCCTCCCCGAGACCGTGCGGACGCTCGGCGTCACGACCGTGAAGGCGTCGCCGACGATCACGATGGTCGTCCACCTCAATTCCCCGGACAAGACCTACGACGCGCTGTACCTCTCCAACTTCGCGAACCTGCGCGTGCGAGACGAGCTCGCGCGCCTGCCGGGCGTGGGCCAGGCGCTCGCGTTCGGCATCGGCAACTACGCGATGCGCGTGTGGATCGACCCGGAAAAGGCGGCCGCGCGCTCGCTGTCCGCCACCGACATTGTCGCCGCGATCCGCCAGCAGAACGTCGAGGTCTCCGCAGGCAGCATCGGCAGCCCGCCGACGCCGGACGGCTCGGTGCTGCAGGTGTCGGTCAACGCGCAGGGACGGCTCAACTCGCCCGAGGCATTCGGCGAGATCGTGCTGAAAGCCGACGGCGACCAGCTCACGCGCCTGAAGGACGTCGCGCGCGTCGAGCTGGGCGCGAGCACCTACGCGATCAAGTCGCTGCTCAACAACGAGGACGCCGCCGCGATCGTGATATTCGAGGCGCCGGGGGCCAATTCCATCGCGCTGTCACAGGCCATCCGCGACAAGATGCGGGAGATCGAGAGCGGGTTCCCGAAGGGCGTCAACTGGTCCGTGGTCTACGACCCCACCGTCTACGTCCAGCACTCGATCGATTCGGTCATCGAGACCTTGCTCGAGGCGATCGCGCTCGTCGTCATCGTGGTCGTGCTGTTCCTGCAGACCTGGCGCGCCTCGCTGATCCCGCTGATCGCCGTGCCGGTGTCGATCATCGGCTGCTTTGCCGTGCTCTGGATGCTGGGTTTCTCGATCAACGTGCTGACGCTGTTCGGCCTAGTCCTGGCGATCGGCATCGTGGTCGACGACGCCATCGTCGTGGTCGAGAACGTCGAGCGGCACATCGAGAACGGCATGACGCCGCGCGACGCCGCGCACCGGGCCATGAGCGAGGTCTCCGGGCCGATCGTCGCCATCACGCTGGTACTGGCCTCGGTCTTCGTGCCCCTCGCCTTCCTGGGCGGCGTGACCGGACAGTTCTACAAGCAGTTCGCGGTGACGATCGCGGCGACGGTCATCATCTCGGGCTTCAACTCGCTGACCCTTTCGCCCGCCCTCGCGGCGCTGCTGCTGCAGCCCCACGGCGCCAGGAAGGACGCCCTCGGGCGGTGGATCGAGCGGATCTTCGGCCGGCCCTTCGCCGCCTTCAACCGCGTGTTCAAGCGGTCCGGCGATCGTTACTCGAGCGGCATCGGCGGCACGATCGCGCGCGCGCCTCGCCTGCTCGCGATCTACGGGATCCTGGTCGTCGTGGCGTTCTTCGCCTTCCGCGGCGTGCAGGGCGGCTACATCCCGTCGCAGGACAAGCAGTACCTGTTCGCGATCGTCCAGCTGCCCGAGGCCGCGACCATCGACCGCACCGAGGCGGTCATGCGGCGGATGGGCGAGATTGCGATGGACGTGCCGGGCGTAACCAACGTCGTGCAGTTCCCGGGCCTCAACGCCGTGCACTTCGTCGCCACGCCGAACGCCGGCGTGATGTTCGTCGGCCTGGAGGAGCCGGGCGGGCGCGAGCTCGAGGCCGGCGAGATCGCGATGCGCATCAACATGGGCTTCGGCCAGATCCAGGACGGCCTCGCCTTCGCCCTGCTCCCGCCGCCGGTGCTCGGGCTCGGCAACGCGAACGGCCTCGAACTCTATGTCGAGGACCGCGGCGGCCTCGGTTACGGCGAGCTCTATGCCCAGACCACCGGTTTCATCGGGGCGCTCGGGCAGACCCCCGGCTTCGACCCGATGGCGACCTTCACGTCGTACCAGTCGAACGTGCCGCAGCTCGACGCCAGCGTGAACCGCACGAAGGTCCAGGAGCTCGGGCTCGCGCTGACCGACGTGTTCAATACCCTGCAGGTGTACCTCGGCTCCGCGTACGTGAACGATTTCAACCTGTTTGGCCGCACCTACCAGGTGTACGCGCAGGCCGATGCCCCGTTCCGGGCGACGGTCCAGGACATCGAGGGGCTGAAGGTGCGCAACAATCGGGGCGAGATGGTCCCGCTCGGCAGCGTGGTCGACATCGACCCGAGCTACGGGCCGGACCCGGTCATCCGGTTCAACGCCTACCCGTCCGCGGACATGTCCGTCGGGCTCAATCCCGCCGTCCTGTCGTCCACCGACGGGCTCGAGAAGCTCAGCGCCATGGCGGGACAGACGCTGCCGCGGGGCATGGAGATCGAGTGGACCGGCCTGACCTACCAGCAGGTGACCCAGGGAAACGCGGCGATGTTCGTGTTCCCGC
Organism: Steroidobacteraceae bacterium; assembly: GCA_035281265.1. GTDB lineage: Bacteria > Pseudomonadota > Gammaproteobacteria > Steroidobacterales > Steroidobacteraceae > SCUD01. Next base: position 9,423 of record DATEEF010000114.1, read on the forward strand.
TCTGCGTGCTGCTCGTGTACATGGTCCTTGCCGCCCTGTACGAAAGCTGGTCGCTCCCGCTTTCGATCATCCTGATCGTGCCGATGTGCCTTCTTTCCGCGATCGGCGGGATCTGGCTCGTGAACTTCATACACGGGCTGTGGCTCGCCGTGTCCCCGCCGGCGTTCGCGCCCACGTTCCTCGACAACAACATCTTCACGAAGATAGGCCTCGCGGTGCTGATCGGCCTCGCCTGCAAGAACGCGATCCTGATCGTCGAGTTCGCGCGCGACCTCGAGGAGGCGGGCAAGGGCATCGTCGAGGCGGCGATCGAGGCCTGCCGGCTGCGCCTGCGGCCGATCCTGATGACCAGCTTCGCCTTCATCGCGGGCGTCACGCCGCTCGTCTTCGCCTCGGGCGCGGGCGCGGAAGTGCGCTATGTCATGGGCATCACGGTCGTGGCGGGCATGCTCGGCGTGACGTTCTTCGGCCTGTTCTTCACGCCGGTTTTCTACGTCGTGCTGCGCAAGATGGTGGTGCGCCAGAACGAGCGCCGCGCCGCGCGCCGCGCGGCAAAGGGCGGCAGCCATGCGTAAGCTGCCATCGCTGCTGCTTCCCGCGCTTCTCTCGGCCTGCACGGTGGGCCCGAAGTACGAGGCGCCGCCGGACATGGCGACGCCCGTGCACTTCGACCAGGCGACTGCCGAGGCGACGGCCGAGCCGGCGGGCTCGGAGCTGTGGTATGGCTTCGGCAGCCCCGAGCTCGACAAGATCATCACCCGGGCGCTGGCCGCCAACACCACGATCGCGCAGGCATCCGCGCGGCTCGCGGAAACCCGCGCGCTGTCGGGACTCTCCGTGTATTCCTGGTTCCCGACCGTCACGGCCTCGGGCGACCGCCAGAAGGCCCAGTACAGCTCGGGCGACCCGCTCGCGCCCGGCGGCATCCGCACCGACACCTGGCGCGCGGGTTTCGACGCGAGCTGGGAGATCGACCTGTTCGGCTCGCTGCGCAACGAGTTCCACGCGATCGACCGGCGCACCGAGGCCGACGCAGCCGCGCTCGCGGACGCGCAGCTCTCGATCGTCGCGGAGACGGCGCAGGCCTGGTTCGCGATGATCGGCGCGCGCGAGCGGCTCGCGCTCCGCCGCCAGCAGCTGGCGAACCAGCAGGACAACATCGACATCCTCACGGCGCGCGTCAATGCCGGCAATTCCAGCGGCCTCGACCTCGCCCAGGCGGAGGCGCAGCGGCGCGGCGTCGCCGCCTCGCTGCCGCTCGCGGAGGCGGACCTGGTCCGCGAGGAGCAGCGCCTCGCCGTGCTGACGGCCTGGCCGATCGAGACGCTGCGCGCGAACCTGTCCCCTGCGACGCCCATTCCGCCGCTTCCCGAGCTGGTCGCGACCGGCACGCCCGAGGAGTGGATGCGCCGGCGGCCCGACATACGCTCGGCCGAGCGCGAGCTCGCGGCACGCTACGCCGACGTCGGCGACGAGATCGCGGAGTATTTTCCGAAGGTCACCCTGCTCGGCGGCTTCGGCTGGACGAGCGGCGACCGGTCGGAGATCGGCCAGCCGGAAGCCGAGCGCTGGTTCTACGGCCCGGCGATCACCTGGAGCTTCCTGGACTTCGGCCGGGTGCGGCAGCAGGTGAAGGCGGCCGAGGCGCGGCGCGACGGCGCGATCGCCGTCTACCAGGAGACCGTGCTCAAGGCGCTCGAGGAAACGGAGAACGCCCTCGCGGGCTTCCGCGCCGCCAACCGTTCCGAGGACGAGTTCCGCCTCGGCCTCGAGGCCGCCACGGAGGCCGCGCGCCTCGCGCGCAAGCGCTACGAGGTCGGCGCGGGCGACTACCTCGCGGTGCTGGTGGCCGACCGGCAGAAGCTCGAGTTCGAGGACCAGCACGTGCAGTCCGCGACGCGGCGCGCGACCGCGCTCGCGGCGCTCTACAAGGCCCTCGCCGGCGCTCCCTGAAACGACTTCAGGATCCACCACGCGGCGAGCGCCGCGAACAGGTGCTTGATCGCATGCCCGCCGAAGCCCGTCGCCGCGAAGATCGCGGCGTCGAAATGCTCCGCGAGCTTCGCGATCACGTAGGCGATGAACGCGAGCCCGAGGTGCCGGCCTGACAGGCTGCCGTCGCGCCAGCCGTAGAGGATGATCGGCGCGAGCAGGATCGGCAGGAACTGCACGAGGCCGTAGGCCCTGAGGTCCCCCGCGCCCGCGGCTTCCGTCCGCGCCCACCACGCGATGCTCACGAAGCCCGCGACGACCAGCGGCCAGAGCAGCGCCCGGCCCGCCACCCAGTGGATGCGGTCGGCGACCAGCGCGGCGAAGAACGCCATGAAGGCGATCGTCATCGGCAGCCGGTCCCACACGAGCGAGGCGTCGGACGGCGCGAGGTGATACCAGGCCGACCCGAAGGCCACGAGCACGACGCCCGTGCAGAGCACACGGTAGTGCACGGCGAGGCGCGGCGAGGCGAGCCGCCCGTACTGCAGCCAGCCAATCGCGCCGGCGACGAGGAACGGCAGGTTCGTCGCGACGTTCCAGAAATTCGGGACGCCGAGGAGCTCGCGCCCGTCGGCGAAGCGATGGTAGGTCGGGTCCTGCGGGATCGGGTCGAGCAGGAAGGCGCCGACGACCGCGGCGAGCGCCACGACCGCGAGGACGACGAGCCTCACGACTTGCCGACCACCTCGTAGTGCACGACCCGCGGCTCGTACTCCAGCAGGAACCCGGCGTCCTCGGGATAGTATTTCGCCTTCTCGACGTCGTCGCCGGCAAAGGCGCGGATCGCGTCGAGGCTCTCCCAGAAGGTCAGCGTGATGAAGTGCGTGATGTCGCCCTCGCGGCGCTCGAGGATGTGAACGCTGATGTTGCCGGGTACCGAGCGATAGTCCGGGATCGCGCGGCCATTCGTGAAGGCGCGATAGGCGTCGGCTTTCGCGGTCGGCACGCGGCCGTGCCACATGCGCACGATCATGCGATCAGTCTTCATGGCGGACCACCGCGATCCGGAGAAATTGGCGCGCCCGGCGGGAGTCGAACCCACGACCTACGGCTTCGGAGACCGTCACTCTATCCAGCTGAGCTACGGGCGCGTTTTGAACCACCGATTTTAGTGGTCCCTGCGCCCAGACGCTATAATTCGCCGATGGCCAAGACCGACCGCCATTTCATCAATGTTTTCAGCGCGGTGATCGGCGTCCTCGTCGCGCTCGCGCTCGTCCTCATCGGCATATCGAGGCTCGTGGACAGCGGTCCGAAGGGCGCCCGGGACACTGCCGACCCGCTCATGCAGGCTTCCGCTCACGAACGCATCAAGCCCTTCGGGCAGGTCGCCGTCGCGGGCGAGGACAACGCCGCGCTCGCCATCAGGCAAACGGCGATCCCGGTCGCGGGCTCGGCCCCGGCCGGCGGCGCCGCGGCCATTCCCACCGACGGCAAGGGCGTCTTCGACGTCGCCTGCAGCGCCTGCCACGGCACCGGAGTCGCGGGCGCACCGCGAATCGGCGACAAGGCAGCCTGGGCCCCGCGCATCTCGAAAGGCATCCAGACGCTCGAGAAGCACGCCCTCGAAGGCTTCCAGGGACAGGCCGGCGTGATGCCGGCAAAAGGCGGCCGCACCGACCTCCCGGACGAGGCTGTCCGCGCCGCCGTCGAATATCTCGCCTCTCAGAGCGGCTGACGCGCAACGTCCTGCGGCTCGCGATCGAGCCGCCGGTAGCCGATCGCCTCCGACAGTTCCGCGACACCGACGCGCTCGAGTCCGCCGAGGTCGGCGATCGTGCGCGCCACGCGCAGGATCCGATGGCAGGCGCGCGCCGACAGGCCCAGGCGCCGCGTCGCCGAGTCCAGCAAACCGTGCTCCCGCAGGCCGAGGCCACAGGCATCGCCCAGCCGTCGCACGTCGAGCGCGGCATTCAACCCGCCGCGCTGCGCCTGCACGCGACGCGCCTCCCGGACGCGCTGCGCCACTGTCGCGCTGGCCTCCGGCGGTGCGCCGCCCGGGTGCAGGGAGGCGTACTCGAGGCGTGGCACGTCGACGTGCAGGTCGACGCGATCGAGCAGCGGCCCTGAAATCCGCGCGACATACCGGCGCACGGCGGATTGCGGGCAGCGGCAGCGGCCGTTGGCGTCGCCCGCATAGCCGCAGGGACAGGGATTCATCGCGGCGACCAGCTGGAACCGCGCGGGAAACTGCCCGCGCCACCCGGCCCGCGCGATGCTGACCGTGCCCGTCTCGAGCGGTTCGCGCAACGCCTCGAGCACGTCGCGCCGGAACTCCGGGAGCTCGTCGAGGAACAGCACGCCGTGGTGCGCGAGTGTGATCTCTCCCGGCCGAATGCGCCCGCCTCCGCCGATGACGGCCGTCGCCGACGCTCCGTGGTGCGGCGCGCGGAATGGCGGCCGCCGCCAGCTGGAGATCGGCGGCAGCGGCCGCAGGAGCGCGTGCAGCATCGCGCACTCGAGCGCGTCGTCCTCCGAAAGCGGGGGCAGGATGCCCGTCAGGCGCTGCGCCAGCATGCTCTTGCCTGCGCCGGGCGGGCCGACGAGCAGCAGGCTGTGCGCTCCCGCCGCGGCAATCTCGAGTGCGCGCTTGGCGGCGGCCTGGCCGCGCACGTCGGCGAGGTCGGGCTCCGCGCCGGCGTGCTCCGGCAGGCCGGCACCCGCGGCGAACTCGAGTGGTGCCCCGCCTTTCAGCGCATGGCAGACCGCGATGAGCGTCGTGGCGCCCGCGACTCGCGCCCCGCGCGCGACACGCGCCTCGTCGGCATTCTCGACGGGCACGACGAGCCGTCGTCCCGCGCGCGCGGCATGCGCCGACGCCGACAGGAGGCCGCGCACGGGGCGAAGGTCCCCCGACAGGGACAACTCCCCGTAGAACTCGATGCCGGCGAGCCCGGCCGGCGGCAGCTGGCCGGACGCCGCGAGGATGCCGAGCGCGACCGCGAGGTCGTAGCGGCCGCCTTCCTTCGGCAGGTCCGCAGGCGCCAGGTTGACCGTGACGCGGCCGGCCGGGAACTCGAAGCCGCCCTGCGCGAGGGCCGCGCGCACGCGCTCGCGGCTTTCGCGCACTGCGGTTTCAGCGAGCCCGACGATGGCGAATTGCGGCAGGCCCGCACCGCAGTGCACCTCGACGCCGACGAGCGGCGCATCGAGCCCGAACTGGGCGCGCGTCAGGGCCGTCGCCAGCATCAGCGGCTGGCGGGGAAACCCGCTATTGCTTCGGTGGTGACTTCTCGAGCGCGGCGATGCGCTTTTCGAGTTCCTCGAGCCGCTCGCGGCTGCGGCGCAGCACGGCGGCCTGGATGTCGAACTCCTGTCGTGTCACGAGGTCGAGCTTCGCGAGGCCCGCCTGGAGCACGGCCTTGAAGTTCTGCTCGAGGTCGTTGCCGAGCGCCGCGAGCCCGGGAGGCACGGCCTCGGCCAGCTTGCGCGCAAGTTCGTCGAGTGATTTCGGGTCGAAGGCCAAGCGGTGACTCCGTGACAGCGACAGCATCCCGGCGCTGTGCCTCGACGTCAAGGCGCACCAGAATGAAACGCCCGGGTGCTGCGGACGCACCGGAACGGTGCGGGCAGCGCGTGATCACCGCTCGACCGCTCCGTTAAGTCGTTGATTTGCGTCATGTCGGTGCATGGCATGGATGCTGCATTGCTGCCTTGAGACTAGCCGGCAACTTGCGCGCCCCGCTGCCCGGAATCTGGCGCGTGTCGGCGATTTCTCGCGAATGCGGAGGCAGGCAGTGCAGGAGTACGTGACACCGATCGATAGCGGCGACACGGCGTGGATGATCGTCGCCACCGCGCTGGTGCTTCTGATGACCCTGCCGGGCCTCGCGCTGCTCTACGCAGGCATGGTCCGCGTCAAGAACACGCTCTCCGTGTTGATGCAGTGCTTCGCCATCGCAGCCCTTGTCACGATCCTGTGGGTGGCCTACGGCTACAGCCTGGCCTTCGATGGGCCGGGGAAGTTCGTAGGCGGATTCGGAAAGGCCTTCCTGGCAGGACTTACTCCGGCGTCCGCCGTCGGGACGATTCCCGAATCGGTATTCGCCATGTTCCAGATGACCTTCGCGATCATCGCGCCCGCGCTGACGGTCGGCGCATTTGCCGAGCGCATGAAATTCGCGGCGCTCATGCTCTTCATCGCGGCCTGGTTCACTGTCGTGTACGCGCCCCTCGCGCACATGGTGTGGGGCGGCCCCGGCGCGCTCCTGTTCGACTGGGGCGTGCTTGACTTCGCCGGCGGCACGGTCGTGCACGTCAATGCAGGCGTCGCGGGCCTCACCGCTGCACTGGTGATCGGCCGACGCCACGGCTATCCCGACGCGGCCATCCCGCCGCACAACGTGCCGTTCGCCCTCGTCGGCGCCGCCTTGCTGTGGGTCGGCTGGATCGGGTTCAACGCCGGCAGCGCCCTTGCCGCGAACGGCACCGCGGGCATGGCAATGCTGGTGACACAGGTGGCGACCGCGGCGGCCGCCTTGTCATGGATGAGCTTCGAATGGGCCGCACACGGCAAGCCGAGTGCGCTCGGCGTCGCGACCGGCGCCATCGCGGGCCTGGTCGCGGTCACTCCAGCGTCGGGCACGGCGGGGCCGGCAGGGGCATTGCTGATCGGGATCATCGCTGGCGCGTCCTGCTTTCTGGCCGCCACCCGGCTCAAGCGCATCTTCGGATACGACGATTCACTCGACGTGTTCGGGGTCCATGCCGTTGGCGGCACAGTTGGAGCTCTCCTGACGGGCGTCACGGCGGGCACGCTCGGGGGCACTGGCTTGCCCGATGGGGTCACCGTCGCCACGCAAGTCTGGGTCCAGTCAAAAGGCGTGCTGATCACCGCGGCCTGGAGCTCATCGGCCACGTTCCTGATCCTCAAATTGATCGACGTCACCATCGGCCTGCGAGTCAGCCGGGAGCAGGAAGTCGAGGGTCTCGACCTCGCACTGCACGACGAGCGCGCCTATAACCACTGACCCGTTTTGGCTACACTCGGGCCGGGCCGAGGTGTGACGGACTTCAAGGGTTTTCCGGGCCCGAGCCGCCACACTGTGCTGCCGGGCTGGAGTGGAACATGCCGCGGATTGCGAAATTCCTTGCAGCGCTCGCGATGGCAGGCATCGGCGCCATCGCCGCGGCCGAGACCGTCTACAAGTGGGTGGATGGCTCCGGCCAGGTCCATTACACCGACCTGCCCCCGCGCCAGGGCGACGCGAAAATCCTCGGCGTCTACCAGCAGGAGTCCGGCAGCGTCGACGAGGAAGGCGCCGAAGACGACTTCACCGAGGAAGGCGACGACACGGATGCTTCGCCGCCGGCGACCGACCAACCGCCGAGTGCATCCGAGCCGCCGATTTCGGACGAGGCCCGGGCCGCCGCGGCATCCGATGCGGCCAAGGCCAAGGTCGTGAACTGCAAGGCCGCCCAGGACAAGTACCAGCTGTATATCCAGTCGCAGCGCCTGTATCGCACAATGCCGGACGGCAAGCGCGCGTACCTCTCCAACGAGGAACTCGACGAGGCGCGCGCCCGGGCCAAGCAGGACGTCGACGACTTCTGCAGTTGACCCCGCGCTGCGGGCACAATGGAGCCCGCCATGAAAGCCGGATTCATCGGTCTTGGAGCCATGGGCCAGCACATGGCCCGCAACCTGCATCGCGCCGGCCTCCTGGCCGGCGTATGGAACCGGACAGCATCCAGGGCCGCCGCCTTTGCGGCCGAAACCGGCTGCCGCGAATTCGCGTCCCCCGCTGAGCTGGCCTCACGCTGCGACGCCGTCGTCACCTGCGTCTCGGCGGATGACGACCTGCTCGCCGTCGTCGATGCGGTCCGCCCCGCCCTCAGGCCGGGCTCCGTCGTCATCGACTGCTCCACCGTCGCTGCCGACACGGCCCGCACCGCGGCGCAGCGCATTGCCGCGGCCGGCGGCGGCTTCCTCGACTGCCCGGTGAGCGGCGGCGTCGAAGGCGCGAAGAACGCGACGCTCGCGATCATGTGCGGCGGGGAACCCGCCACCTTCGAGCGGGCGAAGCCGGTGCTCGAGGCGCTCGGCACGACCATCGTGCTGATGGGCGGCAGCGGCGCCGGCCAGGCCACGAAAGCCACGAACCAGATCCTCTGCGCCGGCGCGATCCAGGTCGCCGCAGAGGCGATGGCCTTCGCGCAGGCCGAGGGCCTTCCGCTCGACCGCGTGATCGAGATCCTCGGCAAGGGCGCGGGGGCGTCGTGGTACTTCGTGCACCGGGCGCCCTTCATGGCGCGCGGGGAATACCCGGCGGGATTCCGCGTGCGCTTGCACGACAAGGACCTGCGCATCTGCCGCGACATGGCCGCGCGCCACGGCGCAACGCTGCCTGTCGTCGAGGCGACGCTCGCCGATTACGCGCGGCTCCTCGCCGACGGCCACGGCGAGGAAGACATCTCGACGATCTTCCGGCTCAAGGTCCCGCTCTTCTCCGGCACCGCACGCGATGGCTGAGCGGCCCGCTTTCTACCTGCCCGATTTCTGCCGCGCGCAAAGCGTCCTTGCGGTCATCCTGATCGCCGCGCTGGTCGCCATCCTGCTCACGCTCGCCCGGCACGGCATCTCGTCCGCGTTCTGGATGGACCTGTCCCGCATCTCGCTGTTCCTGCTGTGGGTCGCGCTCGGCATCGCCGGCGCGTGGTGCGCGGCACGCGGGATCCTGTCGGAACTGGACGTGCTCGCGGGCTCAGGCCTCGCCCTGGGGCTCGCCCTCGCGGTCACCGCGCTCGTCACCGAGGGCGCCTGGTGGCTCGCCGGCTACGCGGACCGCGCATTCGGCGTCGTGGACGCCATGCCGCAGGGCGTCGACCACCTGCGCCTGCAGCTGCAGAACCTCGCGATCTGCGCGGTCGCGGCGGGGCTCGCGCTACGCTATTTCTACGTCTCGCACCAGTGGCAGGCCAACGTGGAGGCCGAGGCACAGAGCCGCGTGCGGGCGCTGCAGGCGCGCATCCGGCCGCACTTCCTCTTCAACAGCATGAACACCATCGCATCGCTCACGCGCAGCGACCCGCGCGCCGCGGAACAGGCGATCGCGGACCTGTCGGACCTTTTTCGCGCCTCGCTGCGCGAGCATCGCGAGAAGATCCCGCTCGCCCACGAGATCGAGATCGCCCGCGCCTACGAGCGCGTGGAACGCCTGCGGCTCGGCGACCGGCTGCAGGTCGACTGGCAGGTGGACGGCCTGCCGATGGACGCGACCGTCCCCGCGCTCATCCTCCAGCCGCTGCTCGAGAACGCCGTGTACCACGGCATCGAGCCGCTCGACGAGGGCGGCACGATCCGCGTGCGCGGCCGGCTGGACGGAAGGCACGCGGTCCTCACCATCGACAATCCCGTGATGCCGCGCGTCGTCGCGCGGCGGAGCGGCCATCGCATCGGCCTCGACAACGTCCGGCAGCGGCTCGAGCTGATGTTCCACGGCGAGGCCGAGGTGGAAGTCATCGAGGCCCCGGAGCGCTTCGTCGTGACGCTGCGCTTCCCCGCCGCGGGGGGCGAGGCTTGAACCTGCGCGTCCTCGTGGTCGACGACGAGCCGCTCGCGCGCGAGCGGCTCTCCCACCTCGTCGAAGAGCTGCCCGACGTCGAGCTCGCCGGCGTGGCCGCCAGCGGCCAGGAAGCGCTGCTGCACGCGGGCCGCCTGCGCCCCGAGGTCGTGCTCCTCGACATCCGCATGCCGGGCATGGACGGGCTCGAGACCGCCCGCCACCTCGCGCGCATGCCCGAGCCGCCCGCCGTCATATTCACGACCGCCTTCGAGCAGCATGCGCTTGCCGCCTTCGACGCCCAGGCCGCGGGCTACCTCCTGAAACCGGTGCGCCTGGACAAGCTGCAGGAAGCCCTCGATCGCGCACGGCGCCCGACGCGCGCACAGCTCGTGCGCATCGCCGAGGGAACGGCCGGCGCGCGCACGCGCATCGCGGTGCGCGCCCGCGACGAGCTGAAGCTCATCCCGGTCGACGACATCATCTGCTTCATCGCCGAGCAGAAGTACACGACGCTGCGCCACGTTTCCGGCGAGGAACTCATCGAGGAGCCCTTGAAGGCGCTCGAAGAGGAGTTTCCCGGGCTCTTCGTGCGCGTGCACCGGAACGCGCTCGTCGCGGTCTCGCACATCGAGGGCCTCGAGCGCGACCCGGACGGGCACCAGCGGGTGCGCCTGCGCGGCGGCGGCACGCTGGCAGTCAGCCGGCGCCTCGCGACGGACGTGCTGCGGCGGCTCTCACGGTAGCGCGAGGTGGACGGCGCTCCAGAGCTGCGCCGCATTGGATTCGGTCTCGTGGCCCTCCTGAGCGCCGAACGGCACCGCCTGCCAGGCGCCGTCCTTCGCGGTCCATGACCACAGCTCCGAACCGCGCAACTCCTCCGCCGCGCCGATGACGGCATGCAGCCGGGACCGGGCGGCCTCGAGCAGCCTGCGCTCCGGCTTCCCGAGGTCGCGGCGCGCGAGCTGGCGGTCGATGCCCGCGACCAGGAGCGCCTGCTGCCAGGACCAGATCACGGCGCCGTGGTAGTGGTTGCGGTCGAATGCCGGCTCGAGCGACTCAGCGGCATAGGCGGGATTCGCGACGACGAGGCCGGCTCCGGTCAGCAGGCCGGCCGGAAACGGCCGCGTCAGCGAGGCCGCGACGCGCGCGGCTTCCGGCAGCGGCGGATCCAGAAAGAACAGCGCCATTGCCTCGTCCGAGTTCTGCACGGCGACGGGCCTGCCGTTTGCATCGAGGGCGACGGCGCGGAACCGTACTCCGCCGGCGTCCAGCGCCGCCAGCGCATCCGCCGCGTCGATGCCGACGCGACCGGCGTATTCCGCAACCTCGCGTTTCGCGGCATCGGCATCGAGCGCGACGTCGAACATCGGCGGCGCCTCGCGCCTCCAGGTTTCCGCCAGCGCCGCGGCACGGGCCAGCTCCGCATCGGCCGCTTCGTCGAGATACGGCTCGAGGAGGCCGCTCGCCCGCAGCGCGTCGGCTGCAGCGAGCGCCGCAGGCACGAGCACGCCGTTGACGTCATACGGATAGCGGCCGCCGCCGAGTCCAAGGTTGCTGTCGCGCCAGTTGCCGACGCTCTCCCCTTCCTTCAGCGCGACCAGGTGACGCCAGCTTGGCGTACGCGCGAACGGCTCGCCAGCTGCGACGACGAACCGGAGGTTGCGGACGAGCCCGCCGCCCATCGTGCCGTCGCTTCCGGCCTTGCGCGCGAGGAAGGCCGCCGCGCGCGAGCGGTTGGTCCCGGGCGCGAGCAGCAGCCGCGCCGCGACCGCCGCGAGCATGAAATCGTCGTCGATCATCTTGTAGTCGAGCGCGGGCCCGCGGCCGAGCAGGGCGAACTCGCCGATGGCTTCCTCGTGAGCGACCTCGCCGGCCGCGTTCAGGCGCCCGAGCACTGCGCCGAGCCCGGCCTCGACCAGCTCCGGCTCGGCGGCCGGCGCGAGCAGCGCGAGTGACATCAACGTGTCGCGACCGAAGTAAGTGGCGAATTGCCAGGAGCCCGCGAGCAGCTTCTCGCGATAGCTGAGGTAGGCGAGGATCTGCCTCAGGCGAAGGTCCGGCGCCGCGCGGTCCGCCAGCAGCCCTTCCGCGGGAAGCGGCGTGAGCGGCCGCTCGCCTGTCAGCGCGGTGACCCGGAGCTCGAGACGCCCGCGCGCGTCCGGATGGAACGCGATCGCCCGGGACTCGCCGTGCGTCATGCGGCCGCCCAGGACTTCAACCGCGAGCAGGTATCCCGGCGCGCCGTCCACGCGCCGGCGCAGCCACGTGACACCGCGCCCGTCGAAGCGCGGCTTTGCCGTCGTGGCCGCCGGCGGCTGGATGCCGTCATCCGCCTCGCGGATCACGCGGATGCTGCCCGTGAGCGCGTTTCGGACCGTGACCGCGCCGCCCGTCGCACGCAGGAGGACGTTGATCCCGTGCAGGGTCCCGCCCTGCGCCTCGAGCGATGCAGGCTCGATCGTGACTTCCGGCGTCCATGCCAGCGGTTCGTCCCCGGCGTCGAACCAGATGGCGGCACCGCTGTTGCCTGCGGGAAAGGCGATGACCACGCGGGGCTCGGGCCCCGGCCGCAGCACGACGTGCGCGGCGACCGGACCCTCACGGTAGAACTCGTTCTGCATGCCGCCTTCGGGCAGCGAGAAGCGAAGCGGCTCGCCGGCGGCGACGGCCGTCGCGAGATACGCCAGCAGCGCGACGCGGGCGGCAATCATGCCGGCGCAGCAACCGACTGGCGGATCACGAGCTCGTAGTCGAATCGCTGTGACTCAGGACCCTCTACCGCCGAATCCGGGCGGCGACGGATGTGACGGATCAGGCAGTCCACGGCGCCCTGCGCCATGGCCCGGATCGGCTGGCGTATCGTCGTGAGGCTGGGATAGACATAGCGCGCGATCGGCGTGTCGTCGAAGCCGGCCACGGAAAGCTGGGCGGGTACCTCGATGCCCATCTCCTGCGCCACGTGCAGGACGCCGGCGGCCATGTCGTCGTTGCTGGCGAATATGGCCGTCGGAGGTCCACGCCGGTGCAGGAGCTGCCGGCCGCATTCGATCCCCGACTCGAACGAGAACAGCCCCCCGACCACGAGGCGGTCGTCGAGGAGAACGCCGTGCTCGACGTGCGCATCGCGGAAACCCTCGAACCTCCGCGCCGCGGCGCCGTGGAGCGGGTGGCCGCGAATGAATCCGATCCGGCGGTGGCCGCACGCCAGCAGGTAATCCGTGAGTTCGTAGCCCGCCCGGCGATCGTCGATCGCGACGAACGGACGGTCGTCTCGCTGGTCCCGCGGGTCGATCGAGACATAGTCGATGCCGTTGGCGTCGAACGACGCGAGCAGCTGCGCGTGATCGCACAGCGGCGGCGTCAGCACGAGCCCGCTCGCGCGATGCTGCGCCACCGTCTCGTGGACGTGATCGATCAGTCGCGGGCTGGTCACGTCGCAGTGCGTCAGCAGCATGCCGTAGTGGGCGATCTCGCAGGCGGCAAGCACGCCGTTCAGCACGCCGACCATGTAGCTGTCGCTCGGGTTGTCGTAGAGGACGTTGACGAGGTACGCCTGCGGGCTCGCCAGGTTCCGCGCCGCCAGGTTGGGGCGATAGCGCAATTCGCGGATCGCCTCGTGCACCCGCCGCGCCGTGTCCGGGCGCACGTTGGCCTCGCGGTTGATGACGCGCGACACCGTCTTGATCGAGACGCCGGCGCGCGCGGCGACGTCGTCGATCGTCCGGGCCCGTGTCGGCCTTGCGCGGTTTCTCGGCACTGGGACCAAATGATAGCGCTGTCTTGCAGTGCACCCCAACATGATTGTTTGACAGATTTTATGCGAGGTGCTACAGAGACAGCGCTGTCAATTGATCACCTCCGGGATCTTCGGGAAAGGGGAATCCGATGAAAGCTCGACACTTTCCTGCGCACGCAATCGGCATCGCGGCACTGGTAGCGGGGCCGTCGATGGCGCAGCAGGCCGCGACCGGGAACGAAACACTGCTGGAAGAAGTCGTCGTCACCGGCACGGCGGCCGGTACCGAGGTCCGCAAGCTCGAGGCCAGCTTCGCGATCACCACCCTGGACGACGGGGCCATCACGGAGTTCGCGCCGCAGAGCACCGCGGACCTCCTGAAGCTGGTGCCGGGCGTCTGGTCGGAAAGCACCGGCGGCGTCTCCGGCGCCAACGTCATGGTGCGCGGATTCCCGGGCGGCGGCGACGCCCCTTACCTGACGGTCCAGCTGAACGGAGCCCCCGTCTATCCGATCTCGACCCTGTCGTTCCTCGAGAACACGACGATGTTCCGCATCGACGAGACGATCGAGCGGGTCGAGGCGCTGCGCGGCGGGCCGAACCCCGTGTTCTCGAACGGCCAGTCCGGCCTGACGACGAATTTCATCCTGCGCGAGGGCGGTGAGGAGACGGAAGGCCTCGTCAAGTACACCGCCTCGGACTACGACCTGCGCCGCTTCGACGGCTACATCAGCGGCCCCATCGCCGACGACTTCTACTACATGGTGGGCGGCTACATCACGAGCTCGCCGGGCTTGCGCGACGCCGGCTACAACTCGGACGAAGGCAACCAGTTCACGATCAACCTGACCCGCGTGCTCGAGCGCGGCAAGGTCAACATCTTCTACCGGCAGACAGACGATTACGGCCAGTGGTACCTGCCGGTGGCGCTCAACGTGCCGGGCGTGGACGCCGGCTACAACCAGCTCGGCAGCCGCAACCGGATTCAGGAGATCCTCACCACCAATTCGGGACCGGGCTTCGACAACGGCGGCGACCCAAATGCCGCCAACCCGACGATCAAGCGGCTCGACCTCGACGAGGGCCGCGGGTGGAAGGGCAGCGTGACGGGCGGCGCCGTCGTGCTGGACATCACCGACGGCTGGACGCTCACGGACCGGTTCAGCTACACGACGGGAGACGCCAATACGACCGGCCTCGTTCCGGACGGCGGCGCCGTGCAGGTCGGCGCCCTGCTCGCCGACCCGGCCGTCGACCCGCGCGCGGTGGTCATCGGCCCGATCACGGGCGCCGTGACGGGGCGCGCGATAGGCGCCGACGAGTTCATCCAGCAGTTCGGCGCCTGGGAAGTCCTCAAGGACGTCGATGCCTTCACGAACGACATCAGCCTGACCTGGGACTTCGAGCGCGGATCCGCGACCTTCGGGTACTACGCGTCGAGCGTCTCGAGCAACGACCTCTGGGCGCTGGGCAATTCCGAGTACCAGGTCGTCGAGCAGGGAGGCGAGATCGTCACCGGCATCGCCTGCAACGATCCGGCAGTGGACAGCTGCGGCTTCAACTACGACATCGACGAGCGCGGCGATGCCACGACCAACGCGTTGTACGCGGCGACGACTTTCGACATCACCGACGCCTTGCGGGCGGACGTCGGGGTCCGCTACGAGGAATACGAGGTCGACTACACGCTCGACGAGGGACGAGCCGGCACGATCGACTTTGCCGCGTCGGAGGACCTGTCCGAGACCTCGTGGACGGCGGCCCTCAACTACCAGTTCACGGACCGGATGGGCGTGTTCGGACGCGTCAACCAGGGTCACCTGCTGCCGCAGTTCGACACCTATCGGGACAGCCGCGCCGCGCTCGCGAGCGGCAACGACCTGGTCCAGGACATCGACCAGTACGAGGCAGGATTCAAGTGGGCGACGGACAACCTGAGCCTGTATGCAACGGCCTTCTTCACCGACGTCGATCCGCGGGCCGTCAACTTCGTGTTCGGCGGCGAGGCCATCCTGACGACCCAGGAATCCCAGGGCGTTGAACTCGATGCAATCTGGCGGACCGACGGCGGTTTCTCGGTCGCCGTCAACGCGACCTGGCTGGAATCCGAGATCAACAGCGGTGACCCGACCATCGACGGCAACGAGACGGAGCGGCAGCCCGGCTGGCAGGTGCGCCTGACGCCGGCTTACGACTTCATCTTCGGCAACCTGGAGGGCAGCGTGTACGCGACCTACACCGCGGTGGACGACCGCTGGGGCGAGGCGGTGAACATCAATGTCCTGGAGGGCTACGACGAGCTGGACCTCGGCGTCATCATGCGCGTCAACGAGTCGTTCATCGTGCAGGTCGCGGCCGACAACGTCACCGACGAGCAGGCGCTGACCGAGAGCGACCCGCGCACTTTCACGGCGCCGAACGGCCGCTTCATCATGCCGCGCAACATCCGGTTCAGCGTGGGCTACGAGTTCTGATCCGGAAGCTGCTGCTCTGGCTGCTCGCCGGCGCGGCGGGAGCGGCGGGCGCGGCCGAGGTCGCGGCGCCGCCGACGCCGGCGGACCTGTACCCCGCCCTGTTCGAGCGGGTGCAGATGGAGCGCGCGTTCGAGGACGGCAAGGGCTTCGTCGACGCGAGGCCGCTGAAAGATCCCGGCGAGATCGCCAGGGAGTTCGAGGCCCGGCGCGCCGAACCGGGCTTCGACCTGCGCGCTTTCGTGCAGGAGCGCTTCAAGCCGGAGGAAGTGCCGGCCGAAAGCGCGTTCAAGTCGGAGCCCGGTCGCGGGGTCGAGGCGCATATCGACGCGCTGTGGCCCGTGCTCACGCATGCGCCGGACGAGCCCGTTCCGGGCCACTCGCGGGTGCCCCTGCCCTTCAGGTACGTGGTACCGGGCGGGCGCTTCCAGGAAATCTACTACTGGGACTCCTACTTCACGATGCTCGGGCTCGAGGAGAGCGGCCGCCACGACCTCACCGTGGACATGCTCAGGAATTTCGCGTGGCTCATCGACCGCTTCGGGCACGTGCCC
>DATEEF010000115.1:0-15999 GCA_035281265.1 Steroidobacteraceae bacterium
CCTTCCTCGTCGCCGAACGAGCGCGGGGCGTAATGCGCAGGCTTCAGCTCGGGTAGCCCCGCGGGGTCGTAGCTGCCGACCGGGATGCGGTGCCCGATGAAAGCCTCGATGTCCGGCAGCGACTCGACGTACTGCTCGCAGCCGAAGCTGACCGCATCGCCGGCCGCGCCGGCGCGCGCGGTGCGGCCGATGCGGTGCACGTAGTCCTCGGGGTCCTGCGGCAGGTCGTAATTGAAGACGTGGCTCACGTCGGGAATGTGCAGCCCGCGCGCCGCGACGTCGGTCGCGACGAGCGCGGCGAGCCGGCCGTCGTGGAACTCGCGCAGCATGCGCATGCGCTTCTTCTGCGGCACGTCGCCCGACATCGCCGAGGCGAGCACGCCGTTCGCGCGCAGCAGCCGCTCGAGGCGGTCGGCGAGGCGCTTGGTGTTGACGAACACGAGCGTGCGCGTGGCCGCGTCCTTGCGCAGCAGGTGGACGAGGAGGGAAGCCTTCTCCTCCATCGCCGGGTAGTAGATCACCTGGCGGACGCGCTCGGCCGTGATGCGTTCCGGCTCGATGCGGATGAGCTCCGGATCGTTCATGTGCTCGTAGGCGAGCTCGAGCACGCGATGCGAGAGCGTCGCGGAGAAGAGTAGGTTGAGGCGGTGCTCCGGCGCCGGCAGGCGGCGCAGCAGGAAGCGGATGTCCTTGATGAAGCCGAGGTCGAACATGCGGTCCGCCTCGTCGAGGACCATGACCTGCACGTGGCGGAGGTCGAACACGTGCTGGCGGAAGAAGTCGATCGTGCGTCCCGGCGTGCCGATCAGGACGTCGACGCCGGCCTCGAGGGTGCGGCGCTGCTTGTCGTAGTCCACGCCGCCGAAGGCGAGGCCGAGCGTGAGGCCGGTGTACTGCCCGAGCACCTCGGCGTCGCGATGGATCTGGATCGCGAGCTCGCGGGTGGGCGCGAGCACGAGCGCGCGCGGGGAGGTCGCCGGTTTCCCGGCCGATGCCGGGTAGCGCAGCAAATGCGTGAACAGCGCGACGAGGAACGCGGCCGTCTTGCCGGTGCCGGTCTGCGCCTGGCCCGCGACGTCGAAGCCCGCGAGCGCGCGCGGCAGCGTCTGGGCCTGGATCGGCGTGCAGCGCTCGAAGCCCGCGTCGGCGATGCCGCGGGCGAGGGGTTCAGGCAGGTGCAGTCCGGTGAAGGAAAGGTCCGAGAATTGCTGTTGTGTCAACGGGTCACTACTTTGGGCGTCATCACTTGAAAAAAGACCCCTGACGCGCTACAAAAGGGTCCTAGCGGTGCGGTTCCCCGCACGTATTGCTCCCAAACGCGCTGAATATTGTGCCGCATCGGGCATTCGCCCGTCACCGATCAACTTGAAACCAGGAGAGATGCCCGCGTGAGCGGCAATATCGTCCATACGACAGACGCGACGTTCGAATCCGACGTCCTCAAATCCGACACCCCCGTTTTGCTCGATTTCTGGGCCGAATGGTGCGGTCCCTGCAAGGCCATCGCCCCCATCCTCGACGACATCGCGAAGGACTACGCGGGCCGGGTGAAGGTGGCCAAGCTCAACATCGACGACAACCGCCATACGCCCGTCAAATACGGCGTGCGGGGCATTCCGACGCTGATCCTGTTCAAGAACGGCGCCCCCGAGGCGCAGCAGGTCGGCCTGGTCGGGAAGTCCAGGCTGGCGGCACTGCTGGACCAGCACCTGTGAGGGGCTACCTCGGCAACCAGGCCCGCAATCGCCAGAAGGGCCATCGCAACCGCGGCGGCGGTCCGCGCCACAGCCAGGAAGGCCTCCCGGTCGACGACCACACGATGATGGACGGGCCGGACGGCGACATCATCTCGCCGGAGGAGCTCGCCGCATCGCGCAGCGCAATGAGCCTCACGGTGCTGAAGAACAAGCCCGTGCACGAGCTGGTCGGCATGGCGGAGTCCATGGGCCTCGAGAACATGGCGCGCCAGCGCAAGCAGGACGTCATCTTCTCGATCCTGAAGGCGCATGCGAGGAGCGGCGAGGACATCTACGGGGACGGCGTCCTCGAGATCCTCCAGGACGGCTTCGGCTTCCTCCGCTCGGCGGACAGCTCCTACCTCGCCGGGCCCGACGACATCTACGTCAGCCCGAGCCAGATCCGGCGCTTCAACCTGCGCACCGGCGACTCCATATCCGGCCTGATCCGGCCCCCGAAGGACGGCGAGCGCTACTTCGCGCTGCTGAAGGTCGGCGAGATCAACTTCGACACGCCGGAATCCGCGCGCCACAAGCTGCTGTTCGAGAACCTGACGCCGCTGCACCCGACCAAGCGCCTCAAGCTCGAGCGCGGCAACGGGTCCACCGAGGACCTGACGGCTCGCATGATCGACCTGATGGCGCCGCTCGGCAAAGGCCAGCGCGGCCTCATCATCTCGCCGCCGAAGGCCGGCAAGACGATGCTCCTGCAGAACATCGCCACCTCCATCACCTGGAACCACCCCGACGTCTACCTCATCGTGCTGCTCATCGACGAGCGGCCGGAGGAAGTGACCGAGATGTCGCGCACGGTGAAGGGCGAGGTCGTGGCGTCGACCTTCGACGAGCCGGCGAGCCGGCACGTGCAGGTCGCGGAGATGGTCATCGAGAAGGCGAAGCGCCTCGTCGAGCACAAGCGGGACGTCGTCGTGCTGCTCGATTCCATCACGCGCCTCGCGCGGGCCTACAACACGGTGGTCCCGAGCTCCGGCAAGGTGCTGACCGGCGGCGTGGACGCGAACGCGCTGCAGCGGCCGAAGCGCTTCTTCGGCGCGGCCCGCAACGTCGAGGAGGGCGGCTCGCTGACGATCATCGCGACCGCGCTGATCGACACCGGCTCGCGCATGGACGACGTGATCTACGAGGAGTTCAAGGGCACGGGCAACTCGGAAATCCACCTCGACCGGCGCATCTCCGAGAAGCGCATCTTCCCGGCGTTCAACATCAACCGCTCGGGCACGCGACGCGAGGAGCTGATCACGACCCAGGACGAGCTCGCCAAGATCTGGATCCTGCGCAAGCTCCTGCACCCGATGGACGAGCTGGCCGCGGTCGAGTTCCTGCTCGACAAGATGAAGGACACGAAGACCAACGCCGAGTTCTTCGATTCCATGAAGCGAGGATGAGCGAAGCCCTGCGCCACCTGCGCCGGGTCGACCCGGTGATGGCGCAGCTCATCCGCCGCGCCGGGCCGTACGCCGTCAAGCCGGTGCGCGGCGCCGGCGCCTACGAGGCGCTCGTCGAGGCCGTCGCGCACCAGCAGCTAACCGGCAAGGCCGCGCGGACAATCCTGGGCCGCTTCTACGCGCTGTACGGCATCGACTGCTGCCCGGAGGCGTCGCGGCTCGCGGGCACGCCGGACGAGGCGCTGCGCGGCTGCGGGTTTTCCCGCGCCAAGGCCGCCTCGCTCAAGGACATCGCGGCCCGCTCGCTCGACGGCACGATCCCGCCGCGCCGCTCGCTCGCGCGCATGAAGGACGAGGCGATCGTCGAGCGGCTGATCGAGGCGCGCGGCGTCGGGCGGTGGACCGTCGAGATGTTCCTGATGTTCACGCTCGGCCGGCCCGACGTGCTTCCGGTCGACGACTACGGCGTGCGCCTGGGCTACAAAATCGCGTACGGCAAGCGCACGCTGCCGAAGCCGAAAGCGCTCGCGAAATTCGGCGAGCGCTGGGCGCCTTATCGCACGACGGCGTCGTGGTACCTTTGGCGGGCCGTGGATCTTTCGAGGGCCGGAAGACTTGGATCGATTGACTGAACTGCTGCAAAGCCGCCGGGTCGTCCTCGGCGACGGCGCGATGGGCACGATGCTGCAGCTCGCGGGACTTATCGAGGGCGCGCCTGAGCGCTGGAACGTCGAACGTCCCGACGTCGTCTCATCGATTCACCGCGCGTATGTCGAGGCGGGCAGCGACTTCATCTCGACCAACACCTTCGGCGGCACGCGGAACCGTCTCCAGCTGGACGGGCTCGCCGACCGCGTCGCCGAGCTCAACGAAGCGGGCGCGCGACTCGCGCGCGAGGCGGCGGGCGAGCGCCTGGTCGCCGGCAGCATGGGGCCGACCGGCGAGCTGATGGAGCCGCTCGGCCTGCTCACCCCCGACGGCGCCCGCGAATCCTTCGCCGAGCAAGCGCGTGCGCTCAAGGCCGGCGGCGCCGACTTCGCGCTGATCGAGACCATGAGTGCGCTCGAGGAAGTGCAGGCGGCCGTCGGCGGGGCGCGAGACGCGGAACTGCCGGTCGCCGTCACGATGAGCTTCGACACCAATTTCCACACCATGATGGGCATCAAGCCCGCGCAGGCCGTTTCCACGCTGGCGGGCTGGGGCGTCAGGCTGGTCGGCGCGAACTGCGGCAATGGCCCGGCCGAGATCGAGCGCATCATGACCGAGATGTCGAAGGCAAGGCCGGATGGCGTCTTCCTCATGGCGAAGTCCAACGCCGGCATGCCCCGCTGGAAGGACGACCGCATCACTTACGGCGGCACGCCGGAAGTGATGGCCGACTACGCGCGGAAGATGCTGGCGCTGGGCGTGAACGTCGTCGGCGGTTGCTGCGGCAGCGCGCCGGAGCACGTGGCCGCGATGCGAGCGGCGCTGGATCGCGCCGCCTAGCGGGAGCGCGCTACGGCACGAGGTAGACGGCCGTCAGCGTGATCAGGAAGGCGACGACGGCAACCACGGCGTGCACCACGATGACGCCGTTCGAAAGCCGCTTCTGGTCCATGTGCTGCGTCGCGAGGTAGAGCCCGCCGAGCGCGGCGATGGCGAACAGCCACAGCGCCCAGGGCCCGGCGCCGCGCAACCCGCTTTCCCGGGACGCGATGAGCAGGACGATCACGCCGGAGACCGCGAGGAGCCCGTGGGTCGCGGCGACCATGCCGCGCGGCGGCGTGCGCCCGCGGAAGTGCTGGACCGCCATGTAGAGCCCGATGGCCGCCCCGAGTGCGATGAGGATCACGGCGTAGTTGAACATGCGGTTTCTCCTTACTCCGGCATCGACACGCGCCAGATGACGTTGCCGACGTCGTCGGCGACGAGCAGTGCGCCCCTCTTGTCCACGGCGACGCCAACGGGCCGGCCCCGCGCGTTGCCGTCGGTGTCGACGAAGCCTGTCAGCACGTCGAGCGCCGGGCCGGAGGGCTTGCCGTCGCGGAACGGCACGAAGATCACCCGGTAGCCGGAGCGCGGCTCGCGGTTCCACGAGCCATGCTGGCCGATGAACACGCCGCTCGCGTAGCGCGGCGGGAGCTTTGCGCCGTCGGCGAGCGCGAGGCCGAGCGACGCCGTGTGCGGCCCGAGCGCGTAATCCGGCTTGATGGCTCTCGCGACCAGGTCCGGTCGCGGCGGCTTCACGCGCTCGTCCACGTTCTGACCGTAGTAGCTGTAGGGCCAGCCGTAGAATCCGCCGGGGCGCACCGACGTCAGGAAGTCCGGGACGAGATCGCCGCCGATCTCGTCGCGCTCGTTGACCACCGTCCACAGAGTTCCCGTCGCGGGTTCCCATACCATGCCGTTGGGGTTGCGCAGGCCAGACGCGTAGACGCGCCGGGCGCCGCTCGCCGCGTCGACTTCGAGTATCGCGGCGCGGTCGACTTCGTGGTCCATCCCGTGCTCGGCGACGTTGCTGTTGGAACCGACCGTGACGTAGAGCTTCGACCCGTCCGGGCTCGCGATGACGTTCTTCGTCCAGTGATGGTTCAACGGGCCGCCGGGAAGGTCCGCCACCTTCGTGGCGTCCGCGTCGATCGTGGTCGCGCCGGACCGGTACGGAAAACGGACGAGCGCATCGGTGTTGGCGACGTAGAGCTGGCCACCCGCGAGCGCCATGCCGAACGGGGAATTCAGCCCGCCCAGCAGCACGGACCGGGTGTCCGCTTGCCCGTCGCCGTCGGAGTCGCGCAGCAGCGTGATGCGATTCGCGCTCGGCGCCGCGGCGCCCGCGCGCTTCATGACCTTGCCCATGACCCAGCCCTTGAGCCCCAGCAGGTCGTCGCGCAGGGGACGCTCCGGCGCATTGGTCTCCGCCACGAGCACGTCGCCGTTCGGGAGCACGTAGAGCCAGCGCGGATGATCGAGGTGGTCGGCAAACGCGGAGACGCGCATGCCGGCCGCGACGACCGGGCGTTCCCCGGTGCGCCAGCCGACCGCCGGCGCGATATTCACGACCGGCACGTAGCCTTCGTCGGCCGGCGGCGGCAGCTTAGGGTCCGGCCCCATGCCGTCCTCGACCCGCAGCTTGGCCTCTCCGCCGCAGCCCGCGAGCAGTAGCAGGGCCGTCCAGGCCGGCCACGACAGGAGTTGTGTGCGCATGCCTGTACGCACGGTCATCCCTGGGCTCGGAAAGTGTCTGTCAGCCGGCGCCGCATCCACCGGGGGGACGAGCCCGGAACGGCCCCTGGGAATTCAGGCCTTCGGCCCGGGGAATTCCTTGTCGAGGATGCGCACGAGTTCCTCGTCGATGCGGTCGCGGAACATCGCGACCAGGAAGCCGAGCCTGGCCTCGACCACGACGTCGTTCTTGCCCACGGTCACCTTGCCGTTGACGCTCGGGTGCACCACCGACAGCACGTCGCCCGACCAGCTGCACTCGGCGTCGAACCGTTTCGCGAGCACTTCCGCCACGCGTTCGACTTTCTTGCGAGCCGCCTTCGGCGTCAGGTCGTGCTCGCGGCGGAGGTGGATCCTGCTCACAGTGCGCGCCAGCCTATATCGCGCCGGAACTGCATGCCATCCCAGCGGATCCGGCCGACCAGCGCATACGCCGCCTCCTGCGCCGCCGCGACGCCCTCACCGAGCCCGACGGCGCAGAGCACGCGCCCGCCGGCAGTGACGACGCGCCCGCCGACCGATTTCGTCGCGGCGTGGAATACCTTGCCGGGCAGGCGCGCGGCTTCCTCGAGACCCGCGATCGCATCGCCCGTGCGCGGCTCTTCCGGGTAGCCGCGCGCCGCGAGGACGACCCCGAGCGCCGCGCGCGGGTCCCATTCCGCATCCACCGTGTCGAGGCGGCCCGCGAGTGCCGCTTCGCAGAGCGTCACGAGGTCGCTCCTCAGGCGCGACAGCAC
Organism: Steroidobacteraceae bacterium; assembly: GCA_035281265.1. Taxonomy (GTDB): domain Bacteria; phylum Pseudomonadota; class Gammaproteobacteria; order Steroidobacterales; family Steroidobacteraceae; genus SCUD01. The sequence goes on from DATEEF010000115.1 coordinate 7,084, forward strand.
CGGCTGCGTCTCCGGGTCGCCGAAGCGGCAGTTGAATTCCAGCACGTTCGGCGTGCCGTCCTTCGCGAACATGAGGCCGGCGTACAGGAAGCCCGTGTACAGCATGCCTTCGGACGCGAGGCCGGCGAGCGTCGGCTCGATCACCTCTTGCATGACGCGCGCGTGCAGGGCGGGCGTGACGACCGGCGCGGGCGAGTACGCGCCCATGCCGCCGGTATTGGGCCCCTTGTCGCCGTCGCCGAGCCGCTTGTGGTCCTGCGACGTCGCGAGCGGCAGCACGTGCCGGCCGTCCGCCATGACGATGAAGCTCGCTTCCTCGCCTTCGAGGAACTCCTCGACGACGACGATGCGCCCAGCATCGCCGAAGTCGCCGGCGAACATGCCCTCGGCGGCGCGGATCGCCTCGTCGGCGCTCGCGGCGATGATCACGCCCTTGCCGGCGGCGAGGCCATCCGCCTTGACGACGATCGGCGGCCGCTGGGCGCGAATGGCCTCGCGGTCGAAGGTTTCGCGCGTGAAGGCGGCGTAGCGCGCCGTGGGGATGCCGTGGCGCACGAGGAATTCCTTGGTGAACTGCTTGCTGCCCTCGAGCCGCGCGCAGTCCTTGAGCGGGCCGAAGCAGGGCAGGCCCGCCGCCTCGAAGGCGTCGACCACGCCCGCGACGAGCGGGCCTTCCGGGCCCACGACGGTGAGACCGGCGCCCTCCGATTTCGCGAGTGCGACCAGAGCCGCGACGTCGGTCGCCGCTACCGCGGCGTTGCGGCACTTCGGCTCGAGCGCGGTCCCGGCGTTGCCCGGCGCGACGATCACTTCGGCGACGCGAGGCGACTGGGCGAGCTTCCAGGCAAGCGCGTGCTCGCGGCCGCCGCCGCCGATGACGAGGACCTTCATGCGCTCAATGGCGGAAGTGCCGCATGCCGGTGAAGACCATCGCGATGCCGCGCTCGTCCGCAGCGGCGATGACTTCGGCGTCGCGCAGGGAACCGCCCGGCTGTATCACCGCGCGGATGCCGAGCTCGGCCGCCGCGTCGAGGCCGTCGCGGAACGGGAAGAAGGCATCCGAGGCCATCACGCAGCCGGCGACGGCGAGGCCCGCGTCGGCCGCCTTCATCGCGGCGATCCGGGTCGACACGACGCGGCTCGACTGCCCGGCGCCGATTCCGACCGTGCGCAGGTCCTTCGCGAAGACGATCGCGTTCGACTTCACGAACTTGCATACGCGCCAGGCGAAGAGGAGGTCGGCGAGCTCGGCGGCGTCCGGCGAGCGGCGCGTCACTGTCCTCAGGTCCGCCGCCCCGATCGCGCCGTCGTCGCGCGATTGGGCGAGCAGTCCTCCCGCGACGGACTTGAGCTCGACCGAGCCCGGTGGCGCGGCCGACAGCGGGCCGGTTTCCAGCACGCGGATGTTCTGCCTGGCGGCGATGGCGGCGAGCGCCGCCGGCTCGCAGGACGGCGCCGCGATCACCTCGACGAACTGGCGCTCCAGGATCGCCGCCGCGGTCGCGGCGTCGAGCGGCCGATTGAAGGCGATGATGCCGCCGAATGCCGATACGGTATCCGGCTCGTAGGCCGCGAGATATGCGGTGCGCGCGTCGGCCGCCAGCGCGACGCCACAGGGATTCGCGTGCTTGACGATCACGCAGGCGGGCTCCTCGAACTGGCGGACGCATTCGATGGCGGTGTCGGCGTCGGCGATGTTGTTGTAGGAGAGCTCCTTGCCCTGCCGCTGCCGCGCCGCGGCCACGGACGGGCCGGCGGAGAGCGGGTCCGCGTAGAACGCCGCACGCTGGTGCGGATTCTCACCGTAGCGCAGGTCCTGGAGCTTGCGCAGGCCTGGCGTGAGCGCGTCCGGAAACGCGTTGTCGCCCTGCTGGCGTCGCAGCCACCCGGAGACCAGCGCGTCGTACTGCGCGGTGTGGCCGAAAGTCTTCGCGGCGAGCCGGCGGCGCGTCGCCTCGCCGATGCCGCCGGCACGCAGCTCGGCGAGCGCTCCCGCGTAGTCCCCGGGGTCCACGAGCACGGTGACGCGCGCGTGGTTCTTGGCGGCCGCGCGCAGCATGGCGGGGCCGCCGACGTCAATGTTCTCGATCGCGTCCTCGTAGCGGCAGTCCGGCCGCGCGATGGTCTCGGCGAACGGATAGAGGTTGATGACGAGGACGTCGATCGGATCGATCCCCTGGTCGCGCATGACGGCGTCGTCGGTGCCAGCGCGGCCGAGCAGGGCACCGTGGACCTTCGGGTGCAGCGTCTTGACGCGCCCGTCCATGATCTCCGGGAATCCGGTGAGCGAGGAAACCTCGGTCACGGCGAGGCCCGCGCCCGCGATCGCGCGTGCGGTGCCCCCGGTCGAGATCAGCTCGAAGCCGAGACCCGCGAGCTCGCGGGCGAGCTCGACAATGCCGGTCTTGTCGGAAACGGAAAGCAACGCCCGCCGGGCGCCCGGACGCGTCATCTCGTCAGGAAGCGAGTCCGTACTCGCGCAGCTTCTTGCGCAGCGTGCCGCGGTTGATGCCGAGGATCGTCGCCGCACGGCTCTGGTTGCCGTCGGCGTAGTCCATCACGGCCTGGAAGAGCGGCATTTCCACCTCGCGCATGACGAGGTCGTAAAGCCGCCCCGGGCGGTGGCCGTTGAGGCTGTCGAAGTAGCGGCTGAGCGCCTGTTCGGTGTGGTCGCGCAGGGGGATTTCGCGGGCATGTCCGTTGAACGGACGGGGAAAGTGCGGCCGGCGCGGCGTGTGCGCCCTCTGCTTCGCGGTCATTGCCAAGTTGTCCCCGATTCTCGCAGCCGTCTTTGTCGGTCAGGCTGCCCGTGCCGTGCGGCCGATCAGTCCTGACAGGAATTCGTCCGCGAGCTCGTGCTGCCCGCGCGCCGATTCCGTCGTCAACAACCCGGCGGGCAAGTGTCCGACCTCCGGATGGAGGCGGCAGTACCAGCCGAGATGCTTGCGCGCCACGCGGACACCTTTCGCTTCGCCGTAAAACGAGTAAAGGGCCTCGAGGTGCGAAAGCATGATAGCACGGACCTCCGCGAGGGAAGGCGGCGCGCAGGCGCTGCCCGCGAGTCCCGCGCGCAGCTCCCGGAAGATCCACGGCCTGCCCTGGGCTGCGCGGCCGATCATCACGCCGTCGGCCCCGCTTTGTTCCAGCGCGCTCAAGGCCTTGTCCGCACTATCGATGTCGCCATTCACGAAAACCGGAATTCCGACGGCGCGCTTGACGGCCGCGACTGTTTCGTATTCGGCGTCGCCCGCGAAAAAATCCGCGCGCGTGCGCCCGTGGACGGCGAGCGCGGCGATGCCCGCGCCCTCGGCGATGCGCGCGATCGCGACCGCGTTGCGGTTGTCGCGGTCCCAGCCGGTGCGTGTCTTGAGCGTGACCGGAACGCCGGCCGCCGCCACGACGGCATGCAGGATGCGCGCCACGAGTCCCTCGTCGCGCATGAGCGCAGAGCCCGCCGCCCGGTTGCAGACCTTCTTCGCGGGACAGCCGAAGTTGATGTCGATCACCTGGGCGCCCAGCGCGACGTTCATGCGTGCGGCGTCGGCCATCATCGCCGGGTCGTAGCCCGCGATCTGCACGACGCGAGGCTCCGGTTCGTGCCGGTGGTCGAGCCGGTGGCGGGTCTTTGCCGTATTCCAGAGCCGCAGGTCGGAGGTCACCATCTCGGACGCGGCGATGGCCGCACCCATGCGGCGGCACAGCCGTCGGAAGGGGAGGTCCGTGACGCCGGCCATCGGCGCGAGCGCCAGGCCCTGCGCGAGCTCGTAAGGCCCGATTCTCACGAGCTGGCCGTCTTGATCTGGTTGGCGCAGCGCACGCCGCCCTGCGCCGGCAGGCAGATGTCGAGCTCGAATCCGACGACCTCAGGGCCGGGGTCCACGATGCGGATCAACGCATCCGCGCGTTCGCCCGGACCGAGGAGGCCTTCTCCGCCGGCGCCGGGCAGGTAGTCCGACGGCGAGATGTCGCGCAGGTGCAGCGTCCCGCCGAACCGGTCCTGCAAGCTCAGCCGCAGCAGCGGGAGCGGCTGGGCATATGCAGCGCGGTTCACGATGCTCGCGCGCAGCATGAGCCGGTTCGCCTCGTTGGGATCGCTCGCCGCGCCCCACTGGCGCAGCTCATAGGCCGCGAGGTCCGTGGGCGCGAGGACCGGCTGTCCGACGAAGTCGTAGATGGCAGCCACGGCCGGCCCCACCGACGGATTGCGCACGAGCTGGTTGCGCTGGGTGTGCACGACCTGCAGCAGGAGCAGGAACGCAAGGGCGGCGATGCCTGCGGCCCATGGCCAGGCCCTCGACAGGATCGGCGGGGGATCGTCCTCGGCGGGCTCGAACATCGCGTCGGCCGCGGCGCGGGCCTCGGCTTCCTCGACGAGACGCTTTCGCATCTCGTCCGGGATCAGGATCTTCCGCGCAGTGAGACCCGTTCGCGCGGGCTTCGGGGCGGGGTCGGGCGCCGGCTTCGGCGTGGGATTCGCCGCGGGCGCTGGCGGGGGCGGCGACGCCGATGCAGCCGGCAGGACGGGCGTGGCAACCGGCTCCACCGTCTCGAGCACGATGGACTCCACGATGACGTCCTCGGGGGGGTCGTCACGCTCGTCGAGCACGAGGATCGGGTGCTCGTCCGTGCTGTCGAGGTCGATGACGGGCTCGGACGCGCCGACGGGTCGCGCCGCCTCGCCAGGGTCGAAGCGAGGGAGGACGGAGTCCTCGACGACGAACAGCCGGTCGAGGTCCGTCGCATCGCCGTGGAACTCCATGGCGCTCTGCTCGTCCTCGGCCCTGGCTTCGGCTTCCGCAGCGGTAGCGGCGCCGGGCTCCGGGGGCGGCGCATCCGCGGGCTCCGCATCCGCGGGCTCCGCATCCGGCACGATCACGAGCTCGACGGGCGCCGACAGCTCGATGTTCTCGCCGACCGGCAGTTCCTCGACCGTCATCGAATCATCGGGCGAGGCCGCTTCCGCCTCGGGCGCCGCCTTGAAGGCTCGCTCGCTCAGGTTCTCGAGGGCGTTGAACGTCGTCGAGCACACGCCGCAGCGCACGTCGCCCTGGGCGATCTTGAGCGCATCCGCCGTGACGCGAAAGACCGTCGCACAATCAGGGCATTGCGTGTACACGCCTACTCCACGCGCCGGCGGCCCGCGAGCAGGGTCCAGCCTTCGCGTTCCGTTTCGGGGGCGATATCAAACCACGGCCGATAGGCCGCCGCTACCTCGTCGGCCTGGCGCGCCAGCAGGCCGGCGAGGGCAATGACGCCGCCCACGCGACAATGCGTCGCGAGCCGCGGCGCGAGTTCCACCAGCGGCCGGGCGAGGATGTTGGCAACCACGAGGTCGAATGCTTCCGCGACCGCGTCCGGATCCGGCACGATGCGGATCCGCGCCGCGAGCCCGTTCTTGAGCGCATTCTCGCGCGTCGCCGTCAGCGCCTGCGGGTCGATGTCGCAGGCGACCGCGGCATCCGCACCGAGCTTCAGCGCGGCGAGCGCGAGGATCCCCGATCCGCAGCCGTAGTCGAGGACCTGCTCGCCACCGCGGACCTGCCGGTCCAGCCATTCGAGGCAGAGCGCGGTCGTCGCGTGCGTGCCGGTCCCGAAGGCGAGGCCGGGGTCGAGCTCGAGCACGACGGCTGCCTGTCCCGGCGGCTGCTGCCCGGCCGGCGCGACCCACAGCCGGCGGCCAAAGCGCATCGGCCGGAAATCCCTGAGCCACTCGCGCTCCCACACGCGATCCTCGACGTGCTCGATGGCGATCGACTCAGGCTCGATGTCGAGGACGGCGGCCAGCGCGGCCGCCGCGACTGCGGGATTCGCGGCCTGTTCGAACAGGGCTTGCAGGCGCACCGCCTGCCACACCGGCGTCTCGCCGGGGGCGGGCTCCAGCAGGGGCTCGTCCCCCGCGTCCGCCAGCGAAACGGCGATGGCGCCGAGCCGCGTGCAGGCTTCCTCGGCGCGTTCAAGCTCGCCGCGCGGAAGCTCGAGGACGAGCTGGTGATACGGCATCGGCGCGCCGGCGTCGCTATTTCAGGCCGAGACGACGCTCGAGGTAGTGGATGTCGAGGCCGCCCTGGCGGAATGCCGAATGGCCGAAGATCTCCTGGTGCAGCGGGCCGTTCGTCTTGATGCCCTCGACGACCATCTCGGAAAGCGCGTTCCGCATGCGCGCGATGGCGGATTCGCGGTTCTCGCCGTAGGAGATGAGCTTCGCGATCAGCGAGTCGTAGAAGGGCGGCACGTTGTAGCCGGAGTACAGGTGGCTGTCCACGCGCACGCCCGGGCCGCCCGGCGCATGCCAGAGGCGCACGGGACCGGGCGACGGCGCAAAGGACTTCGGGTCCTCGGCGTTTATGCGGCACTCCATGGCCCAGCCGCGCAGCACGATATCGTCCTGCTTGAACGGCAGCGGCTCGCCCGCCGCGATCCGCAGCTGCATCTTGACGATGTCGATGCCCGTCACGAGCTCGGTGACCGGGTGCTCGACCTGCACGCGCGTGTTCATCTCGATGAAGTAGAAATTGCCGTCCTCGTACAGGAACTCGAGCGTACCCGCACTGCGGTAGCCGACCGCCGCGCAGGCGGCGACCAGGCGCTCGGTCATTTCGGAACGCTGCTTCGCGGTGATGCCTGGCGCCGGCGACTCCTCGATGATCTTCTGCCGGCGGCGCTGCAGCGAGCAGTCGCGCTCGCCGAGGCAGACGACGCTACCGTAGTTGTCGCCGAGCACCTGGAACTCGATGTGCCGCGGCTTCTCGAGGAATTTCTCCATGTAGACCGTGTCGTTGCCAAAGGCGGCGAGGGCCTCGGTCTTGGCGACGTTGATGGCGTTGACGAGCGTCGCGTCGCTGTGCACGACCCGCATCCCGCGGCCGCCGCCGCCACCCGAGGCCTTTATGATCACCGGGTAGCCGATCGTGCGCGCCATGCGGAAGCATTCGTCGTGGTCGTCCGGCAGCGGGCCGTCGGAGCCGGGCACGCAGGGTACGCCGTGCTCCTTCATCACCCGGATCGCCGAGACCTTGTCGCCCATCTGGCGGATCGTCTCGCTCTTCGGCCCGACGAAGACGAAGCCGCTGTTCTCGACCCGCTCCGCGAAGTCCGCGTTCTCGGACAGGAAGCCGTAGCCCGGGTGGATGCCGACGGCGTCGGTGACCTCGGCCGCGCTGATGATCGCGGGCATGTTGAGGTAGCTCTCGCGCGAGGCCGGCGGGCCGATGCAGACGGTCTCGTCGGCGAGCAGCACGTGCTTGAGGTTCTGGTCGGCCGTCGAGTGGACGGCCACGGTCTTGATGCCGAGCTCCCGGCAGGCGCGCAGGATGCGAAGCGCGATCTCGCCGCGGTTGGCGATGACGATCTTGTCGAGCACTGAGGTTCCTTGCTACTCGATCGCGAACAGCGGTTGGCCGAACTCGACCGGCTCGCCGTTCTTGGCGAGCACCGCGACGACCTTGCCGGCGCGCTCGCTCTCGATCTGGTTCATCATCTTCATGGCCTCGATGATGCAAAGCACCTGGCCGACGCGGACCTCCTGGCCCACCTCGACGAAGGACTTCGCGCCGGGCGCAGGCGAGGCGTAGAAGGTGCCGACCATCGGCGCCGTCACGAGATTCTCGTCGCGTGCCGCCGGGGCTGGTGCTTCTACCGGTGCCGCCGCCGGCGCCGGAGCCGGAGCCGGCGCGGGGGAGGCTGCGACCGGGACGGGCGCGGCGGCGTATTGCGTGACGACCGGCGCGCCCTGCATGACGCGCGCGATGCGCACCGATTCCTCGCCCTCCGTGATCTCGATCTCGGCGAGACCCGACTCCTCGAGCAGCTCGATCAGCTTCTTGATCTTGCGGATATCCATCACGTTCCCCCGGTTGGACGGTCGAGGCGGTCGAGCGCAGCCTGGAGCGCGAGCTCGTAGCCCTGCGCCCCGAGGCCGACGATGCTGCCCGCCGCGATGTCCGAAAAGTAGGAGTGCCGGCGGAAGGGTTCCCGCGCGTGCACGTTGGAGAGATGTACTTCTATGAACGGCACGCTGACTGCCAGCAGGGCGTCCCGGAGCGCGATGCTGGTGTGCGTGAATGCGCCCGGGTTCACGATGGCGAAGTCGACCGGACTCGAGGCCAGCGCCTGGACGCGGTCGACGAGCTCGTGCTCGGCATTGCTCTGGAAGCTCTCGAGCGTGGCACCCCGGCCGCGCGCGATTGCCTGCAGGCGCTCCTCGATGGCGGCGAGGGTGACGTCCCCGTACCAGCCGGGCTCCCGGCGGCCGAGCAAATTGAGATTGGGCCCATTGATGAGCAGGATCCTAGGCATCGACGGCCTTTAGCCCCCTGTTTCCCCGTCAGAGGTCGCGCCATTCAACCGGACAACCGGCATATTGTCCAGAAAAAGTGGCAATAAGGGGTCGAACGGCGCCGAACAGGCGTCGAACTAGCTGATCTTGGGTACTTCGGAGCGGATCCGGGCCTGGGCGGTCTTGAGGTCGATCTGGCCGGCATCCACGGAGCGGAGGATCGACAGGATGACGTCGGCCTGTGGCCGGTGCAACTCGCCGACGTGGATTGTCACGATCCGGCCGGAGGCATCCACGAAGGCGGTGAACGGCAGGCCCAGTGACTCGACGCCGAAGGCGCGGGCTGCATCGAGGCCATCCTGTTCCCCGATCAGCACCGTGTAGTCGATGGGGGTTGCCTGCAGGTAGCGCAGGACGTCTTCGCGGAAATCGATGGCGATGCCGATAAGGACGATCTCCGGCCAGGCGCCGTCACTGGCCAGCGCGTTCAGCATCGGGATCTCACGCCGGCAGGGCGCGCACCAGGTCGCCCAGAAATTGATGACCTGGGGCTTGCCATTCCATTCCGACAGGCTGCGTGGCTTGCCGTCGCGATCCGCGAGCGTGATGTCCGGGCGGCGCTCCGGGATCGCCGATGCGGG
>DATEEF010000116.1:0-23621 GCA_035281265.1 Steroidobacteraceae bacterium
ACGTCGTTGACCGGCGGCACGGCGATGGCAGCCTTGAACTTGCGCGGCAGGTAATTGGCGCCGAGCACCGTCTCCGCTTCCCGCTCCGGCGCGACCTTTTCGCCGTCCAGCCAGATCTCGTGGTAGGCGCGCGTGCGGGGCAGGAGATGCGCGGAGAGTCTCGCCGCCCAGGCTTGCGCTTCGGCGTGCACGGGCGAGGCGAGCGGCCCGGGCGTCGCGAGCACGTTGCGGTTGACGTCGCCGCAGGCCGCGATGGTGTCCACGAGCGCCGCATTCATTGCCGCGATCGTCGGCTTGAGGTCGCCCTTCAGCACGCCGTGCAGCTGGAAGGCCTGGCGCGAGGTCAAACGCAGCGTGCCGTTCGCGTAACGGGTCGCCAGCGCGTCGAGCGCGAGCCACTGCGCCGGCGTGACCAGGCCGCCCGGCAGGCGCGTGCGGATCATGAAGCTGTAGGCCGGCTCGAGCTTCGCCTGGCGGCGCGCTTCCGCGCTGTCGCGGTCGTGCTGCTGGTAGGAGCCATGGAACTTCAGCAGGTGCTGGTCGTCGTCGGCGAGCCCGCCGGTCACCGGGTCGGCTAGGCTCTCGACGATCGTTCCGCGCAGGCCCCGGCTGGCGGCCTTGATGCGTTCGACGGCGCTCGGGTTCGCGGCGGCCATCAGTAGACGTCCCGCAGGTAGCGGCCGTCCGCGCCGAGCCGGTCGAGTCGCTCCTGTGCCGCCTCGGCCGAAAGTCCGCCGTGGCGGCCGATCGCGCCGGCGAGCGCGGCATGCACGTCGGGCGCCATGTGCGTGGCATCGCCGCAGACGTAGAGCGTCGCGCCGCCCTCGAGCCAGGCGTGGATCGTCGCCCCGGCCTCGGCGATGCGTTGCTGGACGTAGACCTTGCGGCCCTGGTCGCGCGAGAAGGCGAGGTCGATTCGGTTGAGCGCGCCGCGCTTCAGTGCGCGCTGCCATTCGAGCTGGTACAGGAAATCGCGCGCGAAATGCCGCGCACCGAAGATCAGCCAGTTGCGCCCGCGGGCGCCGGTCGCCGCGCGCTCCTGCACGAAGGCGCGGAATGGCGCGACGCCCGTGCCCGTGCCGATCATGATGACGTCGCTCGAGGGATCCGCCGGCAGGCGGAAGCGCGGGTTCGGCTCGATGTAGACGGGCACGGTCGCGCCTTCGGCGCGCGTCGCGAGGAAGTGCGTGGCCGCCCCGGGGCGGACGGAGCTGCCGCCGCCCGTATCGATGCGCGCAGCGGTCAGGTGAACCTCGTCTTCCGTTTCCTTCGCGCTCGAGGCGATCGAGTAGAGGCGCGGCGCCAGCGGACGCAGGGCCCCGGCCAGCGACCCGGCATCCCAGTCCGCGGGATAGCGCTCGAGCAGGTCCGCGAGCTGTATCGACGTGATGAACGCACGCAAGGCCGCCTCGTTGCCCGGCCGCAGCAAGGCCGCGAGATCCGCGTGGGAGCCGCGCTCGGCGAACTTCGCGATGAGCGGCCGTGTTACCAGCGTGATCTCGAGCCCGTTCGCCAGCCAGTCCGCGAGCGTGCGGCGCTTGCCGTCCCGGTCGACTTCCTGCGTCCCGTCGAGGCGCGCGGCCGCGAGGACCGCGTCGACGGTCGCCGGCGGATTTCCGGCGACGACGCCGAGCGCATCCCCGGGCTCGTACCGGAGGCCCGAGCCCGCGAGCGAGAGCTCCAGGTGGCGCGTGTCGCGCACGCCCTCGCCGAAGGTGATGCGCTGGTTTGCGAGCAGCTCCGCCTGGAAGGGGCGTTCGCGACCGTACGCAGGCGGGGTCGCGACCGGGCGCAGCACCGCGATGCGCGCCGGCCCTCCCGTCTCCTGCGGGAGCTGCCCGGCCCAGTCGGTCACCTGCGCCTGCCAGCCCGACGCCGGCGATTCGAAATCGACGTCGCAGTCGATGCGGTCGAGAATCCGCTTCCCGCCGAGCTCCGCGAGCCGTTCGTCGATCCGCCGCGCGATCTCGCAGTACTTCGGGTAGCTCGAATCGCCGAGCCCGAGCACGGCGAACTCGAGCGAAGGCAGCTGCGGCGCGCGCCGCCCGAACAGGAAGTCCGTGAACGGACGCGCGTCGTCCGGCGGGTCGCCGTCGCCGTGCGTGCTCATGACGACGAGCAGGCGCCGCTCGCGCGCCAGCTCGCGCGTCGCGTACTCGCCCGTGCGCAGGACGCGCACGCGCAGCCCGCGTGCCTGCAGGCGCTCGGCGAGCGCCTCGGCGACGCGCCGGCCATTGCCGGTCTGCGAGCCGTAGAGGATGGTCGCGACCCAGGGCGCGTCAGCATCTGAAGTGGGCGGTGCGGTTGTCGGAGTGACCGCGACCGCGCCTGCCGCCGCGCCCCAGGCCGCATTGCTCGAAGCGGCGGCGAGGCCCGCCGTGTATCCCGAGATCCAGAGCAGGCCGGGGGCGTCGAGGCCCCGCACGAGCTCCGCGAGGCGGTCCGCCTGCCCGGCATCGAGCGGGAACGTCGTGGACACCGTGAATGGACTCGGAGTCGCCATGGGGCCTCGCCTGTGATCTCCCGTCCGATCCTACGTAGCGGGGAGGGGCGGGCGGAAAGACGGGTTCGTTATGCCCTTATAACGTTCCGTAACCTCGCAGCGATCCCGGCGCATCCGGGTGCTCAATTGACACGCCCCGGTCCGCCGTGCTCCCATGACCTCGACCGGACACCGCGAGCCCATGAACACGCCGACTCAGCACCTGCTCCTTATTGGCCTCATCCTGCTTGCCCCCAAGAGGTGCGGGACGACGGGCTAGTACCCGAAGAATTCTGGAGACAGAAACCCCGCACCGGCACCGCCGCTGCGGGGTTTCTTTTTTTTGCGTGGGAGGAAACGTGAACGACCGCGTCAAGATCTTCGATACCACCCTGCGCGACGGCGAGCAGGCCCCGGGCTGCAGCATGTCGCGCGACGAGAAGCTTCGCGTGGCGCGCGCACTCGCGGAGCTCGGCGTCGACGTCATCGAAGCGGGTTTCCCCGCGGCCTCGTCCGGCGACTGGGAGTCGGTCGCCGCCGTCGCCGAGGCGGTCCAGGGTCCCGTCATCTGCGCGCTCGCGCGCTGCACGCGCGCCGACATCGACGCCGCCTGGTCGGCAGTGCGCAAGGCCGCGAAGCCGCGGCTCCACGTCTTCCTCGCGACCAGCGCGATCCACCGCGAGCACAAGCTCGGCATGGTACGCGACGAGATCCTGCGCGTCGCCGCGGAGGGCGTCCGTCACGCGCGGACGCTCTGCGACGACGTCGAGTTCTCGCCGGAGGACGCCTCGCGCACCGAGCTCGATTTCCTCGCCGAGGTCGTGCAGGCCGCGGTGGACGCGGGCGCGACGACGATCAACGTCCCCGATACGGTCGGCTACACCACGCCGCAGGAATTCCACGAGACTTTCGCGCACCTGCGGCGCACGGTGCGCGGCATCGACGGCGTCACGCTCTCGGTGCATTGCCATGACGACCTCGGCATGGCCGTCGCGAACAGCCTGTCCGCCGTGCGCGCGGGAGCGCGCCAGGTCGAGTGCACGATCAACGGCATCGGCGAGCGGGCCGGCAACTGCTCCATGGAGGAGATCGTCATGGCGCTCAAGGTCCGCGAGGCGGCCTTCGGCGTGACGACCGGCATCCGCGCCGAGCGGCTCTACCCGGCGTGCCGGCTGGTCTCGACGATCACCGGCATGCCGATCCCGCGCAACAAGGCGATCACGGGCGAAAACGCCTTCGCGCACGAGTCCGGCATCCACCAGCACGGGATGCTGCGCCACGCCTCGACCTACGAGATCATGAAGCCGCAGGACGTGGGCCTCACGCGCAGCCACCTCGTCCTCGGCAAGCACAGCGGCCGCCACGCGCTCCGCGAGCGCGTGCAGGCGCTCGGCTTCGCGCTCGACGAGCGGGAGTTCGACCAGCTGTTCGCCCGCTTCAAGGCGCTCGCCGACCGCAAGAAGGAGCTGTTCGACGGCGACATCGAGGCGCTCGTGCTCGATGCCGAGGCCGACAGCGGCGGGCCCTGGTCGCTGCAGCGGCTCGCGACCTCGGCGGTGACCGGCGAGGCCGCACGCGCGGAAGTCGAGCTCGCCCACGGCGATGGCCGGCGCGTATCCGTGACGGCGACGGGCGACGGGCCGGTGGACGCGGCCCTGACCGCGATCGGGAAGGCGGTGGTATTGCCGATGCGGCTGCGCAAGTTCGAGGTGCGCAGCGTCAGCGAGGGCGAGGACGCGCAGGGCGAGGCGATCGTGACCGTCGACTGGGAAGGGCGCACCTACCGCGGCAGCAGCGTCAGCACCAACATCGTCGAGTCCGGCGTGCGCGCCTTCCTCGAGGTCGTCAACCGCATCGAGCTCGCCCGGCAGAGCGCACGACGGCTGCAGTGGGCCGTCGGATGAGTCCGCGCTCCCTGTTCGAGAAGATCTGGCACGCGCACGAGGTCGTGCCGGAGACGGCGGACACGCCCGCCGTGCTCTACGTCGACCTGCACCTCATCCACGAGGTGACGACGCCGCAGGCCTTCGCCGCGCTCGACGCCCGCGGGCTGCGCGTGCGCCGGCCCGCGCGGACGCTCGGCACGCTCGATCATTCGACGCCGACGGCGCCCTCGAGCTCGCTCGCGGGCATTCCGGTCCGCGACAGCCAGGCCGCGGCCCAGGTGGCGGCGCTCGGGAGGAATGCGCGCGCGCACGGCGTCGAGCTCCTGGACCTCGGCGACCCGCGGCGCGGCATCGTGCACGTGATCGGCCCGGAGCTCGGCCGCACCCAGCCCGGCATGACGATCGTGTGCGGCGACAGCCACACGAGCACGCACGGGGCCTTCGGCACGCTCGCGTTCGGCATCGGCACGACCGAAGTCGGCCACGTGCTCGCGACCCAGTGCCTGCTGCAGCGCAAGCCGAAGAGCCTGGCCGTCACCGTCGACGGCCGGCTGGGTGACGGCGTCGCGGCCAAGGACCTCGTCCTCGCGATGATCGGGCGGCTCGGCGTCGACGGCGGTGCCGGGCAGGTGATCGAGTACCGCGGCGAGGCGATCCGCGCGCTCTCGATGGAAGAGCGGATGACCGTCTGCAACATGTCGATCGAGGCGGGCGCGCGCGCCGGCATGATCGCTCCGGACGAGACGACATTCGCGTATCTCGAGGGCCGGCCCGGCGCGCCCGCGGGCGACGCCTGGACGCGCGCGGTGGCGTGCTGGCGCGGGCTGGCAAGCGACGCGGGCGCCGTCTTCCATGGCGAGGTGACGCTCGACGCCGCGATGGTCGAGCCGATGATCAGTTACGGCACGAACCCGGGTATGGTCGTGCCCGTCGGCGGCAGCATCCCGGAGCGCGGGGACGAAGCGTTCCTGCAGGCGCTCGCGTACATGGGCTTCGGCCCGGGCGAGCCCATGGCCGGCAAGCGCGTCGACATGGTTTTCGTCGGCAGCTGCACCAACTCGCGCCTGTCCGACCTCAGGGCCGCGGCCGAGGTCCTGAGGCACCGCAAGGTCGCGCGCGGCGTGCGCATGCTCGTGGTGCCGGGTTCGCAACAGGTCAAGCGCGACGCCGAGCAGGAAGGACTGCACGAGATTTTCACCTCGGCCGGCGCGGAATGGCGCGAGTCCGGCTGCTCCATGTGCATCGGCATGAACGGCGACATCGCCGCACCGGGCCAGTACGTCGTGAGCACGAGCAACCGCAACTTCGAGGGGCGGCAGGGGCAAGGCGTCCGCACGCTCCTGGCCGCGCCCGCAACCGCCGCGGCCGCGGCCGTCACGGGCCGCGTGACCGATCCACGCGAGTTGGCGGCCTGACAGGACTGAACCCGCGATGCCGACGCCCATTCGAACCATCCGCTCGCGCATCGTCGTGCTGCCGGCGCGCGACGTCGACACGGACCAGATCATTCCCGCGCGATTCCTGACGACGACGGAACGCGACGGCTTCGGCGGCGCGCTGTTCGCGGACTGGCGCTTCGACGCTGCCGGGTTGCCGCGGCCGGAGTTCGCGCTGAATCGCCCGGAGGCGGCGGGCGCGCAGGTCCTGGTAGCCGGCCCCAACTTCGGCTGCGGGTCCTCGCGCGAGCACGCGGCCTGGGCGATGCGCGACTTTGGATTCCGGGCCGTGATCAGCAGCTCGTTCGCGGACATCTTCCGCAGCAACGCCCTCAAGAACGGCCTCCTGCCGGTGCAGGTCGATGCGCGGACCCTAGATTGGCTGAATGCGAATCCCGGCGCGGAGGTCGCGATCGACCTCCAGGCGCGCGAGCTGGCCTTGCCCGATGACTCGAGGATCCCGTTTCCGATCGAGCCGTTCGCGCGCTACCGGCTGCTGAACGGGATCGACGAGCTGGACTTCCTGCTGGCGCAGTCCGCGGCGATCGACGCTTTCGAGCGGGCCCGCGTCGAATGAAGGCGCGCATCGCGGTGCTGCCGGGCGACGGCGTCGGTCCGGAAGTGACGGCCGAGGCGGTCCGCGCCCTGCGCGCGGTGGCCGAGCGATTCGGCCACGCGTTCGAGCTGCCCGAAGCACCGGTCGGCGCAGCGGCGATGGATCGCGGACTCGGGCCGCTGCCCCCGGCGACGCTCGCGCTCGCGCGGGAGTCGGACGCCGTGCTCTTCGGCGCGATCGGCTCGCCGCGCTACTCGGACCCGAGGGCGCAGGAGCGGCCTGAACAAGCGATCCTGGCGCTTCGTGCCGAGCTCGGCCTCTTCGCCAACCTGCGCCCGGTCACTCCGCAGGCGCCGCTGCGACACGCGTCGCCGATCCGGGAGGAGCGGCTCGAGGGCGTAGACCTCCTGATCGTGCGCGAGCTGACCGGCGGCATCTATTTCGGGCGCCGTGAACGGCGCGGGGACTTCGCGTCGGACGAGTGCCGGTACACGGCAACGGAAGTCGAGCGCATCGCGCGCGTCGCCTTTCGTGCCGCACGCGGCCGCAGGGGCAAGGTCACCTCCGTCGACAAGGCAAACGTGCTCGAGACCTCGCGGCTCTGGCGCGAGGTCGTGACGGCCGTCGGCCGGGACGAATTCCCGGACGTGCGCCTCGAGCACCAGCTCGTGGACTCGGCCGCGATGCTGCTGCTGACCCGGCCCGCGGACTTCGACGTCCTCGTCACGGAGAACCTGTTCGGCGACATCCTGAGCGACGAGGCGGCGGCTCTCGCGGGTTCGCTCGGCCTCATGCCGTCGGCGTCGCTCGGCGAGGGCGGACGCGGGTTGTACGAGCCCATCCACGGCTCGGCGCCCGACATCGCGGGGCGCGGGATTGCAAACCCCTACGGCGCGATTGCCAGCGCCGCGATGCTGCTGCGCCATTCGCTCGGCCTCGAGCGCGAAGCCGGGGAGGTCGAGCGCGCCATCGCGGAATGCATCGCGGCCGGCGTCCTGACCGCGGACATCGCGCCGCCGGGTACGCCGTCCGCCGCTACCCGCGCGGCCGGGAATGCCGTCCTGGATCGACTTGTCAGGAGCCTGCCATGAATGCCGTGCCGGAAGTCCTGCCGCGAACCGCCTGCCGACGACGCCACACGCGGGAAATATTCCTGGAGGCGGCGATCGACCTGGATCGCAGCGAGCCGGTGGTCGTCTCGACCGACATCGGGTTCCTCAATCACCAGATCGCGCAGCTCGCACGACAGGCGGGCTTCGCCCTGTGGCTCAGCTGCGAAGCCGGCCCGCACGCCGACGCGCGCCTGGTGCTGGAGGACTGCGCCCTCGAGCTGGGCGCCGCTCTGTCTCAGGTGGCGGACACCGCCGCGCGCGAATCACGGCGCGAGGTGGCGGTTGCCGTGGAAGACGCGAGGGCCGCGGTGCGCATCGATTTCGCGGCGCCGGCAGGTGCGCTGTTCGAAGGCGATTTTGGCACCCAGACGGTGGGCGGCCTGCCGCTCGACCTGATTCCCGCGTTCTTTCATGCGCTCGGCTGCGCGCTCGGCGCGGGCATCAGGATCCGGGTCAGCGGGCCCGTCCCGACCCACCGCGTTGCGGCCAGCTTCCGCGGTTTCGGCGTCGCCATCCGCGAAATGATCGGCTGACTCAGTCGCCGGTGACGGCGCCTTCCGCGGCGCTGCCCACCAGCCGCCGGTACTTCGCCAGCACGCCGCGCGGCTCCTCCGATGCCGGGGGCCGCCAGGCCTTGCGGCGACGCTCGAGGATGGCGTCGCCGGCGTGCAGGCGAATCTCGCGCGTTTCCGCATCGATCGTGATCTCGTCGCCGTCCTCGACGAGGGCGATGGGCCCGCCGACCGCGGCCTCCGGCGTCACGTGCCCGACCACAAAGCCGTGGCTGCCGCCGGAGAAGCGCCCGTCGGTGATGAGGGCCACCGAATCGCCGAGGCCACGGCCCATGATGGCCGAGGTCGGCGAGAGCATCTCGCGCATGCCGGGCCCGCCTTTCGGGCCTTCGTAGCGGATGACGATCACGCTGCCAGGCAGGATGCCGCCGTCCAGGATCGCCTGCAGGCAGGACTCCTCGGACTCGAACACTCGCGCCCGCCCCGTGAACCGCAGCCCCTCCTTGCCGGTGATCTTCGCGACCGCGCCGGTCGGGGCGAGGTTGCCGTACAGGACGACGAGGTGACTCTCGGCCTTGATCGGGTCGTCGAAGCTCCGCACGATCGCCTGGCCCGCGGGGTAGGGCACGGCGTCCGCGAGGTTCTCGGCCACGCTCCGGCCGGTGACGGTCATGCAGTCGCCATGCAGCAGGCCGCGGTCGAGCAGCCTGCGCATGAGCGGCGTGACGCCGCCGATCTCGACCAGCTCCGACATCAGGTACTTGCCGCTCGGCTTGAGGTCCGCGAGCACGGGCACGCGCTTGCCGATGCGGGTGAAGTCGTCGAGGCCGAGGGGCACGCGCGCAGCGCGCGCTATCGCGAGCAGGTGCAGCACCGCGTTCGTCGAGCCGCCCAGCGCGATGACCGCCGTGATGGCGTTCTCGAAGGCTTCACGGGTCAGGATGCGGGACGGCGTGATGCCGCGCTCGAGCAGGCGCATCACGGCCTCGCCCGCGCGCCGGCAGTCGTCGCGCTTGCTGTCGGAGACGGCCTCCTGGGCCGAGCTGTTCGGCAGGCTCATGCCCAGCGCCTCGATGGCGGATGCCATCGTGTTCGCGGTGTACATGCCGCCGCAGGATCCGGGGCCCGGTATCGCGGTCCGCTCGATCTCGGCCAGCCCCGCGTCATCCAGCGTGCCGCCGGCGTGGCGCCCGACAGCCTCGAACACGCTCACGATGTCGCGGCGTTCGGCTCCCGGACGGATCGTGCCGCCATAGACGAACGCGGCCGGGCGATCGAGGCGCGCGATCGCCATCAGGCAGCCGGGCATGTTCTTGTCGCAGCCGCCGATCGCGACGAGGCCATCGAAGCCTTGTGCACCCACGACCGTCTCGATCGAGTCGGCGATGACCTCGCGCGACACGAGCGAGTACCGCATGCCCGCCGTCCCCATCGAAATGCCGTCGGACACCGTGATCGTGTTGAAGAGGACGTCCCGGCCGCCGCTCCGTCGCACGCCCTCGCAGGCGGCCTCGGCGAGCTCGCCGACGTGCGCATTGCAGGGAGTCACGCGGCTCCAGGTGGAGGCGATGCCGACTTGTGGCCGCCCGAAGTCGGCGTCCGTGAAGCCGACCGCGCGCAGCATCGCCCGGTTCGGCGAGCGCTCGGCGCCGTCGACGACGCGGCGCGAATACCGGCGCGGGTCTTTCGTGGACATGAGGCGGGAATCCTGTCGCAGTCCAGCCGGATTTGACAAGCGATCGGACGCTCGCCGATGATCATGCCATGCGCACGACGCCATGCACCGGCTTCTTCTTTAGGACCGCACAGGGGTACGGGCCGAGGGGCTAGCTGCGCGCACAGTCCAGGCTTCCAGACACCCCGCACCGGGCAACCGCTGCGGGGTTTTTGCTTTACAGGAGACAGCGAACGTGATCGATACGACCGTGCTCGGCGAGATCCGGCAGCGCATCGACGGGATCGATGAGCAGATCCAGCGGCTGATCGAGCATCGCGCCCGCCTCGCGCGCAACGTCGGCGAGATCAAGCTCGCCGCCTCCGTCGCGGACTTCTACCGGCCCGAGCGGGAAGCCGAGGTGCTCAGGAACGTGATCGCGCGCAACCGGGGCCCGCTGAAGGACGAGGAGATCATCCGGCTCTTCCGCGAGATCATGTCCGCCTGCCTCGCGCAGCAGGACCCGCTCAAGATCGCCTTCCTGGGGCCGGAAGGCACGTACACGCACGCGGCGGTGACGCGGCATTTCGGGCATTCCGTCCGTGCGTTGCCGTTGCCCGAGGTCGAGAAGGTGTTCCAGGAAGTGGAGTCGGGCAGCGCCGATTTCGGCGTGGTCCCGATCGAGAATTCCACGGAGGGGACCGTGCGGCATGCACTCGACATGTTCCTGTCCTCGCCCCTCATGATCTGCGGCGAAGTGGAGCTCGCGATCCGGCACCAGCTGCTCGTGCGGACCGGCCGCCTCGGCGACGTGCGGCGCATCTGCGCGCACCCGCAGGCGCTCGCGCAGTGCCGCATGACGCTCGCGGAACTGTTGCCGGGAGTCGAGCGGATCCCGGTGGCGAGCAGCGCGGAAGCGGCCCGCCGGGCACGCGACGAGGACGGCACTGCCGCCGTCGCCGGCGAGGCCGCGGCCGAGATCTACGGCCTGCGGGCGCTGGCCACGGAGATCGAGGACCGGCCGGACAACGCCACGCGCTTCTATGTCGTCGGCCGGTCGCTGTTCGCGCCCAGCGGCGCCGACAAGACGACCCTGCTGATGTCGCTCGACGACACGGAGTCGCCGGGCGGGCTCTATCGCCTGCTCGAGCCGCTCGCCCGCCACGGCATCAGCATGACCCGCATCGAATCACGTCCGTCGCTCAAGCGGAACTGGCACTACGTCTTCTTCGTCGACATCGAGGGCCACGCCGCGGACGCCAAGGTCGCGCCGGCGATCCAGGAGCTGGAGCGCGCGGCGTCGCTGTTCCGCGTCCTGGGGGCCTATCCCCGCAGCGTGCAGGCCGCCCATGACGATACGCCGGACAGCGTGGCCGCCAGCCAGGCGCCCGAACCGGGGGCTGCTTGACTCCCGCGCGACTTTCCCGGACGATCGACCCAATGTCACCCGCCGCGCCGAGCCGTTTCGACCTGCTGACGAACATCGTCCCGTCGACGATCGCGCGCGCGCTCCTCGTTTCCATGCTGGCCGGTGCGGTACTCGTCGTCCTTATTGGAGGACTACGCGGGGTTACCTGATCCGACGGCAAGCCGAACTGTAACCAGAACCCCGCACCGGAAACCCGCTGCGGGGTTTTTCGCGTCTAGAGCCCTGAAAACAGGACCGCAGGTCCGATCGAGGAGTGCATTCGATGAGAATCTATTTCGAGGAAGACGCCGATCCGCAGGCATTGAAGGACGGGCCGATCGCCGTTCTCGGTTACGGCAGCCAGGGGCGCGCGCATGCGCTGAACCTGCGCGACAGCGGCTATCCGGTCGTCGTGGGACTCCGGCCCGACGGCAAGACCGCGGCGAAGGCGCGGGCCGACGGGCTCGAGGTCCGAAGTCCCGCGGAGGCGGTAAAGGGCGCGACGCTCGTCGCCTTCCTGACGCCCGACATGTCGCATCGCTCGCTCTTCGGGCAGGTGCAGGAGCACCTGTCGCCGCGCGCGACGCTGCTGTTCGCGCACGGGTTCAGCGTCCACTATGGCCAGGTGCAGCCGGGCAAGGGGCACGACGTCGTGCTCGTTGCGCCGAAGAGCCCGGGCGATCTCGTGCGCCGGCAATACGAGGCGGGGCAGGGCGTGCCCTGCCTGCTCGCCGTCGCGCAGGACGCGACCGGGCGGGCGAAGGCGCGCACCCTCGCCTATGCGCACGCCATCGGCGGCACGCGCAGCGGCGTGCTCGAGACGACGTTCGCCGAGGAGACGGAGACGGACCTCTTCGGCGAGCAGGCCGTGCTCTGCGGTGGCGCGACCGAGCTCGTCGTGAAGGGCTACGAGACGCTGGTCGAGGCCGGCTATCAGCCGGAAGTCGCCTACTTCGAGTGCCTGCACGAGCTGAAGCTGATCGTCGACCTGCTCTACGAGGGCGGGCTCGCGAAGATGCACCAGTTCGTCAGCGAGACCGCGAAGTACGGCGACCTCACGCGCGGCCCGCGCATCGTCGACGAGCACGTGCGGGAATCGATGCGCAAGGTGCTCGAGGAAGTGCGCTCCGGCCAGTTCGCGCGCGAATGGATCGCGGAGAACGAGGCCGGGCAGCCGCGATACCGCGAGCTGCTGCAGCAGGACCTCAACCATCCCATCGAACGCGTCGGCAGGACGCTGCGCGAGCGGATGGCCTGGCTCAAGCGACAGGCGGCTGCCTGAGTCCGCCGGCGGTCCTGCAGCGGGCGGTTGCATGAGAGGCGCGGACGCACTGCTCGAGGCGCTGCGCGACCGGGGCGTCGAAGTCGTCTTCGGCTATCCGGGCGGCGCGATCATGCCGCTGTACGACGCGCTGCACGGGTCCGGCATCCGCCACGTGCTGATGCGCCACGAGCAGGCCGCCGCGTTCGCTGCCGACGGCTATGGGCGCGTCACGGGCCGGCCGGGGGTGTGCATCGCGACCTCCGGTCCCGGCGCGACCAACCTGGTGACCGGCATCGCGAACGCCTTCCTCGACTCGGTGCCCCTCGTCGCGATCACCGGCCAGGTCGCGACGCCGCTCATGGGCACGGACGCCTTCCAGGAGGTGGACATCTTCGGCATCACGCTGCCGATCGTGAAGCACAGCTACATCGTGCGTCACGTCGAGGAGCTCCCGCGCATCGTGCACGAGGCCTGGGACGTCGCGGCGGGCGGCCGCCCGGGTCCGGTGCTGATCGACCTGCCGAAGAACATCGCGGCCGGTGCGGCCCACGGCGCGGCGCGCGTGCAGGGGCCGAGGCCATCGCCTGCAAAGGCCGACGAGGCGATGCTCGCGCGCGCCGCCGGGATGATCGCGCGGGCCGAGCGTCCCGTCGTCTACGCCGGCGGCGGCATCGGCATCGGGCGCGCCGTGCACGCCTTCCGGCGCTTCGTCGCGGACAGCGGCATCCCGGTCGTCAGCACGCTGAAGGGCCTCGGGGCCGTGCCCACGGACGAGCCGCTCTTCCTCGGCATGATGGGCATGCACGGCACGCGGGCCGCCAACACCGCCGTGCAGCAGGCGGACCTCCTGATTGCCGTGGGCGCGCGGTTCGACGACCGCGCGACCGGCAAGCTCGATGGATTCGCGCCCGGCGCGCAGGTGATACACCTCGACGTGGATCCGGCCGAGATCGACAAGCTGCGGCGCGCCGAGGTCGCGCTCGCCGGCGACCTCGCGGCGTCGCTCGCCGCAATCGTCGGGCGGCCGCGCATCGTCGGATGGCGCAGGCACTGCCTGCGCCTCAAGGCGCAGCATGCGTTCCGATACGACGCGCCCGGCGACGGCATCTACGCGCCCGAGCTGCTGCGACGCCTGTCCGTGGCGTCCGACGGGGAGGCCACCCTTACCTGCGACGTCGGCCAGCACCAGATGTGGGTGGCCCAGCATTGCCTGATCCGCCGGCCCGAGCGGCACCTGTCGAGCGGCGGACTCGGCGCGATGGGCTACGGGCTGCCGGCGGCGATCGGCGCCCAGCTCGCGGATCCCGCGCGCACCGCCATCGCGGTGAGCGGCGACGGCTCGATCATGATCAACATCCAGGAGCTCGCGACGCTCAGGCGCTACAACCTGCCGGTCAGGATCCTGCTGATCGACAACCAGTCGCTCGGCATGGTGCGGCAGTGGCAGGAGCTGTTCTTCGAGCGCCGCTTCAGCGAGGTCGACCTCTCCGACAACCCGGACTTCGCGGCCGTCGCGCGCTCATTCGGGATCGACGCGATGACCATCGACAGTGCGGGGCAGATCGACGCGGCCGTCGATGCACTCTTGCACCACCCGGGTCCGCTCTTCGTCCACTGCCGCATCGATCCTGCCGCCAACGTCTGGCCGCTCGTGCCGCCCGGACACACCAACGCCACCATGCTCGAAGGGAACATGCAATGAACCGCACCATCGAAGTGAGCCTCGTGCGCGCCGAGGGCGCGATTGTCCGCACGCTCGGCCTGATCGAGCGCCGCGGCTTCGTCGTCGAGTCGGTGACGACGCGGAGCGACATGCACGCCGAGGCACTGGTGCTGCGTGTCGAGGTCGCCTCGCGCGGCCGCCCGTTCGACGTGCTCGTGCGCCAGATCCTGCGGCTCCTCGACGTGCGCCACGCCTTTTTGATCGAGCCGCAGTCGGCCGGCCAGCGGCTCGTATGCTGAACGAGTCGTCGGCCGCGGTGGCGGAGGCAGCCGCGGGCCCTGCGACGGCAGGCCTGTGGGTGGTCCACAAGTTCGGCGGTTCGAGCCTCGCGGATGCCGGCTGCTTCCGCCGCGTCGCTGATATCGTCGCGGACCTGAAGGAACCGCGCCTTGCACTCGTTCTCTCGGCATGCCGCGGCGTGACGGACGCCCTGATCGGCCTGGTGACCGCGGCGGAGGGCGGCCACCTCGATACGTGCCACACCGGCATTGCGCGCCTGCGGGAGCGGCACGAGGCCATCGCGGCGGAGCTGCTGGATCCAGCCGCCCGGCGTGCCTTCCTCGCGACGCTGCATGCCGACCTCGGCGACCTCGAGCGCCTGCTCGGGGCCGTGGCGCTCGTGCGTTCGGCCGGAAACGACATTCGCGATCGTGTCGCGGGCTTCGGCGAGCTGTGGTCGAGCCGGCTGTTCAGTGCCTACCTGTACGCGCGCGCGCCAGGACGGCCGGCCCGCTGGCTCGATGCGCGCGAAATCGTGGTCGTGGAGTGGGGGCCGCTCGGCCCCGGGGTCCAGTGGGGCCCGTCCCGGAGCGGCCTCGCGCGGTTCGTGACGACGGACACTACCGGCGTGCTCGTGATCCCGGGATTCGTGGCCACGGACCCGCGCGGCCTGCAGACGACGCTCGGGCGGAACGGCAGCGACTTCTCGGCCTCGATCTTCGGCGCCCTGCTCGGCGCCCGCGAGATCGTGATCTGGACCGACGTCAGCGGCGTGCTGTCGGCGGATCCGGGCCAGGTGCCGGAGGCGCGCGTCATTGCCTCGCTGTCGTACAGCGAGGCGATGGAGCTCGCCTACTTCGGTGCCCGCGTGATCCATCCGCAGACGATGGCTCCCGCGGTCGAGCACGACATCCCGATCCGCATCCGCAACACCTTCGCACCGGGCGATGCGGGCACGACGATCGTGGCGGAGCCGTCGCCTGGAGAGCAGGTCAAGGGCATTACCAGCATCCGGGACATCGCGCTCATCGAACTGGAAGGCGCCGGCATGATCGGCGTGCCAGGGACGGCGCACCGCCTCTTCGGCGCGCTGCACGAGGCCGGGATCTCCGTGACCCTGATCTCCCAGGGAAGCTCGGAGCACTCGATCTGCTGCGCCGTGCCGGCGGGCCAGGCCGCGCTCGCGGAGCGGGCCCTGCGCCGCGCATTCCTGGCGGAGCTGCGCGACGGGCAGATCCAGAGCGTGGCGGCGACCTCCGGCTGCGCCATCGTCGCGGTCGTCGGTGACGGGATGGCGCAGCGGCACGGCATCGCCGGCAAGCTGTTCCAGGCCTTCGGGCAGGCGGGAATCAACGTCCGCGCCATCGCGCAGGGCGCCTCGCAGCGGAACATCTCGGCCGTGATCGACGACCGGGAGACGTCCAAGGCGCTGCGCGCCGTGCACGCGGCCTTTTACCTCTCGCCGCACACGCTGTCGATCGGCCTCATCGGCCCCGGCACGATCGGCACCGTGCTGCTCGGCCAGCTCGCCTCGCAGGCGGAGCGGCTGCGCCGCGAGTTCAGCCTGGACCTGCGCGTCCGCGGCATCGCGACCTCGACGCGGATGCTGCTCGCGGATGCGGCCATCGACCTTTCGCGGTGGCGCGAAAAACTCGAGCGGGACGGCGAGCCGGTCGACCTGGATCGCTTCACCGCGCACATCGCCGCCGAGCACCTGCCGCATCGCGTGGTGATCGACTGCACCGCCGATCCCGGCGTGGCGGGACGGTACGCGGACTGGCTGCGGGCCGGCCTGCATGTCGTGACGCCCAACAAGAAGGCGAACAGCGCGGCGCTTGCGGAATTTCGCCGGGTGCGCGAGGCGCGGCGGGCCGCGGGCACGCAGTACTTTTATGAAGCGACCGTCGGCGCGGGCCTCCCCATCATCCTGACGGTGAGGGACCTGCGCGAAACAGGCGACCGGATCCGCGAGATCGAGGGGATCCTGTCCGGCACGCTTGCCTACCTGTTCAACGTGTTCGACGGCAGCGTCCCGTTCTCGCACGTCGTGAAGGATGCGAAGGCGCGCGGGCTCACCGAGCCGGACCCCCGCGACGACCTGTCCGGCATGGACGTGGCCCGCAAGCTGGTCATCCTCGGACGCGAGATGGGACTCGAGCTCGAGCTCGCCGACGTGCGCGTCGAGAGCCTCGTGCCCGCGGACCTGCGCGATTGCGGCATCGACGAATACCTCGCGCGGCTGCCGGCCAACGACGAGGCGATGAGCGCGCTGCTCGAGGATGCGCGTCGATCGGGACAGGTCCTGCGCTACGTCGCCCGGTTGACGGCGGCCGGAGCGGCAACCGTGGCGCTGGAGCGCCTCGATGCCGGCCACGCCTTCGCGAACATCGCGCTGACCGATAACGTCGTGCGCTTCGCCACTGACCGCTATTGCGACAACGCCCTGGTCGTCCAGGGTCCGGGCGCCGGTCCCGCCGTCACGGCAGCGGGCGTCTTCAGCGACCTCCTGCGGCTCGCGGCGGGCCTCGGCGCGCGCCTCTAGGCCGCGTGCATGGCGCGCACGGCGGCAACGGCGTTCGCGCCGGCGACGGTCGGCAACGTGGGTGTCGGATTCGACATCCTCGGTCACGCCTTCGGCGTCGTCGGCGATCGCGTGCGGGCGGAGCGGTCCGCCCAGCCGGGCGTGCGCATCCGCTCCATCACGGGCATCGCCGATCGCCTGCCGCTGGAACCGGAGCGCAACACGGCGGGCAAGGCGGTCCTCTCGCTGCTCGAGGCGGAATCATTGGCGTTCGGCATCGAGCTCTCGATCGAGAAGGGCATTCCGCTGGGTTCGGGGCTCGGCGGGTCGGCGGCGTCGGCCGTAGCGGCAGTCGTCGCCGCGAACGCGCTGCTCGAGCAGCCGCTGCCGGCGACAGGGCTACTGCCGCACGCGATTGCGGGCGAGGCCGTCGCGAGCGGATCGCGCCATGCCGACAACATCGCGCCGGCGCTGTTCGGCGGGCTCGTCCTGACGGTCGGCATCGACAACCCGCGCGTCACGCAAATTCCGGTGCCGGCCGACATTCGCTGCGTGCTTCTGCACCCGCACATGTTCCTGTCCACCCAGGAAGCCCGCGGCGTGCTGGCGCGCCGCGTCGAACTTTCGGACGTCATCTGGCAGATGGCGAATCTCGCGGGCTTCCTCGCGGGCTGCTATACCAACGACCTCGCCCTGATCCGCGAGGCGTTCGAGGACGTGTTGATCGAGCCGCAGCGATCGAAGCTGATTCCCGGCTTCGCGCAGGTCAAGCAGGCCGCGCTCGCCGCCGGCGCCCTCGGCTGCTCGATCTCGGGCGCGGGCCCGAGCGTCTTCGCGTGGTCCGAGGCGGATTCGGCGGTCCTCGTCCGGGACGGGATGCTGCGGGCCTTCGCCGACAACGGCCTCGCCTGCGATCACTGGATCGCGCCGGTCGCGGGCGAAGGTGCACGCCTCGTGGGGCCGCCGTGAAGTACCTGAGCACGCGCGACCCGAACCTGCCGGTGACAGCATCGGCTGCGCTGCTCCAGGGCATCGCGCCCGACGGCGGCCTGTATGTGCCGGAGTCGCTGCCGGCAGTCAGCGCGCGCGTCCTGGACGGACGAGCGCCACTGCACGAGCTTGCCACGATCCTCCTCGGGCCATTCTTCGCCGGCGATCCGCTGGGTGGTTCGCTGGCGGCGATCGCGACGGAAGCGCTCGACATCCCCGTGCCGCTCCGCGCCGTCCAGGGTGCGCCGGAGCGACTCTCGGTGCTCGAGCTGTTCCACGGACCGACAGCGGCATTCAAGGATTTCGGCGCGCGCTTCCTCGCGGCCTGCCTGGCGCGGATTCACGGGTCGGACGCGCGGCCGCTTACGGTGCTCGTGGCGACTTCGGGCGATACCGGCGGCGCCGTGGCGGCCGCTTTCCACGGGCGTCCCGGAATCCGGGTGATTCTCCTGTACCCGCAAGGACGCGTGTCGGCGATCCAGGAGCATCAGCTGACCTGCTGGGGAGGCAATGTCCAGAGCCTCGCCGTCCAGGGTAGTTTCGACGACTGCCAGCGGCTCGTGAAACTGGCATTCGCGAATCCGGGCCTGCGCGAGCGTCATGGGCTCACGTCGGCGAACAGCATCAACATCGGGCGCCTCCTGCCGCAGCTCGTGCTGTTCGCCGCAGCGGCGCTGCGCATTCGGGACGCCGAGGGCGATACCGCGAGCTTCGTGATCCCGTCCGGCAACCTCGGGCTCGCGACCGCCTGCGCCTATGCGCGCGCCATGGGCCTGCCGATCGGCGGGATCCTGCTCGCGCACAACGCGAACCGTGCCGTGCCGGACTTCTTCGCAAGCGGCGAATGGCGGCCCAAGGCGAGCGTCGCAACGCTCGCGTCGGCAATGGACGTCGGCGAGCCGAGCAACATGGAGCGCCTGTTCGCCATGTTCCCGGATCGCGCGACCTTGCGGGCGGCACTGCGCGCCGTGTCGATCGACGATGCCGCGATCCGCGACAGCATCCGCACGGAGTTCGCGCGTTACGGCCTCGTCCTGTGCCCCCACACTGCGGCGGGATTCGCCGCCTATCGTGGCCTGCCGGAGCGAGACCGCCTGGGCGGGCACTGGGTCGTGGCCGCGACGGCCCATCCGGCGAAGTTTCCGGAAACGGTCGAGCCGCTCGTAGGCCGGCCCGTGGAGGCGCCGCCGGCAATCGGGCGCCTGCTTGGAATGCAGAAAGCCCGAATGCTTATCCGGGCCGACATTGCGGAATTGGTCGCATGTCTCGAGTCGCGTGAAGGATGATCAGCCCGCCACCCCGTGGCTTACCGGACGAGGTCGGCCCATAGCCGTGTCGAGTTCAGGGCCTTCACCTCTGCCGGCACGCTGTCGAGCAGGGAGCGGGACTCGCGCAGCAGAGCGGCCTGGCGCCCCGCGTCAGTCAGTGATTGCACGTACAAGGCGCTTGCCATCTCGATGCGCTGCGGTTGGTCGCCTCGGTTTCGCGCGGCGAGGTCGCGTTGGAGCTTTACGACCGGCTCGATCGTGGCCTTTGCTTCCGCGATGCGGCCTTGGCGCGCCTGTGCCAGCGCAATGAGCGTAGACATGCTGCCCTTCATACGCGCGTCGACCGTTGGGTCGATGACCCACAATTCCTTGCCGGCGAGCGCCGCCCTCGCGCTTTTTTCAGCCGCTGCGGAATCGCCCAGCAGGAGCTCGCACTGAGCCTTCAGTTCGTTGGCAAAATAGGTGGCTGCTCCCTTGTTGATCTCGTCGCCCGGATCACGGGGCGTGATTTTCGCGAGCAGCGCGTTGATCTTGCCGGCCGTCGCGAGCGCCGCGCGCAGGTCGCCGCTTGCAACGGCGATCGCGCCGTCCGCGCGGAGCCTGAGCGCGTCGGCGAAGAGCGGCACGGTGCTGTCCTTTGATTCGCTGCGGTGCAAGCGCGCGGTGTATTGCGCGGCCTCTTCCGCGTATTTTCGGGCCGCGTCAATCCTGCCCGCGTCCGCATTACGCCCCGCCGCGAGCGCCAGGAGCCGCACCAGCGTGCTTTGCAGGCCTGCGCCGCCTTCGCCGGAAATCCTGGCGGATGTGGCGGTGGCATCCAGCGTCGCCAGCGACTCCTCCACTTCGCCCAGCACCCAGTAGCTCTCCGCCAGGCTCCATTGGGCCGAGGCCAGGTTGTTGTGGGCAATGTTGTTGCCCGGGTCGAAATCGACCATGGTCTGCTGGACGGCCACCGCCCGGATGTGGAATGGAATCGCTTCGCGCGGCCGCAACTGGTTCAGCGTTGCATCCCCGAGGGACGACTGGATGATTCCCTGGGCGAACAGCGCCAGGCGATGGCCCGGCCGTTGGGCGAGGACCTGGTCCGCGACTGCGGCTCCGTCGAGGCCCACCTGTCTCGCCTCCGCGAAGTTTCCGTCGATCATCAGGGCTGAAACGAGCCAGGCCGCTGCCTCGGCGTAGAGGCCGGCCAGGTAGGTGTCCTTGACCTCGCGCCCTCCGAGACCGGCTGAGAGTCGCATCGATCGCTGCAACGGTTTGACCGCCGCGTTGTCACTGAGGACCAGCAGCTGGAAGCCCAGCGTGTTCAGCAGCGTGATCTCGCACTGCTGTACCGGGACGGACGCGTTGGCCTGGCTCGAAAGTGGGGCGAGAACCTCGATCGCGCGATTGATCGTCGCCAGCGACTTGGGGTCCGCCTGGATCCCGAGAATGCGTGACTGGATCTCGAGGGCGTTGGCGAGCCCGATCACGGTCCCTTCGTGACCGTCGCCGGACTTGCGCAGTTCCTCGAGCATCTTCACGGCTTCCGAGGACGCAGCCCAGGCGCCATCGAGATCGCCGAGGCGCCGCGTTGCCCTGGCATACTGGACCAGCGCCTGCGCGCCCGTGCGTATCGTCTCCGGTCCCTGCAATTCCGGCGGCAGGCCGTGGAAATAGTCCATTTCGCGCTTGGCGAGGCTCGCGATCATGTCGAGCCGGCCCGAGTTCTCGAGCTCCCGCGCCAGCTCGGCGGTCAGGTAACCGAGCAGCGTCTCCGCCTGCACGCGCGACTGCTGGGCGACGCTCTCCGCGCGCTTGGCGCGCTGCGTGCTCCAGTAGGCGAATCCGGCGGCGACGACCGCGCCGACAGCCAGCACGGCGCAACCCGCCGCAATCTGGCGCGCCCGGATCATTGCACGGCGCGCGGCAGCGGCGCGGTCCCTTTGCTCCGCCAGCATCTTCTCCGTGTTTTCGCGCGCCTCGCGCTCGTGCCGCACGTCGCGGCTCGCCTTGACCACGCCGCACAGCACGTCGTGGGTCAGCTCGACGCGCCGCATGTCCAGCCGCTCCTCCACGCGGAGCAGGCGGCGATTGACGAGCGTCGGCAGGGTCTCGGCCGGCGCACCCGCTGCGGCGAAATGCGTGCGAAGGGTCTCTTCGGAGAGGTTTTCCCGGAAACCCGACTCGGTCAGGAGCTCGTCCTCGATGATCCGGCGCACGGCGGCCGGCTGGTCCGCCAGTGTCCGCTCGTAGAAGTTGCCGAGGATGGAGTCGCGCGACCCGGCCAGCAGCTCGAGAGAGATCTCGTCGCGGCCCTGCGCGATGCGCGTGTCGTTGAGCTCGCGGCAGATGAGGCTCAGCAGCGACGGCTCGACCTCGGCATTCGCGATTTCGGACCCGCCGGAAACAAAACGTACGATCGCTTCGGCGACCTCCTGCGAGACGAGGCCCTTGCCGGGCCGGATCACCGCCTCGAGGCCCTGCTTGCCCGTCATCGGCGCGAGGCGCAGGCGGTTCTGCGTGACGCTCGGCATCTGCGACTTGAGGCTCTCGAGCTGCGCGAGGTAGTCCTCGCGCAGCGAGATCAGCACGCGGTAATCGCCGCGCGCGAAGTCGAAGCGCTCGGCCGCGGAATCGTCGGTTTCCAGCTTCGCCTCGAGCTCGCGCGGCGGGCGGTTCTCGACGAGGTCCGCGAGGTCCTCGATGAAGCGGGCGGCGCGCGCGCGGCCGGCCTCGTCGGACTGCGCAAGCGTGAAGATCTCCTCGAACTGGTCGAAGATGATGAGCGGAATCAGCGTCTGGCCGGCATCGTTCACCAGCACGTCGTCGCGGTGGTGCAGGAACTCCCAGAGCGACTCGCCGGCGGAGGCGACGCCGGCCTGCGTCCACTGGCCGGCGTGTCGCGCCGTCTGCAGGATCGTCTGCTTGATCTGCTCGCCGGGCTCGGGCGCATCGGCGGAGTAGGCGATCCGCACGTAGATCGGGCAGTAGCCGTGGTTGCGCAGCCGCGGCACGAGCCCGGCGCGCAGGATGGACGTCTTGCCCAAGCCGGACTGGCCGAACAGCACCGTCAGCAGCTTGCGCTGCACGCGGCGCGCGAGCTCCGCCACCTCGTCGTCGCGACCGTAGAAGAAAGCGCGAGTCTCTTCGGTGAAGGAATCGAGGCCGAGCCAGGGGTGCCGCTCGTCGACGGTCGATGCCCCGACTTCCAGCGGCTCGGCGCTCATGACCGGCGTGCCTGCATGAAGTCGGAGATGCGCTGCGCGAACTCGGGCGTCACGGCTCCCTCGAGAAGCTGGGTGAAGTGCAGCGCCCGGAAGCGATCCGGCACCAGCGCCTCGTTCGCGTTCGTCTCATCGATCGTCACCGGCAGCACGAACAGCGCGCCGTCGGCCATGTTGCGCGCGCGGTCGAGGGCGTAGCTCCATTCGCGGCGGAAATAGGCTTCCTGGCGGCGCTGCGTGGCCGCCGAGACGACCGGGATGAAGTACGAGCAACGCGCGATGTTGCGCTGGATCTTGCGGTCGTAGTCGTCGCCGCTCTCGAGCCGCTCGATGTCGAACCAGGTCGTGACTCCGGCGGCTTCCAGGCCCGCCTTGAGACGCTGCACGGCCGGCAGGTCCTCGCGCGCATAACTGATGAACACCGCGTTGTCCGGCATCTCGCGAGCCGGCGGCATGAACCGGACGTTGTCGGCAGCCGCGGCGGTCGCGGGCTTGCGGCGCGCCGACAGCCGCTTGTGCAGCTCGTGCACGAAGCGCTCGGCGCCCACGTAGATGCGCGTGCGCACGCTGACCTGCTGCAGG
Organism: Steroidobacteraceae bacterium; assembly: GCA_035281265.1. Taxonomy (GTDB): domain Bacteria; phylum Pseudomonadota; class Gammaproteobacteria; order Steroidobacterales; family Steroidobacteraceae; genus SCUD01. The sequence goes on from DATEEF010000116.1 coordinate 22,820, forward strand.
AAGGAGACGAGGCGCTCGTCCTCGCTCGTGTGGTCGTCGGCCATCACTTCGCCGACGTCGCGCGGATCCGACAGCCGCTGGCGTTTTGCCATGCGCAGGAACAATCGCGCCAGCCAGTTGGTGAAATTGCTGCCGATGAAGAGGAGGTGGCTGTGCTCCAGCTCGTGGAACAGCTTCTCGGGAGCGAGGTGCTCGCTCTGCAGCGCGCAGATGAACTCGAGCAGGTCCTCGTCCGAGATGACGTAGGTCGGCGAGGCGGAGAGGCGGCCGAAAAGGTGGTACACGACCGGCCGCTGCAGGCGATCCCGCTCCGTCGGCAGGTCGGCGACCCGGTTCGGCGAGTAGGCCAGGACCTCGGTGCTGGCGGCGCCGCCGAACCGTTCGAGGTTCACGGCGGTTTCCAGCAGCGGGTCGAAAGTCGTCGTGACGTACAGGTCGAATTCGGGGATCGCCGCGAGCTGGCGGAGCGCGAGCGGCGGCTCGAAGGCGGCGTCCTTGATGATGCTCCGCAGCCGCACGTAGGCCTCTTCGCGCCGGCCGCGCGCGCCGAGGAACCAGCACACGACGTCGTTGAGCGTGTAGGGCTGGGGGAGCTGCGAGACGTCCACGTTGAGCCGCCGCGCCAGCTTCTCCGCCAGCCAGTCATAGAGGAGGCGGGGTCCCTGGTCGGTTTCGACCTGGAGCAGCTCCGGCCCGACGATGGGGATGACGCGCCGCTCCTCGATGAAGCTCAGCAGGTCTTCCCAGGCATCCTCGTCGAGGGCGCTGTGCTGGAGGAGTGCGGTTACGCCGGCGCTCACGA
>DATEEF010000117.1:0-6647 GCA_035281265.1 Steroidobacteraceae bacterium
ATCGCCAACGCGCTCAAGTCCTTCGGCGGCGAGATCGTCGTCGACGCGCCGGTCCGGCAGGTGCTCGTCAAGGGCGGCCGAGCCGCCGGCGTCGTGACCGAGAACGGCACCGAATACCACGCCGACGTCGTCGTCTCGAACCTCGACCCGCGGCGCACGTACACGAAGATCTTCGACCCGAAGGACCTGCCCGCGGCCATCGTCGAGAAGGCGAAGAACTGGAAGATCCGCGGCTCGTCGGGAAAGCTCAACATCGCGCTCGACGGGCTGCCGGAGTTCCCGGCGCTCGGCAGGGACAACCCGCTCGCTTACGGCGACATGCACTTCCTCGACTCGCTGGAGAAGATGGAGCGCGCCTACGACGACTGGAAGAACGGCACCTGGTCGAAGGAGCCCTACCTCGACCTGCTGATCCCGTCGATGACGGACCCGACGATGGCGCCCCCGGGCAAGCACTTCATGTCGGTGTTCGTGCAGTACGTGCCGCCCTTCATCAACGGCCGCGAGTGGACCGACGCCGACCGCGAGGGCTTCAAGAACACCGTCCTCGACCAGATCGGCCGCTACAGCCCGAACTTCAAGTCGCTGGTGCGCCACGTCGAGTGCCGCACGCCGCGCGAGCTCGAGGCCGAGGTCGGCCTGACCGAGGGCAACATCTTCCAGGGCGAGCTGACCATGGACCAGCTGCTCTTCAACCGACCCTTCCCCGGCTACGCGCAGTACCGCGGGCCGGTGCGGGGCTTCTACATGTGCGGGTCGGGCACGCACCCGGGCGGCGGCGTCATGGCCGCTCCGGGCGCGAACGCCGCGCGCGAGATCCTGATGGACCTGCGCCGCCCGAACATCGTGCCGGAGGGGTGGCGGGATGACTGACAGGGATCGCATCGTCGTCGTCGGCGCGGGCCACAACGGCCTCGCCTGCGCCGCATACCTCGCCCGCGCCGGGCGCGAAGTCGTCGTGCTCGAGGCCGCCGCCCAGGTCGGCGGGGCCGCGGTCACGCGCGAGTTCGCCAAGGGCTTCCGCGTCTCCGGCTGCGCGCACCTGTCCTACCTGCTCGACGCGGGGATCGCGCGCGAGCTCAAGCTCGCCTCGCACGGCCTCAAGTGGGCGCGCGAGGGCCTCAAGACGGTCGCGCTCTCGCCGTCGGGCGATCACCTCGTCTACAAGGACGGCCGCCTCGAGTCGGGCACGCTCTCGGAGGCCGACCGCAAGACCCTCGCGGATTACCACGCGCGCATGCTGAAGTTCGCGCGCATCTTCGCGAAGCAGCACAACCGCGTGCCCCCGCGGCTCGGCGGCGGCGGCCGCGCGGACCTGCGCGGCGCCGCCGCGCTCGGCCTCGACATCCGCATGCTCGGGCGCGAGGACATGCGCGAATTCCTGCGCATCGCCGGAATCAACATCTACGACGTGCTCGAGGAGATCCTCGAGTCGCCGCTCCTCAAGGGCTCGCTCGCCCTCGACGCGGTCCTGGGCGCGAACCTCGGCCCGCGGTCGAACAACTCGGTGCTCGCGCTGCTGCACCGCCTCTCGGGCCAGGCCGCTGGCAACCCGGGACTGTCGATCCCCGAGGGCGGCATGGGCGCGATCGGCGAGGCGATGGCGGGGGCGGCGCGTGCCGCCGGCGCCACGATCCGCACCGGCAGTCCCGTCCGCCGCATCACGCTCGACGGCGACCGCGTCTCGGGCGTCGAGCTCGAGGGCGGCGAGAGGATCGCCGCCGGCACGGTCATCTCCAACGCCGACCCGGCGACGACGCTGTTCAGGCTCCTCGGCGCCCGCAACCTCGAGACCGGCTTCGTGCACCGCATCCGGCACTTCCGCCACAAGGGCATGGCCGCGAAGCTGCACCTCGCGCTCGAGGCCCTGCCGAGCTTCACGCGCCTGGCCTCGGAACTGGTCGGCGAGCGGCTCGTGATCTCGCCGGACATGACGTACCTCGAGCACGCCTTCGACGCGGCGAAGTACGGCGCCACCTCGCCGGACCCGGCGCTCGAGGTGACGATCCCCTCGCTTTCCGACAAGTCGCTCGCGCCGCCCGGCAAGCACGTGCTCTCGGCGGTCGTACTCTACGCGCCGTTCGATGAGCGCGCGAACGGAGACGGCGCGCGCCGCGAGCTGCTCGACCGCGCGCTGTCCGTGCTCGACCGCCATGCGCCGGGGCTGCGGCGGCAGGTGGTCGCCTCGGAGCTGCTGCTGCCGGTCGACATCGAGCGCGAGTTCCGCATCACCGGCGGTCACTGGCACCACGGCGAGCTCGCGCTCGACCAGTTCATGATGATGCGGCCCGTCCCGGGCGCCGCGCAGTACGCGATGCCCGTCGGCGGCCTGTTCCTCTGCGGCGCGGGATGCCATCCGGGCGGCGGCGTCATGGGATCCGCCGGCCGCAATGCCGCGAATGCCGTCCTCGCCACGGAGCGTGCAGCATGAGCACCCGGGAAGCCATGGGCCGCAAGGAGCACTTCCGCAAGGCGGTCTGGGAGACGCCGTTCCACCCGCGCACCTCGGCACTCAACACCCTGAACGAATGGCACCGCTGGAAGGACTACACCACCGCGGACGCCTATTTCGACGAGCAGCTCGAGTACGCGGCGATCCGCAACGCCTGCGCCGTTTTCGACATCACGCCGATGACGAAGCACCTGATCAGCGGCCCCGACGCTCTCGCCTTCCTGAACCGGCTGGTCACGCGCGACGTCGCGAAGATCAAGCCCGGACGCGTGGGCTACACGATCTGGTGCGACGACAACGGGCAGGTCATCGACGACGGCACGATCTTCCACCTGCGCGAGGGCGTCTACCGCCTCTGCTCGCAGGAGCGCCAGCTCGACTGGCTGACGCGAAACGCGTTCGGGTTCGACGTGAGCATCGTCGAGGACACGCACGACGTCGCCGCGCTCGCCTTCCAGGGTCCGACCAGCTGCGCCGTGCTGAAGGCGATCGGGTGCACGGGCGTGCAGAACCTCAAGCCCTTCGACATCGGCTACTACCCGTTCGCGGGCGGCGAGCTCATGGTGTCGCGCACCGGCTTCACCGGCGACCTCGGCTACGAGCTGTGGATCGACCCGCCGCGGGCGCTGGACCTCTGGGACGCGCTGTTCGACAAGGGCAGGATCCACGGCATCCGGCCCATGGGCACGCACGCGCTCGAGGTCGCGCGCATCGAAGCGGGCTTCATCCAGGCGCAGGTGGACTTCCATCCCGCCGACCAGGCGATCATGACCGACCGCTCGCGCTCGCCGTTCGAGCTCGACCTCGAACGGCTCGTGGACTTCAGCAAGCCCTGCTTCAACGGCCGCCGTGCCCTCCTCGAGGAGAAGAAGAAAGGCTCGCGCTACCGCTTCGTCAAGCTCGACGTCGAGGGCAACAAGCCCGCGCGCTCGGCCTACGTCTACGACAAGGACAAGAACGTCGTCGGCACCGTCACCTCGGCCGAATGGGCGCCCTCGGCGAAGAGGAACATCGCCTATGCCTCCCTGCACATGCCGTGGGGCCGGCCCGGCGACGAGCTCTGGGCCGAGATCTACTACCAGCGCGAGCTGAAGTGGTACAAGGTCATGGCGCGCTGCCACGTGACGGAACAGCCCTTCTGGGACCCTGCGCGCAAGCGCACGACGCCCGCCGCGGACTTCTGACGGCAGCGCGAGCGGCGCCGGCATGGCCCATCGGCTCGATCCCCTGCTCCGGCCGCAGTCGATCGCCGTCCTCGGCGCCAGCGAGCGCGAGGGCACCGTCGGCCGCACCGTCGTCGAGAACCTGCTGAAGGGCGGCTACGAGGGCGGGCTGTACGCCGTCAACCCGGGCCGCAATGCCGTGCTCGGCGTGCCCTGCTATCCCTCCCTCGCGACTCTCCCCGAGCCCGTCGAGCACGTGATCTTCGCGGTCGCCGACGCGCGCATGGAGGCGGCGCTCGACGACGCCGTCGCGCACGGCGCGCGCGCCGCCACGATGATGTCCTCGCTCGTGCTCGCCGACGACGGCGACCCGCCGCTGCGCGAGCGCGTGCTCGCGAAGATCCGCAGGTCCGGGCTCGTCGTCTGCGGCGCGAACGGCATGGGTTTCTACAACTTCGCCGACGGGATCTGGGCCTGCGGGTTCAGGACGCGCATGCACCGGCGCGGCGGCAACGTCGCCTTCATCAGCCATTCCGGCTCCGGCATGTGCGGCATAGTCGACATCGAGGAGCGCATCGACTTCAACCTCGTGGTCTCGACCGGCCAGGAGCTCGCGGTCTCGATGGACGAGTACCTGGACTACGCCCTCGAAATGCCAGGCACGCGCGCGGTCGGCCTCTTCATGGAGACGGCGCGCAACCCCGCCGGCCTCGTCCGTGCCCTCGCCCGCGCGCGCGACCGCGGCATCCCCGTGGTGGCGCTGAAGGTCGGGCGCACGGAGCTGTCGGCCAGGCTCACCGTCTCGCACTCCGGCGCGATCGCGGGCGAGGACGCCGTGTACGACGCGATCTTCGACCGCTACGGCGTGCACCGTGCCCGCGACATGGACGAGCTCTCGACGAGCCTCATCCTGTTCGCGCAGCCGCACGCGCTTGGCGACGGCGGGCTTGTCTCGATCCACGACTCGGGTGGCGAGCGCCAGCTCCTGATCGACCTCGCCTCCGACCACGGCGTGCCGCTCACGCAGCTGACGCCCGCCTCGACCCGGAATCTCGAGTCCCTCCTCGACCCGGGCCTGCCCGCGGTCAACCCGCTCGACGCCTGGAGCACGGGCGGCCCCGATTTCGACGTCGCGATGCAGAACTGCCTCGCCGTGCTGATGAGCGATCCGCAGGCGGCGCTCGGCGCCGTCGTGCACGACCGCATCGCGGGAGGCGGCATCTATGCCGGCTACATCGACTACCTGCGCGTGGGCCACCGCGCCTCGGGCAAGCCCGCCATCCTCGTATCCAACCGCCAGGGCACGGGCACCGATCCGCTGGTCGTCGAGGCCACTCGCGAGGGCTTTCCGGTCGTCGACGGCCTCGAGTCCTTCCTGCGCGGCGTGCGCCACCTGCTCGACCATCGCGACTTTGCCGCTCGCACCGGCGAGGGCGCGCCGGAGATTCCGCCGCAGGTGCTCGCGCGCATGCGCGCCCGCCTGGCCGACCGGCGACGCTTCGACGAGAACGACGCGCTGACGCTGCTGGGCGACGCCGGCCTGCCCGCGAATGCCGGCACGATCGTCGAGGGCGAGATGCCGGCGATCGCCGCGGCGGAGGCCATGGGCTACCCGGTCGTCCTCAAGACGGCGAAGCGCGGGCTCGACCACAAGAGCGAGCGCCAGGGCATCCACCTCGCGCTCGCCGACAAGACCGCGGTGTCGACGGCATACCGCGACCTCGCCAAGCGCATCGACACGCGCGTGCTGGTCGCGCCGATGATCGAGGCCCATGGCATCGAGATGCTGCTCGGCATGGTGAACGACGCGCAGTTCGGGCCGGTCGTGCTGATCGGCGCCGGCGGCGTGCACGTCGAGGCGCTCGCCGACGCCGTGTACGGCGTGCCGCCGTTCGGGCCATCCGAGGCGGAGCGCCTGGTGAGGAAGCTCCGCATCGCCTCGCTCCTGGCGAGCCGGCGCCACCGGCGTCCGCTCGCGGTCGGGGAGTTCTGCCGCGTGGCGTCGCGGTTTTCCGCGCTGGTCGCGGCGCTCGGCGAGCACTTCTCCGAGATCGACCTGAACCCCGTGATCGTCCATGCCGATGGATGTGCCATCGTGGACGCCCTGATGATTCCGCAAGCGGTTCCTTCCGTTGAGACTGAACACAAGAGGCAAGCACGATGAGCATCCAGGCCGTTGCCAGTCACAGCCATGCACGCTGGAAGTCCGTCGCCGAGAAGGCGCAGAAGAAGCCCGAGGGCCGGCTCTTCATCGATGGCAAGTACGTCGACGCCAGGAAGGGCGGCCGCATCGAGAGCGTCAACCCCGCGAACGGCCAGGTGATCGCGGAGGTCGCAGCCGGCACGGCCGAGGACATCGACCGCGCCGTCGCGGCCGCTAAGAAGGCGTTCAAGTCGGGCGCCTGGTCGAAGCTGGCGCCGCGCGCGCGCATGGAGATCCTGTACCGCTTCGCCCAGCTCATCGACGAGAACGCCGAGGGGCTCGCCGTGCTCGAGACGCTCGACATGGGCAAGCCCATCGCGGACGTCGTCGGCATCGACCTGCCGGCCGTCGTCGAGACGATCCGCTTCATGGCGGAATGCATCGACAAGGTGGATGGCGCGGTGACCAGCACCGAGTCCGGCGTCGTGCACATGGTGCTGCGCGAGCCCTACGGCGTCGTCGGCGCAATCTCGCCCTGGAACTACCCGCTCCTGATGGCGACCTGGAAGATCGCGCCCGCGCTCGCGGCCGGCAACACGGTCGTGCTGAAGCCCGCCGAGCAGGCGCCGCTCAGCTGCCTGAAGCTCGCCGAGCTTTTCATGGAGGCCGGCGGGCCGGCGGGCGTGCTGAACGTCGTCAACGGCCTCGGCGAGCAGGCGGGCAAGGCGCTCGCGCTGCACGACGACGTGCGCAAGATCACCTTCACCGGCTCGACCGCCGTCGGCAAGATGATCCTGCAGTACGCCGGCCAGTCGAACATGAAGCAGGTCGCCCTCGAGTGCGGCGGCAAGACGCCGCAGGTGTTCATGGCGGACACCGAGGACCTCGA